>CAZOCL010000033.1:0-31174 GCA_964578245.1 uncultured Klebsiella sp. | reverse complement strand
CCCGCACGCCGGACTACGTGAAGATGAAGAACCGCATCCTGAGCCGCGTGCTCAATGGCGAGTTCTCGCCCTCGACCGGTGACATCGTGCTGAGCAAGACCGGGGAGTTCCTCGGGGTGATGGTGAATTCGGACTACTGCGCCGTGCCGCGCTCCTTCGAGACGCTGCCTGGCTACACCTTCGACGAAAAGACCAGCACCGACATGGTGCGGAACCGCCTGGTGGAACTGGGGACCAAGGTCGGGCGGATGCCGTTTGGGCTGCAATAGGCGGGGAGCGCGGCTTTCAAGCCGCAAAACGTGCGCACGCCGGTGGTGGTTTGAACGCACTTTACGCTTCCGTGGCCTCCTACGGCGCGAACGCTGCGCTCCGTTCACCTCAGCCCTCCTTCGCGGCGCTTCCCTTCGGAGTTCGATTCAATATGAACTCGCCGGGTCGGAGACCGGCGCTACACTGGCAGGCAATTACTACGTATAGGTAATAACCGGTTGCCAAATCCCCTCGGCTGGCCGATGCTTCGCCTTGTCATCGGCCATGAAAAAGACACCGCTTCACTCGCCGCTCCTGCGAGCCATCGCCGCCTGGGTTCTTACGTTCACACTCCTTGCCTTGCCAGCCTTCGCTGCGGACTGGCCCATGTTCCGGGGCGGCCAGAACTTGCAGGGCCTCGCCGCGGGCAAGCTGTCTGAGAAGCTCGACCTGCTCTGGAGCTACAAGACCGGCGGCGCGGTGAAGTCCTCGGCGGCGATCGTGGGTGGCAACGTCTTCATCGGCTCGGAGGATGGGCTGGTGTATTCCCTCGCGCTGGCGACCGGGAAAACGAACTGGACCTTCAAGACCGGCGCGTCCATCGAATCCTCCCCGCTCGTGCTCGACGGGCGTGTTTACATCGGCTCGAGTGACTCCATCGCTTACGCCCTGGATGCCAAGACCGGCAAGCAGCTTTGGAAGCACGAGACTGGCGACAAGATCCTCGGCGCGCCGAACTGGACGAAGTCGGCGGACGGCAAGTCCAACTGGGTGCTCTTCGGCAGCTACGATTTCAAGCTCCACTGCCTGGACGCCGTGACCGGCAAGTCCAACTGGGTTTACGAGACGGGCAACTACATCAACGGCGCACCGGCCGTGGACCGGGGCGTGACCGTCTTCGGCGGCTGCGACGCGATGCTGCACGTCATCTCCCTGAAGGACGGCACGCAGGTGAAGGAGGTCGAGGCCGGGGCCTATGTGGCTGGCTCGGCGGCGCTCGTGGACGGGCGTGCCTATTTCGGCCACTACGAGAACGCCTACCAGTGCATTGACCTGGCCAAGGGCACGAACATCTGGACTTACAAGGAACGCGCGTTCCCCTACTTCAGTTCCCCGGCGGTGACGCAGGATCGCGTGCTCTTTGGCGGCCGGGACAAGCGCCTGCACTGCGTCCGCCGCGACAACGGCGACGTGATCTGGGTCTTCGGCACGCGGGGCAAGGTGGACAGCTCGCCGGTCATCTGCGACGGCAAGGTCGTCTTCGGCTCAGAGGACGGGCGGCTTTACCTGGCCTCGCTGGCGGACGGCAAGGAACTGTGGAATTACGAAGTCGGCCAGGGTCTCACCAGTTCCCCTGCGGTTGCGGACGGCAAGGTGATCATCGGGAGCGATGACGGGAGCGTGTATTGTTTTGGGGTGAAGGGGAAATGAGAAACGCAATCACAGCAATCTGCATGCTGGAGCCGCCCCCCGAAAAACCTTGGGAAGCGGGAAGTCCGGAGGCGTGGCGTGAAGTGCAGCGATTGCTTCGGCTGACTCTCCCAAGCGATTATGTGGCCTTGATCAGTGCCTATGGGGCGGGGATGTGGTATGGAGGGGAACTGGTGGTTTGTAATCCGTTCACGGCTGAGTTTGGCAGGAACTTGGTAAAGCAATGCGGCTCCAATGAAGGGGACGATTGGAGCGCCCTTGAAGCGGAACGGATGATGGCCAGTGAGTTACAGGCTCAAGGACAGACTTATCCTTTTCCCATTTATCCAGCCGCAGGTGGTATCATCCCTTGGGCTTACACTGGCAACGGAGGACGAATCTTTTGGTTGTCCAAAGGTGCGCCTGACGAATGGCCAACCATCTACTTCCCCGACCGCTCCGATGAATTTCGATTTCTCGAGTTGAGCGCCAGCCAGATCATTCGCGGATTGCTGGATGGAAGCTTCGAGCTTTACCCCGGCAGCGAACGACTTTCAGAAGACTACCTTCGACAACTCAACGCGGATAGTGAGTCTCCCGTCCGCTTGGGTTTCACGCCGATCCCAGCGCCCTGCCTAGCATGAGCACCATCACCATCGCCCCCCTTCCGCCCGGTGCGCAGCACGCGCCGCCGCCCGCCCATCTGGCGACCACGGCGGGGAATTACTTCGTCACCAACTATCCGCCGTTTTCGTTTTGGAAGCCGGAGTTTGTGCCGGAGCTGACCGCAGCCATTGAGCGGTCGCCGCAGGCGGGGGTGCCGCTGGGCTTATACACGCACATTCCGTTCTGCCGGAAGCGCTGCCACTTCTGCTACTTCAAGGTTTATACGGACAAGGATTCCACCGCCATCAAGGGCTATGTGGAGGCCGTTTTGAAGGAGTTGGAGATGTATGCGGGCAAGCCGTTCGTCGGCGGGCGCAAGCCCAAGTTCATCTACTTCGGCGGCGGCACGCCCAGCTATCTCAGCCCGGACCAGCTCAAGCACCTGACCGATGGCATGAAACGCCTGCTGCCGTGGGACGAGGCGCAGGAAGTCACCTTCGAGGCCGAGCCGGGCACGCTTACCGACCACAAACTCCACGCCATCCGCGACCTGGGCGTCACGCGCCTCTCGCTCGGCATCGAGCACTTCGACGACCACATACTCGAAATCAACGGGCGGGCGCATCGCTCGAAGGAGATCGCCCGGGCCTACGCCTACGCGCGGGAGATCGGCTTCCCGCAGATCAACATTGATCTCATCGCGGGCATGGTCGAGGAGACGGAGGAGAAGTGGGTGGAAACCGTGGCGAAGGCCGTCGCGCTACAGCCCGACTCGCTCACGGTTTATCAGATGGAAGTGCCCTACAACACGGGCATCTACCAGCAGATGAAGGCGCAGGGCAAACTCGTCGCGCCCGTGGCCGACTGGGAGACCAAGCGTCGCTGGGTGGACTACGCCTTCCGTGAGTTCGAGAAAGTGGGCTATGCGGTGAACAGCACCAGCACGGTCGTGCGTGACCCGGCGAAGGTGAAGTTCCTCTACCGCGAGGGGCTGTTCTCCGGAGCGGACCTGCTCTCAGTGGGCGTGGCCAGCTTCGGCCACATCAACGGCGTCCACTACCAAAACCAGGCGGACTTCGACCCGTATCTGGCCAAGGTGAACGCGGGCGAGCTGCCCATATTCCGCGCCTACCCGACGAAACACGACGAGCGCTACATCCGCGAGTTCATGCTGATGCTCAAGCTGGGTGCGAACAGCCGCAGCCAGTTCACGGCGAAGTTCGGCACCGACCCGCTGGAGCAGTTCGCTGGACCGCTTGCACTATTGAAGGACTGGGGCTGCCTTACGGTAGATGGGGACCGCATCGTGCTCACGCGGGATGCGTTGCTGCAGGTGGACCGGCTGCTGATGGAGTTCTTCAAGCCGGAGCATCGCTCGACGAGATATGCCTGAACCGAAAATGGAAAACGTCCAACGTCCAACGCCCAACGCTCAACGTTCAAAGGAAGCTGGCGCACGCACCGGCCCCTTTGACTTGGAGGAACGGTTGCTGGACTACGCGGCTGAAATTGTTCGGCTGACTGAGCGGCTGCCGCATTCCCGCGCTGGCAACCACGTTGCTGGACAATTGCTCCGGTCGGGCACATCGCCGCTGCCGAATCATGGCGAGGCGCAGGCGGCGGAGTCGCGTGATGACTTCGTTCACAAACTCAGCATTTGCCTCAAGGAGTTGCGCGAATCGCGTCGCTGGCTGCGGCTCATTCTCCGCGTTCCACTTACGCGCGAGGCCAAGCCGGTTGAAGCATCGGTCAGCGAAACAGAAGAGTTGATTTGCATCTTCGCCAAGAGTATCCGCACGGCGAAGTCCGCCGTTGCCAGTTCAAAGTTGAATGTTGGACGTTGAACGTTTTCCCTCATGCCTCAATCTCCCACAGTTCTCCCCATCGCCTATCCGCTGGACGACTTCTATGCCCAGGCGGGCCGTGCCTTGCCGCCCATCGAAGCCGTGGCCGGCGAGAACGTTCCGGAGCCTTACAAGTCCCTGCTCGTGCATCAGGACGACATGACGCCAACGCTGGAGAAGTTCCACGCCGAGCGGATTCACCTCGAGGTGCTCAGCCGTCAACAGCGCGGGGACTTTTACTTCCGCGAAGTGGTGCTGTTGCTCGACAAGTCGGACAAGCCGGTTGAGTTCGGCGCCATCAAGATCAACCTCGCCCTGTTTCCGCCCGCCGCCCGCACAGAGATTCTGGAGGAGCGCCGTCCGCTGGGCACGCTGCTCTCTTTTTACGCCCTCACGCATACCAGCCGCCCGAAAGCCTATCTGCGCGTCTTCTCGGATGACTTCATCAACACCGCCCTGAAGCTGGACAAGTCCCAGTGGCTTTACGGCCGGCGGAACACCCTGTGGGACCCGCAGCAGCGGCCGCTGGCGGAGATCGTGGAGATATTGCCGCCGGCGTGAGCCACGTAGCGCAAGCCTCCGGCTTGCAGTGTCGCCGGCGTCTTCGCCGGCCCGCGCGCTCGAACGCCTGGGATCAACGGGCCGGCGAGGACGCCGGCGGCACGGCAGGCCAGCGGCCTGCGCTACGAAGACGCGTCGCCGTGTGGTTAGGTGCCCGCCGCTTTGGCGCGTGTAAGTTTTTGCTGCCTGTGGCAAACTCTCCCCGATGGACCACAACGTTGACGCGCTCCATGCCGCCATTGATGAGGTGCTGGCCGGGCATCGCGATGCCTTCCGCCACATCGTCCGCGAGTATGGGCTGGGCGTGCGCGGGTTCATTGCCAGCCAGCTTTACCACCTTGATGACGTGGATGACCTGGCGCAGGACGTGTTCCTTGCGGCCTTTGAAAACCTCGGCTCCTTCCGCAAGGGCGACGACTTTGGCGCGTGGTTGAGAGGCATCGCGCGGAACAAAGTGAAGATGTATTTCCGCAGCCGGATGCGCCGCGAGAACGCGATGGAACGCTTCCGGTCCGAGGTCAACGAAGTCGTCGAGGCGGACATGGAGAAGGCGGCGGTGGCCGTGGAGGACGAGCAGCTTGCGCGGCTCCTGCACTGCATCAGCAAGCTGCCGGACAAGATGCGCCGCATCATCCAGGGCGGGCTGGAAGGCCAGAAGGCCCAGGCGCTGGCGGAGGCGATGGAGTCGTCGGTCGCCGTGGTTTACGTCACGAATCATCGCGCGCACAAGCTTCTGCGCGAGTGCATGGCGCGGAAAGGCGCGTGATGGACCCGGACCTGCAAGACCTCGTCGCCGCCTGGCTGCGCAACTCGGACTTGTCCGCTGCACGCCGGGACGAACTCCTCGCGCGGCTGCGGGCGGACCATGCCTTCCGTCGTGAATTCGTGGAGGAAATCCAGATGCACGGCTACGTGCGGGCCGCGCAATCCGCCGAGCCGCGCTGGCCGCTGCTGGAGGAGGCAATGGGAGCGGAAGAGGAAGGCCCCGGGCTGGAGGACTCCATCATGGCGCGGCTGGCGCAAATGCCGACGCCGAAACGCAAACGCACCTGGAATCCGTGGTGGGCCGTGGCGGGTTTCGCCGTGGTCGCCGTCGGCGTATTCTTGGCCGTGCAGCAGGCGGGGGATTCGGGCAAGCCGGTGGTGTTGCCGGTTTCGGCGACGGGCGGGGCGACGCTGCAGTCTCCGGCGATAGCGATGTTATCGCACGTCGTCGAGGCGGCCTGGGCGGATGGCGAGCCGGACCGTCAGGAGGGCGCGGAACTGCCAGCGGGCTGGCTGCGGCTGGCGCTGGGCACGGTGCAGATTGATCTCTTCTCCGGTGCGCGACTGTTTGTGGAAGGCCCGGCGCAGATTGAGCTGCGCTCGTCCGGCGAGGCGTTTCTGCTCGTGGGGAAGGTGGCTTGCGAACTCGGCGAATCGGCGCGGGGCTTCCGGCTGCTCACGCCGGGCCTGACCGTGGTGAACCAGGGCAACTCCTTCGGCGTGAAGGTCACCGAATCCGGCGAGCAGGAAGTCCACGCGCTGCAAGGCAAACTGGTGATCGGGCGGACTGGGGAACTCGAGACCAGCCAGCTCGCGGCGAAGCAGGCGCGCCGTTTGGACGACACTGGCTTTTCCGAAACGCCGTTCCGACCGGAGGATTTCCCGGCGATGGAGCGGGTCCGCGAGCGCGAGCAGGCCGAGGCCGCGCGGCTGCTGCTGGCCTGGCGCGCGGCGGCGGATGCCTTGGACAGTGACCCGTCGGTCCGTGTCCATTTCAATTTCGAGGAGCAGTCCCCGCTGGATGCGACCCTGCGTAACCGGGTGCGCGGCGACGGGGCGGGCAGCGACGGACAGGTCATTGGTGCGCGGTGGTCGCAAGGCCGCTGGCCGGCCAAAGGCGCGCTGGAGTTCCGGGGCCGGGGCCAGCGGGTGCTGCTCCGGGTGCCCGGAACTTCGACCTCGCTGACCGTGCTCGCCTGGGTGCGCGTGGATGCGCTGCCGCAGCCGATCACGGCCCTGCTTATGACCGAGGAGCCTCAGCGCGGAGATCTGGAGGAAAAATCACCGGCACCCGTGACGACCGATCCGGCGATCGGACGGCCGCTGCGATGGGAGATGAAGGCCAACGGCCAGCTCGGCTTCAGCCTCTTGCGCGGGATCGTCTCGGGGCAGCCGCAATGGGAAGCCAGCTTTTCGCCTCCGTTGCTGACCCCGGAGCGACAGGGGCAATGGCTGTGCCTGGCCGCTGTCCACGACTCCGCACGGGGCGAGCTGACTCAGTTCATCAATGGCGTGGCCGTCTCGCGCCAGAAGCTTCCGTCTGGCCCGCCGCTCGCGCTCGCGTATCTTTCACTCGGCAACCTCGGTCTGACCGATGCCGAGGCGAGGCAGGGGGTGAACTATGGTTTCTTCGGGGCCATGGACGAATTGCTGGTGGCCACCCGGCCCTTCAGTGCGGCGGAGTTAAGGCGTTATTACGAAGTGGGGAGGCCGTAGGCCAGCCATTGCTACAATGGCAGCTTGCCTGCCCGCCACCGGTTTGCTACGACCACGCCCGGATTTGGGGAACCTTGCCGGAGACATACACATGAACAGCCTTGGAAAGATGATCGGAACCGCTTGCGCCGCGTTGCTAGTGCTGGCCGCAAACCTTCATGCGGCAGATGCCAAGCTCTGGAAAGCATATTGCGACGACGCGACGAAGTCGGCGGAGGCGCGCCGCTTCACGGACGCCAACCAGTTCGCCAGCATGGCGCTCGCAGTGGCAGAGCAGTTCGGGGAAGCCGACCAGCGCCTGATCGAGACGTTGTTCCTGGCCGCCAGCATCCAGGAGGCGGACCAGCAGTTCGCGGAAGCCGAACCGTATCTGCGCCGAGCGCTCGCCTTGCGTGAGGCCAAGCTGGGCACGAACGACATCAATACGGCGGAATGCGCGTTTTATCTGGGCCAAAACCTATGCGAGCAGCAGAAATCCGCCGAGGCGGATGCGCTCCTGAAGCGTGTCGAACGCATCTTAAAATGGAAGACCAGTTCCTATAACCCCGTGGTCGGCATCTGCCAGGCAGCGCTCGCGCGGAACAGCCTGATCGCGGGCCGTTTCGATGAAGCGGACAAACTTTATACGTCCGCGCTCCGCATCCTGGGCACGGTGAGTTACACCAAAAGGTTCACCGAACCCAACCGGGTCCGGACTAGCCTGTTCGTTCCCGACTACCCGCGCGTGATGCAGATCCGTCTCGAACAGGCCATGTCCCTGCACTCCGGGAAGAAATACAAGGACGCGGAAGAGGCCTACAAGAAGCTCGTGAAGCTCATTGAGGATGTCGAAGGCAAGGACAGCATCCTGCTCAAGAATCCGCTGCTGGCCTTTGCCAAGCACTACGCCGATCTGAAGAAGTATCCCGCCGCCGAGGCCCTGCTGCTCCGCCGTCAGGCGATCATCACCAAGGCCGTCGGTGAAAACCACCCCGACCACTTGAAAACGATGGCTGTGCTGCAGCGCGTCTATCGCGACCAGGGCAAGACCGCCGAGGCCGACCTGCTCGCCAAGCAGCTCGCCGAGGCGGGGGTGAAACCCGCCCCGGCGAAGTAGCCCTCACGAGCGGCGCTTTCAGTCGAGCGTCGGACTCCGATGGCGCTTACGCCACCTTGATTTCCACGCTCTTGGGCAGCGCCTTTTCGAGCTTCTGCACGCGCACGCGCAGCACGCCGTCCTTGAACTCCGCGTTCACCTTCTGCGGGTCCGCGTCATCCGGCAGGACGAAGCTGCGCAGGAAGCTGCCGTAGCTGCGCTCGATGCGGTGGTAGTGGCGGCCGTTCTCCTCCTTCTCCAGCGTGCGTTCGCCGGTGAGGTTGAGGTTGCCGTGCTCGACCGTCACCTTCACGTCTTCTTTCTTCACCTCGGGCAGCTCGGCCTTGATGAGATATTCGCGCTCATCTTCGGTGATGTCCACGAGCGGTGCCCACTGGGCGACGGCGAGGTTTTCCTCTTTGCCGCCGTGCAGGCGCGTCGGCGACAGCCCCAGCAGTGAGGAGAGGCGGCCCTGCATCTCATCCATTTCCTTGAATGGATTCCAACGAGTCAGTGTAGTCATAGTGCTTGGTTCTTGTTGCGGCGTTTGTCATGTGGCGACCCGGTTCACACCGCCGCCCGGTTTCGCCATGCCGGCATCTTATCTCCGCGCGCCCAGTCAGGCTGCGAAGTGCCAACACCACCTTTGACTAACACTCTCCGTGCCATCGTCTGAAGGCTCCAATACCCCGAAAAATGGCCTTGAAACGCATGATCTGCTGCTCCCGTGTCAGCGCGCGCTGTGACAGGTGAGTAAAGAGTTTCCAAGCCTGTGCCAAAGCGGCACAGCACGACCACCCTGCGGCTTAATTATCCAGCACGTTCTTGACCGCCCGCAGAATCTCGTCCCCGGTGAAGGGCTTGCTCATCGTCATGTGCGCGCCGAGCTTTCCAGCCACCGCCAGCACGGATGCGCCCGCCATGGGCGAGCCGCCGGAGATGGCGATGATCTTGGTGGTGGGATGCCGTCGCCGGATTTCCTGGATGGTCTCGATGCCGTCCTTGCCCGGCATGAACAGGTCCACGATGGCGACCTCGGCAGGGGCGACCTTGAGTTGCGCGAGCGCCTCGTTTCCATCCAGTGCCACGCGCACGTCATGACCTGCCGTCGTCATCATGCGCTGCATCAGGGAACTTAGCCCCTCCTCGTCGTCCGCAATGAGCACTTGTGCCATAAACCAGTAGGGATGCTCGCAGGATTCGATTGCCAGAACGCCCTGCGATGCGACTGGCCAGTTCAATTGCTGTCGTGACACCGGTAGCCCACCACCCTCGCCAAGTCCAGTAATTCCCGTCCAAAGTGGCCGCCGCTGCTAGCGGGCCGCGACGCGATCGGTGATCTCCTTCGCATTGGTGCGGAGGATTTCCAGGCCGCTGAGGAGCGGTTGGTGGGCCGGGTCGGGCGCGACCTGGGCAGGAACCAGTTCCAGACCTAGATCGCCGCTGACTGGAATCCCCGCGAACTCCACCATGAAGGCCCGCTGGGGGCCGCCAGCCTTGGCCACCGGGTCGAAGCCCTTGGCCACGGTCTTGTCCTGCAGCTTGATGTCAAAGACCCGCTGGCCGGGCTGGTCCCCTGCCAGCGCCATGAAATAGAGGCGCACGGTGTAGGTCGCGGGAGGCTGCCCCTTGCCAATCAGCGGCACGTCCGCGCGGGTGAGGCCGCGCGCACCCGAGGTGAAGACCCACGGCGTATCGGTCCCGGCCACCGGAGTGGAGGTCTCATTGAGGGCGTAGAACTCACCGGTCTTCACAAACTTCGGCTTCAGGTTCAACGGCAGGTCAATGCCCGCGCGCGAGGACGGGCGCGGATAACCAAGCCACAGCTTGCCATGCGCGTCCCGGCGGTCACCAGGTGCCCCCAGGTTCAAAGCCATGTGCTGCACCGGCAGGGTCGCGCCGCTCGCGCTATAAACGCCCCACTGCATCCGGTCATTGCGGGGCTCGAATACCACGGTCGCCGCGATGGAGAAGAGACAGATGCAGCCGGCGCTCGCCTCGGGCACCATCACCAGGCCGTTGGCGGGAATGGTGTTGATCCAGCAGCCCAGCCGGTGCCCCGAGAAGTGCTCGGTGCCTTCGTCGGTGTCACGGTTGTAGAACGCGGTGAACTTCGAGCGGAAGAACATCATGTTCGGCGTCGCCGAGATCGCCCCGCAATGGTGGCCCGGCCGCGCGAACATCCACGGCGTCTGCTCCCCGGTCAACGGATGCGTGCGCATCTTCTGCTTGCCCGTGTAGAGGTCGTAGCCCCACGGCTCGGCGATGATTTCATTCTCGATGATGATGGGGCGGTGGCGGTAGTTCGCGTCCTTGGCCCACAGTTTCTCGCCGGAGTTCGAGTCGAGCACCACGAGCCGGCGGCGCTTGAACTCGCCCGCCAGGAACTGCGTCCAGTAGTGCCCGTTCGCGTTCGCTCCCCCGAGCACGAGATGGTTGTTGTGATAGATCATCGTGAGGCTGCCGCCGCCTTCGCCGATGTCGCTCGCGTCCGTCACATCCACGGGCTTCGCCCAGAGCAGCTTCCCCGTGCGCGCGTCCAGGCCGGTCGCCATGCGCAGGTCCGCCTTCTTGACGCGTTCCTCGGCCAGCTTCTGCGCCGCCCCGGTCAGGTTCGCCAGCGCGCTCTTGTCCTGCCGGAGGAACTCCTCGCGCTGCTCCGGCGTGAGCGAGCTGTCCACGAAGAAGATCTTCCCGTCGCCGACCGCCATGGCGACGTGAGAGATGCTCTTGCCCTGATGTGCCCAGAGCAGCGCGCCCGTCTGCGTGTCATGCGCGAACACCGTGTCCGTTGCGCCGGAGGAGATCTTGCCGCGCCGCTGCTGCTCGGCGGTGATCTGCTTGCGGTCAGTCGCGGTGCCGAAGAGGACGCCGTCCTTGAGGGCGATGTAGCCCCACTGACGCGGATCATTCGCCCGGGCGTTGGGCAGGCGGTAAGTGCGCCGGATCTTGCCGGTGGCCGCATCGAGATGCACGCAGGTGTCCTCGATCACCACGAACAGGCTGTCGTCGCTCGCGGCCATGTTGCCTGGCTCGTAGGCGCGCTTGAGCCCCGCGCGGAGCGCCCCCGGGTTTTTCCACTCCCAGAGGAACTGGCCATTGAAGGCATCGTAGGCCAGCACCGACTCTTCGCCCTGGATGAAGAGCCGCCCGTTCACCGAGATCGGCCCGACCGCGCCCGCGTGGCGGTTCACCATCTGGCCCGGACCGGGATCGCCATACCAGAGCACGCTGAGACCGCCCTTGATGCGCTCGTCTTCGTTGCTCGAGGTGTTCGCCGCGTTGCCGTATTGGTGCGACCACGCGCCCGCCCCGGGCAGCGCCGCGCGCACCAGCCGCGACCAATTCCCTTCACCCGTGAGGACGGCCTTCTCATCCGCCAGTTTCGTCGCCGCCAGCCACGCGGGGACCGTCTGGCGCGCCTTGGCCTTCACCGCATCCGGCGTGTTGTCCGGCACGCCCAGGCAAAGCGTCCCTCCGATGGGCTTCAGGTTGCGCGCCACTTCCGTCGGGATGCCCGGCACTTCGCCCGTGAGCAGCACGCGATCCGACACGATGAGGTTCGCGAAGTAGCTCGCATACGGAATCACCGCCAGGTCCAGCCGGTCCACCGTGACCCGCGAGCCATAAAGGCCGGTCTTGAGCAAAGCCGCGCGTGACGACTGCACCTTGCCCTCGTCCGCTTCGACCCCGTAAATGACCAGCTCGCTGCGCTTGGCCAGCTCATACGCGAGCCGGCCCTGCTCGCTGCCGACCACCAGGCAAAAGCCGCTTTTGATGCCCGTCAGTTGCAGAATCTTCTCCGCCGCAGCGGCATACTGGCCGGACAGCGCGTCCGGTGGAAACGGATCGGCAACGACTTTCGGTGTGGTGTCCATCACCGCTGGCAGATCCTTGCGGCTCGCCTCGGCGAAGGCATACACCTTGCCCTGCGTGGTGCTCACCACCAGATGGCCGTCCGAGACCGCCAGCCCACGCACATCCCCCTCGACGGCTGATTTCCAGAGGGGCCTGCCGGTCTCCGCATCCAGCGCCACCACTTCATTCGTGCCACCCACGACCAGCGTGTTGCCTGCGAGGATGAGTGCGGAATCGTGCTTGGACGGCCAGCGCCACTTCACGCCCACGTCGGCGGCACTCGTGACCTGCTTCTTCGCCTCGGCCAGCTGGTCCTTCTTCTTCTGGTAGTCAGCGCGCTTCGTCTCGTAGCGCGCTCCAGCCGCGGCCAGCGACTTCTCTTCTTTCACGATCTCAGCCTGGGCGGCCTTGTATTCCTCGGACAGCTTCTTGCCGCCCGCCTCAAGCGCCTTGAGTTCCTCGCGCGCCTCTTTCAAATCCGCTTCGCTCTTTTGCACCACCTTCAGTTCCGCCAGCGCCGGATGCTTCTTCAAATCCGTCTCCAGCTTCTTCATGGCCAGTTCGAGCTTGTGCCGCTGGCGCGTGCCCTCGGCATGGCGCACCCGGTCCACGGCCGTCACCTCCCGCCCGCTTGCCATGTAGCCCATGTCCCCCGCCAGCGTCATCTGCCGGCCTTGGAACCAGCCAAAGCCGGACTTCCCCTTCGCCTGGTCCAGCGCGAGAATCTGATGTTCCCCCACTGCAAAGATCTGGTCATCCGCCAGAAACGCCTGTGTGCCGCCAATTTGCCCTTCGGCCCGCCAGCCGGGGGCCGGCTTGTTCAGGAACTCGCCAGTGAGGCGGCTGAAGGTGGACGCGAGCGAACGGCCCGAGGGCACGAAGAGCGTGTCCTTCGTCGCGAGCAGGTAGCCTTGTGGCGAGAGGTCGTTGCGCCCGGCATCCTCCTGGCTGATCCGGTCGTTCTTCCAGATCACCTTTCCCGTCGCGGCCTCGACCGCGTAGAGATAGATGGTCTCGTGCGGGAAGACCCCTGCACCAAAGAACGCCACCCCCTCATCCACCAGCACGCCCGTCCGCACCGGCCAGCGGGAGATCATCCGCCCGCGCGCAAGGATACGCTCGTCATTCGGACCCGCGCGGAGCTTCCACACCACCTGCCCGGTGGACGCCTCAAGGCAATACACATGGCCATCATCCGACCCGATGAACACCCGGCCACCCACGACCATCGGCGCGAGGCGGATGGGAGCGTCGGTGAAGAAAGCCCATTCCTCGCGGCCGGTCGCGAGGTTCCGGCACTGGACCCGGCCATCCACCGACGAACCAAAGAAGGCCCGCCCGCCCGCGATCGCAACATGGAAAACATCGTCGAAACGGATGCGGTTCCGCATCTCCACCCCTTCAAAGAGCCGTCCGTCCTCGCCCGCCCAGGCAAGCTGCGGTGCGGTTGGCGAGGCTACCATCCACCGTTGCGTGAGCGGCGCGGCGAGCGGCGCAGGCGTGTGGCCGACGCGCGAACTGTCGTGCAGATACGTGGGCCAGTCGGCCCGCGCGGCGGGGACCACCAGGCAACCGAGCAGCGCGGCAGGCAGGAGGAGGCGGAGGATCGCAGGCTTCATGGCACAAATAGGGCGGACGCTAGGCTGGACCAGTTCTTCGGGCTACCATCGTGTTGTCCCAACTCCCAGAGACAGCCGCAATCAAATACTGCCAGCCTGGAGTCCGGCGGGCGTATCTTGAAACGCCGCAGAAGCCGAGCCGGCGAGGACACCGGGCTACGTAGCGCCGGCCTCCGGCCGGCCGTGCCGCAAGCGTCCTCGCTTGCCCGGCGGGGTGTCCGAATGTCGGTGGACCTTCTGCGCAGCGTCTGGACCCCAGCGGCGTTCCACTGGCCCGAAGCCCAGACTCCGTGCGCGGTTCCTGAGCCGGGCCGTCTGACCGCTTTCCCAATGGGTTCGTTTGGTAATAATCCCTTGTTGAAAGTTCGGTCTTGCCCGCCACTCCCTCGGCCAGTGCATGACCTGGACCTTTGATATTTGAAATCTCGAATCTGAAATTCCTGACTCACCACCCCGAACCCTGCGCCGAGCGTCGGTCCAGCCTGGCAAATGGGTTCGTTTGGTAATAATTCCTCTCTTGAAAGTTCGGTCTTTCCCGCCACTCCCTTGACCCAGGACCTTTGAAATTTGAAATCTCGAATCTGAAATTCCTGACTCACCACCCCAACCCTGCGCGGAGCGTCGGTCCAGCCTGGCAAATGGGTTCGTTTTGCAGAATCCCTCCGCCCTTCACCACGTTCAAGACTCCGCGCTTCTTTCACATCCTGTCTGAATTCAAATGGTTGCATACGTTTCACGATGACCACCCCTGCGCTCCAAATGGCTTCGTTTGGCAAAACACTGTTGTCCACCGCAGTTCGTTTCGCAGCCATGGTCGCGCAACATCTTGGAGTGCGGTGGCCCTCCACCGCTTTTTGGGACGCGCGACCGCAACACAACGCGCTTTCACTCGCCCTTGCCCATCCGCGTCATCCGCAAAGCCCGAATGTTCACTTTCAGAGTGCAGTTTCAAAATGGCTTCGTTTGGTAAAACACCGTGGCCCACCGAAGGCCGTTTCGCAGCCGTGGCCGCGCAACGTCTTGGAGTGCGGTGGCCCTCCACCGCTTTGTAGGACATGCGAACGCCCAACCCGCACGACCTGCTCCTGGCCGACCACCGCCGCCCCTTGAACTTTGAACGGACTTGCGCATCTTCCACCCGCGCACTCTCCCACCCCCGCCCGCCTCCCACTATGGCGTGGCGCAAATGGATTTCCAGCCAGCCACGGAATGCGCTCGCCGTCTTCCTCATCGGCGACGCCATCTTTCCAGCGAACGACCCTCCGCGCCACGATGTCTTCTCCCTCTCCCCCATCGGGGGAGAGGGCTGGGGTGAGGGGGCTAGACGTTGGAGCGAAAGACGCGCCCCCCTTCCTCCGCACGCCACCTGTCATACCAACTTACTGGAATACATTGGGCGAATCCTTGCCGTGGGCGATTGAACGCGCTCTCCCTCCCCCTGAACCCGTGCCGGCGGCTTGCAGCCGCCGACCGTGGGCCACAGCAGAACGAACCCGGCTTCAAGGTATCCACCCGCAACGCGGTGGCTGCAAGCCACCGGCGCATGGTTCAGGGGTTCTCAGCACGAGGCTTCAGTTCCGGGAATTCTCCCCCCGGCCCTCTCCCGCTGGGAGAGGGCCGGGGTGAGGGTGAACGGCCACGAAGTTCCGCACGTTCGTTTTACCAAACTATTCCCACAGTTGGTATCACCCCAACCCGCTTTTAGTGCGCCCATGCTCTTCGGTGTTTGGACGGAGCGCCGGTCTCCGACCCGGCGTGCTGCGACGGCCCCTCCGCTGCCCAACTAAAAGAAAAAGGGCAGGCCCTGTCGGCCTGCCCCTCAAATGCGTTGGCTGGAGGTTACTTCTTCTCCTCTTTTTTCTCGTCCTTCTTCTCTTCCTTTTTCTTGGCCGGCAGCTTGCCGATGTTCAGCACCGTGGCTTCCAGCTTGCCGTCCGCCCCGGGCTTGTATCCGCCGGACACCTCGTCGCCATCCTTCAGGTCATCCAGGATGGCCGGCTTGCCGTCCTTGGTGATCTTCGTGGTCGAGGTGATTTGGATGACGCGGCCCTTCTCGCCCGAAAGCTTGACCGTCTTGGCCGTCTTGTCCACCGCCACCGCCTTGCCGGTGAACCCGCCGCCCTTGGCCTTCTCCCCGCCTTTTTCCGGCGTCTTCTCAGCGGCCTTCTTTTCATCCTTCTTGTCCTGCGCGGACGAGGTGGTGGGGACGCCGAGCATGACGGCGGCGGCGAGGGTGGCGACGAGCAGCGGTTTGAGCAGGGCTTTCATTTGACTCCTTGAGTGTTCTAATATGTGTTTGCTGACCTGAATTGATCAGAAAACAGGGTGTTTGCTAGCAAAACCGACGTGGCGGGGGCAACTCTTTTTTTTCTCCCCCATTGGCAGCCGTCCTCCAGTCGTGGCATAATTCGTCCGTCCCTATGAAAAAATCCTCCCTGTCCCTGTGCCGTTGTCTGGCCCCCGCACTGGGATGCCTGCTGGCCGTGACGCTGCCCGGTTTCCGTCTGCTCGCGAGTGCAGAACCGGGCCCAGCCACCCCCGTGCCAGATGGTGTGCGCGCGGAGTTTCAACTCGCGGCCCACTACCAAAAGTTCGTCAGCGCGGGTGGCCTGCCCGTCGTCGGCTCGGCGAAGGTGAACGACGTCTCCCTCCTGGAAGCGAAGTTTCTCATCCTGCAGATGATCGGCCACCGCCCGGAGATTCTGGCGGCGATGGCGAAGAACAAGGTGCGCTTCGCTATCATGGCTGCCAGCGAGTTCACCACGGACATCCCGGAGCATGGCGATCTCTACCCCAAGCCTTACTGGGACAAGCGCGCCCGCGGTCTCGGCGCGAGCCGTTCACGTCCCGCCGTGAGTTGCGGCGAGGAGAACCTGCTCTGCCTGCCCGGTGATCCCTACGCTGCCGAGAATATTCTCATCCACGAGTTCGCCCACGCCGTGCACCAAATGGGCGTCAACACGCTCGATCCCACGTTTCAAACCCGCCTCCAGGCCGCCTTCGACGCCGCGACCAAGGCCGGCCTCTGGAAGAACAAATACGCCGGCACCAACCCCTCCGAGTATTTCGCCGAGGGCGCGCAGTCGTGGTTCGACACCAACCGCGTCAACGACCACGACCACAACCACGTCCACACCCGACCACAGTTGAAGGAATACGACCCCGGCCTGGCGAAGCTCTGCGAGGAGGTCTTTGGCGACCGCGAGTGGCGCTACGCCCGGCCCTCCACACGCCAGCCACCTTCGCCGCACTTCGCGGGATTTGCTGCCAGCAAGGCGGGCCGGTTTGAGTGGCCCAAGGAACTGACCGAATGGCAGGAGAAGTTCCGCCGCGGCGAAGTGACCATGGCCCCGACCAACGCCCGCTCTCTCGCACCCCACGCACCCGACGAACGCGCCAACTGGCGTTCCGAACAGCAGGGCGGGCGAAGCGAATTGTTTTTTCAGAATGCTCGTAAGGACCTCGTGCTGGTCTTCTGGGTGGACAACGAGGGAGCCGCCCGTTTCCAGCGCAAGCTGCGGCAGGCCGAACATTTCCCCCAACTCACCACCGCCGGCCACCTCTTCAAAGTCACGGACGAGGCAACCAACACGCTCCACTACTTCATCGCCGGACCGAAGGTCGGGAGCGCGGTGATCAAGTAGAACTCAGCCGCAATGAAGTGTCGCCAACAGCAAGAAACCACTAACCGGCACTGACCTGCACTAATATCTGAAATGCACATGCGCGCATCCCTCATCACCCTTCGGATTAGTGCCAGTCAGTGCCGGTTAGTGGTTTAGCTATTGATCATGACGCCCACGCAACCAGAACCGAAGGCATCTCGCCGCGGCCTGTGGCTGGTCGTCGTGGTGGTCGCCAGCCTGCTCGCGTTAAGCACCTGGGATATCCTGCGCAACTCTGGCGGAAACTCGCCCATCGCCCTCCGCCGGGCCGCGTTCGATGGCGACGAAGCCACCGTGCGCCGCCTCCTCGCCGCGCACCCGGAGTGGATTGACACTCCCGGCTCAACCAACGCATCCAAACGAGCGACTGGCGGTCTCCTCGAGGTGACCTTGATCGCGCTGGGGAAACCGGCTCCCTCTCCGACGTCCCCGGAGGGTGAACGGGAGGAGCAGTTTTGGGCGTTGGAAACCTCGGGCGCAACCCCGCTCATCCATGCTGCGGCGAGAAGGCACCTGGGCGCGGCGCGGCTGCTCGTGGACGCTGGGGCGAACCTACAGGGGAAAGTCGCACGCGGCTGGCCGCTGAGTGCTCTGACGCACCATGCCGCCGGGATTGGCGACACTAACTTTCTGACCGCCTTGGAAACGCGAGGCGTAAGACTGCAATCGGACGGAGCAGGCTACGAAACTTGGCTGATGGGCGCTGCCGTTGAAGGCGGACACCCGGATATGCTTCAGTTTCTCATCGGCCGCGGTCTCTCGGTGAACGAGCGTCATCCCACAAGAATAACCCCGTTGCACCTTGCGGCGGCCAAGAGTCGACTTGATTTGGTGCAAATGCTCGCGACTAACGGCGCTGACCTGACCGTCGTCTCATTTTTCGACGAGACCGCACTCGATATAGCACGCAAGTTCGCCCCCAGTTCCAGCAATGCCACAGCGATCGTCACCTGGCTTGAAGCATTCGCCGCCACCAACCAGCCGCCTGCCAAGCCTGTCCCTTAAAGGCTTGGTCCGCCCCCACATCATTCCCGCTGGCGTTCGTCCCCGACGCATTGCAAATTCAGCCCGTGCCAAGCATTGAACGGACAATTCAGGTCAGTTGGCGTCATCAGGTGCATTTCACCCAGGGCGTCTTCAACCCGGCCAATCCCATGCTGCGCGACGTCCTCGTCGGCGGTGGCGGGCGGACCCGGCGCAAGGCGCTCGTCGTCGTGGACGAGGCGCTCGCCAAATCCCAGCCCGGCCTCGAACGCGCCATCACGGACTACTTCAGCACCCACGGCGACGCGCTGGAACTGGTCCGTTCCCCCATCGTCATCGAAGGCGGCGAACGGGTGAAGAACTCCTACTTCCACGTCTCGGAAATCCATTCGCAGATCGACCGCTTCCACATTGACCGCCACGCCTACCTGCTCTGCGTCGGCGGTGGCGCGCTGCTGGACATGGTCGGCCTCGCCGCGGCCACCGCGCACCGCGGCATCCGCCATGTGCGCATCCCCACCACCACCCTGAGCCAGGACGACTCCGGCGTGGGCGTGAAGAACGGCGTCAACGCCTTCGGCAAAAAGAACTTCATCGGCACGTTCTGCCCGCCGTTCGCCGTCATCAACGACTTCCAGCTTCTGGCCACGCTCACGGCCCGCGACCAGCGCGCCGGCTATGTCGAAGCGGTGAAAGTGGCGTGCATCCGGGATGCCGCGTTTTTCAGCGCCATCGAACGCGATGCCGAGGCATTGGCCGCGTTCGAGCCCGCCGCCATGCAGCGCCTCATCTACCGCTGCGCCGAGCTGCACCTGAACCACATCGCCACCAGTGGGGACCCCTTTGAGTTCGGCAGCGCCCGCCCGCTGGACTTCGGCCACTGGGCCGCCCACAAGCTCGAGCAGCTCTCCGAATACAAGCTCCGCCACGGCGAGGCCGTCGCCATTGGCATCGCGCTGGACGTGCTCTACGCCAAGAAGGTTGGCCTGCTGGACGCCGCCAGCACGGAGCGCGTGCTGGTGCTGCTGGAGCAGCTCGGCTTCGATCTCTTCGCCTCCGAACTGCTGCACACGGACTCGGCGGACAACTTGATGGTGCTCTCCGGCCTCACCGAATTCCGCGAGCACCTCGGCGGCGAACTGACCATCACCCTGCTGCGCGCCATCGGCGAGGGCATCGAGGTGCATGAGATGCACCTGCCCAAAGTCGTCGAGTCCATCCACCGTCTGCAGGAGCGGCACGCGGCGCGGTCGCGCAAGATCGTCGCGGTTGCGGGCTGACGCAGTGCGCTTATACTGCCGACATGAACGCAGCCGTTGAACTGTCCGACCGGTTGGGGCTGAACGAGGAACAGCGCACGTTGAGCTTCGCCATCGGGCTCCACCTCGCCGGACACATCAGTTCCGGCAAGGCGGCGGAGTTATGTGGCATGGACCGGTTTGAGTTCCGGAGCCTCCTCGCTCAGCACGGCATCCCCATCAGCTACGGGCTGGAGGAATACCAGCAAGACTTGCAAACCATCGCCCTGCTGGAGGGACGGTGATCGTCGTCAGCGACACCTCCGCACTCTGGACGTTGGCGGCGGTGGGCCGGGCGAATTTGTTGCGTGAGTTATATGGACGCGTGGTGGTGCCGCCTGCCGTTGCCGCCGAGTTCGTCCAGCCGCGCGGGCTGCCGGTCGGAAAAACCCAACTGACCCTGCCAGCCTTTGTCGAAGTCGTCTCCGTGTCCGATGCCAGCCAGGTGCGCATGCTCGCCGAAGGGCTGGATTATGGCGAAAGCGAAGCCATCGCCCTGGCGATTGAACTCAAGGCCGACTTGCTGCTGCTCGATGAACGCGAGGCCCGGCTCGTGGCACATCAGCGGGGCTTGCAATTCACCGGAGCCGTCGGTGTTTTGCTCCAGGCCAAGCAACGCGGTCTCCTGCCAGCCATCCGCCCAATCCTGGAAGCGGCCCGCACACAGTTTGGCTTCTTCTTGAGCCAGCGGTTGTTGCATCGTGTGCTGACGGATGCCAATGAGCTCTGAACTTTCATGAACCGCACCGCCGTCCTCAACGTCGTCGGCCTCACCGAGGCGCTCCTCGGCGACCGCACCCCGCGCATCACCGCCTTCCGCAAGCGCGGCGCGGTCGTGAACCTCGACCCCGCCTTCCCAGCCGTCACTACAACTGCCCAGTCGAACTACCTCACGGGCACCAAGCCCGCCCAGCACGGCATCGTCGCCAACGGCTGGTATGAGCGTGACCTCGCCGAGGTGCAGTTCTGGAAGCAGTCCAACCGCCTCGTCCATGGTCGCAAGCTCTGGGATGAACTTCGCGCGCGCGACCATCGCTTCACCTGCGCCAAGCTCTTCTGGTGGTATAACATGTATTCCACCGCCGACTGGTCCATCACGCCGCGTCCTATGTATCCGGCGGATGGCCGCAAGGTCTTCGATGTTTACTCGTGGCCCTACTCGATCCGCGAGGAGATCAAGGCCGAACTGGGCGAGTTTCCCTTCCCCGGCTTCTGGGGGCCGAATGCCGGCATCCAGTCCCCGGCGGGCGCGCCCGACTGCGCCTCCCGCTGGATTGCCGAATCCGCCAAGTGGATCGAACGCAAGTTCCAGCCCACGCTGAACCTCGTCTATCTCCCCCACCTCGACTACAACCTCCAGCGCCTCGGCCCCAAGCACCCCGACATCGCGCGCGACCTGCTGCTGATTGATGACCTGGTCGGTGAGCTGATCCTCTTCTTCCAGAAGCGCAACGTGCAGGTGGTCCTGCTCTCGGAATATGGCATCAGCCCCGTGGACAAGGCCATCCACCTCAATCGCCTTTTCCGCGAGCAAGGCTGGCTGACGGTGAAGGAGGAACTCGGCCTCGAACTCCTCGATGCCGGTGCCAGCCGCGCCTTCGCCGTCGCCGACCATCAAGTCGCGCACATTTACGTAAACGACCCGGCGCTGCTCAGCCAGGTCCGCTCCGCCGTCGAGTTCACCCCCGGCGTTGCTGAAGTCCTGGCCGAGAAGGAGAAGACCGCCGCTGGCATCAACCATCCGCGCGCCGGCGACCTCATCGCCGTGGCCAAGGAAAACGCGTGGTTCACCTACTACTACTGGCTTGATGACCAGCGCGCGCCCGACTTCGCCCGCTGCGTGGACATCCACCGTAAGCCCGGCTACGACCCGGTGGAACTCTTCCTGGACCCCAAGCTGCGCTCGCCCAGGCTCAAGGTCGCCGGCAAGCTGCTGAAGAAGAAGCTCGGCTTCCGCATGTTGATGGACGTCGTCCCCCTCGATGCCTCACTGGTCAAAGGCTCCCACGGGTGCCGCCCCAAGAACCCGGCCGAGTGGCCCATCCTGATCACCGAGCGCCACGACCTCCTGCCCGCGCACCAGCTCGACTCCACCGAGGTTTACAACATCCTCAAGCGCCACCTCATCCCCGCGTAGCCGCCACCTTCAGGTTGCGGCTGTCCGATTGCGTCATGAACCCGCCAACCAGCACCCCAACACGCCGGACCTGGCTTTCACGCCGCCGCCTGCTGCTGGGTGCAGGGATCATCGGAACTGGCGGTGCACTCAGCGCGGCCTACATGCGCCTGGTTGAGCCCAAACGCCTGGAAGTCACCCATCACACCGTCCCGCTGGGCCACGCGGACCGCACCCCTATTCGCATCCTCCACCTCTCTGACCTCCACGCGTCCGGCTTCGTGCCATTGGAGTTCATCGCCCACGCCATCCAGCTTGGCCTTGCGGAAAAACCCGACGTCATTTGTCTCACCGGTGACTTCATCACGAAACACTTCACAGAGTTCGCCGACTACGTCGAAGTGCTGAAACCACTGGCCGCCGCCGCGCCGGTCTACGCCTGCCTGGGCAATCACGATGGCGGCAAATGGGCCGCGCGCCCAATCTACGGCGGCCACGCTGACCATGCAGCAGTCCGCAACTGCCTCGCTGCCAGCGGGGCCAAGGTCTTGCTGAACCAGTCGCAGGAAATCACGATTCGCGGGCGGAAGCTCAGGCTGGTTGGGGTCGGTGATTTTTGGAATGACGAACAGCATCCGACGGAAGCGTTCGGGGGCAACGCGGCTGACGCAGGGACCAGTGTGCTTGCGCTCATGCACAACCCTGACGGCAAAGACCAGCTTGCGGACTTCCCCTGGCACCTCGCCCTGTGCGGCCACACCCACGGTGGCCAGCTCCGCCTGCCGTGGTTCGGCACGCCCTTCGCACCGGTGCGCGACCACCGCTACGTCGCCGGACTGAACTCCTGGCGTGACCGCTGGATTTTCACGACCCGGGGTGTCGGCAACCTCCACGGCGTCCGCTTCAACTGCCGCCCCGAAGTCAGCCTGCTCACCCTGACCTGACCGGATGAACGCGGCTGCTAGCACCCGAAACTGCACACAGCGGGCTGTTCAAACCCCACCGCGTCCGTTCCACTCGGCGCATGAAACACCGCGCAGCCCCGAAGAAGAAACAGGTCGGCCTCATCGGCCTGGGCCTGATGGGCCAGGCCTTCGCCCAGCGCCTGCTCGCCGCCGGCTGGCTAGTCCTTGGCTTCGATGTCGCCCCGGCGTGCCGCCAACGGGCCAGGCAACTCGGCGTCCGCGTCACGCGCAGCAACGGCGCCGTCTTCACCGCGTGCGACCGCGTCCTCCTCAGCCTGCCGACTTTTCGCGAGACCGAACTCGTCCTAGCTGACGCCCGCCCTGCCCTGCGCGCCGGTCAGCTCATTCTCGACACCACCACCGGCGAACCCGACCACGCTGAAGCCATCCACGCCCGCCTCGCCGCGCATGGGGTTCGCTACCTGGACGCCACCATCTCCGGCAACAGCGAGCAGGTCGCGACCGGCAACGACGTGCTCACCATGGTGGGTGGCACCGCCGAAGACTTCGCCGCATCCATGGACCTGTTGCAGACCCTCACGCCCCGTGTCCGGCACGTTGGCCCGTGCGGTAGTGGCGCGCGGATGAAGCTCGTGACCAATCTCGTCCTCGGGCTGAACCGCGCCGTGCTCGCTGAAGGCCTGTGCTTCGCGGAGCGGCTCGGCTTCACGCGTCGCGCCACCCTGGAAGTGCTGCTGGATAGCAAGGCCTTCTCCGCAGTCATGCACACCAAAGGAGAGAAAATGGTGACCGAGGATTTCACGCCGCAGGCCCGGCTCTCCCAGCATCTCAAGGACGTGGACCTCATGCTGCAAGCGGCCGGAGCGAAACAATTCAAGCTCCCGTTCACCACCCTCCATCGCGAGCTGCTCCAGGATGCCGAAGCCGCCGGTCTTGGCGCGCTCGACAACTGCGCGCTCATCCGGGTGCTGGCAGGTGGCCAGTTCAGCCAAACGGATTCAGCACCGAGTGCCTCCCCACGCGGACGCTCCCGGCAATCGCGCGCGTAATAGACTCCTTGGCGAGCCGCACCGCCTGCGGGAGCGGGTGCCCCAACGCACAGCCCGCTGCAATGGCCGCCGAGTAAGTGCAGCCCGTGCCGTGGGTTGAAACGCCGCGCACGAAGGGAACCGAGAGCATCAACTCCGCCTCCCCGTCGTAGAAAATATCCACCGCCTCGCGCAGACCGCGCAGGTGCCCGCCCTTGACCAGCACGGCGCAGTGCCAGTGCTGGTGAATCGTGCGGGCAGCGGCCCGCATGTCCTCCACGGACTTCACTTTCGACGCCACGAGGATTTCCGTCTCGTCCAGATTCGGAGTGACGAGCGTGGCGAGCGGCAGCAGTTCCGCCTGCATGGCCCGGAGCGCGGCGGGCTTGAGCAGCCGCGCCCCGCTGGTGGCCACCATCACGGGATCAACAATCAGCGGCGGACGTGCGTCACCAAGCTTGCCCCAAAAGTCCACGACTTCGCGAATGATGGCCGTGTCAAACAACATCCCGGTCTTCACCGCCGCCGGACGTAATTCGGCAAACACCGCTTCGATCTGCGCGCGCACCATCGCCGGCCTCGCGGCCTGGATGGCGGAAACGCCCTTGGGATTCTGCGCCGTCAGGCAGGTGATGGCGCTCGTGCCGTGAACGCCCAAGGCGGCAAACGTTCTGAGATCCGCCTGGATGCCCGCACCGCCGCCGCTGTCAGAGCCGGCGATGGTCAGGGCGATGGGGACGGTGCGGTGGGGCATTACGACGTGGTGCGTGACGCGTGGTGCGTGACGCGTGGTGCGTGAAGGCCGAGCGCGCCCTGCCGGAGTCACGCACCACGTCACCTGTATTTGACCTCAAGAATCTCCACCCCCGCCTCTTTCTTCACCTTCTCCAGATAAGCGGGCAGTTGCTTGTCCGCTTCCTCCTGCTGCAAGGCTTCGCGGATACGGTCTTTCACTTTCTCAAACTCGGCCTTCTTGGGCTGGTTGTGCTCCAGCGTCTTGATGATGTGGAACCCATACTTGGTCGTGACGACGTCACTGACCTGGCCCGGGCGCTGACCGAAGGCGGCCGTCTCGAACTCCATCGCCATCTGGCCGCGCGGGAACAGGTATTCCCCGCCGCGCTCCTTGGACCCGGGGTCCTGGGAAAACTCCTTCGCCAGCTTGCCGAAATCCTCTCCGGTGCGCACCCGCTTGAGCAGGCTCTCCGCCAGGGCGCGCTGCGCCTTCTGCTGCTCCGGCGACAGTTCCTGGTTGGTGGTCAGGTCGCGCGTCGCCAGCAGGATGTGCGCGGCCCGCACCGTCTCCGGCTGCTCGAAGCGCTTCGGATTGTCGTCGTAAAACTTCTGCACCTGCTGCGGCGCGATCGTCACCTTGTCGCGCACCTCGCGGTTGACAACCTCCTCGACGATGGCGCGCTCGACGAACTGGGCGGAAAAGCCCTCTGCCGTCATGCCCATCGCCTGGATCTGACGCCGGAAGCCATCCATGGACCCAGCCTGTTTGATGAACTCCTCAATCAGCTTGCCCGCCGCGGCCGTGCCTTTGGCTTTGTCAGTCTCATTGGCTTTGCGCTTGAGCACTTCCACCACGATCAGCCGGTCGAGCAGCTTCCGCTCCACCTCCAGCCGCTTCTCCTCCGGCGGGGGCGCCTGGTTGCGCGAGGCGGCGGCGGTCCGGAAGTTCAGATATGCGTCGTCAAGCTGCTTGCTGTTGACCTCGAAGCCGGTGCCCTTGGCCAGCACAGTGGGCGGAAACAGGTTGTCCGCCGCGACGACGGGCCTGGGCAGCGGGGGGGCGCTGACGGACTTGGGGTCCTTGGGGTCGGCGGCCAGGGCGGCAGCAGCGACGAGCAGCAGGGCGGCGGTAGCTTTCATGACGTGGTGCGTGGTGCGTGGTGCGTGGTCAGGACCGGCGCGGCTCGAGTGCGGTCGCGCACCACAAACCCCGCCTCACGAATCATAGTTTCACGACTCGGACATTGCTGAAGACGGAATCGCGGCGCAGTTCTTCGAGCAGTTCCACAGGCGGCTCGCTGTCCACATGGAACACCGAGAGCGCGTGGCCGCCCGCGTGGTCGCGGCTCAGGCTCAGGTTCGCTATGTTCACGTTGTGCTTGCCCAGCAACGTGCCGACGTAGCCGACGATGCCCGCCCGGTCCTGGTTGTTAAACATGAGGAACGTGCCGTGCAGCGGGATCTCCAGCGGGTTGCTGAAGAGCCGGACGATGCGCGGGTTGTTCGGCGAGCCGAAGAACGTGCCGCCCGCCGAGCCGACCTTTTCCTCGCCCTTGAAGAGCTGGACGTGCAGCCATTCGTTAAACGTGACCGGCTCGCTCGAACGCTTTTCCTCCACCGCGATGCCCAGCGTGCCAGCGATGCCCCGCACGTTGATCGGGTTCAAGTCTTTCACCGCCGCCCGGGCCAGGAAGCCCATCAGCACCGAGCGGGTGATCGGGTCAATGTTCGGCAGTTCCTGCGCCTTGCCGCCGTAGGTGATGTGCGCCCGGTCCACCTGCTGCGGCACGACCTGCGCCAGCAGTTTGCCGAGCGCCTCGCCCAGCGCCATGTAGGGCTTCACCTGCTCGAACGTGCGCGCGTCCAGGAACGGCAGGTTCACTGCATTGCGCACCTCGCCGGTGAGCAGGTAGGAGGTGATGACCTCAGCCACTTCGATGCCGCACTTCTCCTGCGCCTCTTCGGAACTCGCGCCCAGGTGCGGCGTAAGGATGACCGACGGGTGCTTGCGCAGCGGATGGTCGGCCGGCAGCGGCTCGACGCAGAACACATCCAGCCCGGCACCGGCCACCTTCTTGGAATCGAGAGCCGCCAGCAGGTCATTCTCGGCGATGATCTCGCCGCGCGCGCAGTTCACGATCCGCACGCCGGGCTTCATCTTCGAGAAGGCCGCCGTGTTCAGCATGCCGCGGGTCTGATCCGTCACCGGGAGATGGATGGTGATGAAATCAGCCTCCTGATAGATGGCATCCACATCGGCTGCCAACGCGAAGCCCAGGGCTTTCGCCCGGCTCTCGGTCAGGAACGGATCGTAGGCCAGCACCTTCATGCCGAAGGCCAGCGCGCGCTTGCCCACCTCAGTGCCGATGCGCCCCGCACCGAGCACGCCGAGGGTCTTGCCGTGCAGTTCCACGCCCATGAAGAGTTTGCGGTCCCACTTGCCTGCGACCATCGAACCGTGCGCTTGCGGCACCTTGCGGGCGAGGTTCAGGATCATTGCGAAGCTCAGCTCCGCCGTGGTCAGGGTGTTGCCAGCGGGGGTGTTCATCACCACCACGCCGCGCTGGGTGGCGGCGTCCACATCCACATTGTCCACGCCCACGCCGGCACGGCCGACGACGCGGAGCTTGGTGGCGGCTTCGAGGACTTTCTTGGTCACCTTCGTCTCGGAGCGCACGACCATCGCCTCGACATCGGCGACGACCGGCAGCAACTCCGCTTCGGAGAGCCGTTTGTCGAGCACGGTGACCTGGAACTCGGGCCGCTGCTTAAACAGCTCGATACCCTTCGGCGAGATTGGATCGCAAATCAGAACCTTCATAAACAAGGGGGCGGAGTCTAGGAGAGGCACCGGACCCGGTCAAATGTTCATCCAGCCTTTTCGTCCAGCGCCAGCGCCAGCGCATCGCCTCCGGCGCGCGGCGTTTACGCCGCTTCAGCGTTCGGTCGCGCCGAGGCGCAAGGTAGTGCCTTGACGTTGCGGACGTTGAAGCGGCGTAAACGCCGCGCGCCGCAGAGTGCCGCCGCCCCGCACCCCGCAAAAAGGGTTGGGATTCGGCTCGACCACCGGATTAAGCTTTCCCCCGTGAGCAAAACGACCGACATCCGCTGCACGTCCGCCACCGTGTATTTCCTCCCCGTCCACACGCGCATGCCGCTCAAGTTCGGTGGCGAGACCGTCAGCTACGTGACCTGCGCAAGAGTCCGCGTGACCGTGCGCGACGCGCAGGGACGCGAGGCCGAAGGCTGGGGCGAGACGCCGCTTTCCGTGACCTGGGTGTGGCCCAGCGCGTTGAGCTATGAGGCGCGCCATGAGGCGATGAAGGAGTTCTGCCGCCGGCTGGCGAAGGCCTGGGCGGCCTTCACCGAGTTTGGGCATCCCATGGAAGTGGGCTATGACTTTCAGGAGCACGAGCTGCCAAACTTGCTGAATGAGTTCAACGCCGGCCGGGCGGAGGACGAGCCCATGCCCTGGCTGGGCGCGCTGGTCTGCTGCTCCCTCTTCGACATCGCCGTGCACGACGCCTATGGCAACCTGCACGGCGTCCCGATCTACTCCACTTACACTTCCCCGTGGATGAGCCGCACCCTGGCGGACTTCATCACCCCGGTCACGGGATCGGACGTGTCGTTCGCCGACAAGTTCCCGGCGGACTTCCTCGTCGCGAAGCGGCCCGACCGTCTGCGCGCCTGGCACCTCGTCGGCGGGGTGGACCCGATTGATGCCAGCGAATTGACGGGCAAGGAGCCCAACGACGGCTACCCCGTGCTGCTGCGCGACTGGATTCGCCGCGACGGCCTCAAGTGCCTCAAGCTCAAACTCCGCGGCACCGACGCAGCCTGGGACTACGCGCGCACCGTGAAAATCGGGCAGCTCGCCATCGAGGAAGGCGTCGAGTGGCTCACCGCAGACTTCAACTGCACCGTCCAGGACCCGGCCTACGTGAACGAAATCCTCGACCGCCTCCGCGACGAGCAGCCCCGCATTTACGGCATGTTGCTCTACGTCGAGCAGCCGTTTCCCTACGACCTGGAGAAGCACCGCATTGACACGCACAGCGTCAGCGCGCGCAAGCCGCTCTTCCTCGACGAGTCTGCGCATGACTGGGAGCACGTCGCGCTCGGCCGCAAGCTCGGCTGGACCGGCGTCGCGCTCAAGACCTGCAAGACCCAGACAGGCGCGCTGCTCTCCCTCTGCTGGGCCAAGGCGCACGGCATGACGCTCATGGTGCAGGACTTGACGAACCCCATGCTCGCGCAGGTCCCGCATGTCCTCCTCGCCGCCCACGCCGGGACCATCATGGGCGTGGAGACCAATGCGATGCAGTTCTACCCGGAAGCCTCACGGCTGGAGGCAAAGACGCATCCCGGCCTCTACCAGCGCCGCAACGGCGAGGTGGACCTGAGCACGCTGGGCGGCAGCGGCTTCGGCTACCGTCTGGCGGACATCGGCACCGCGCACCTGCCGGCAGCGGAAAGCTGATTTGCCCTGCGGTAATTCTGCAGTGCGTGGCTGCTCTCCCTCACCCCTGCCCCCTCCCGCTGGGAGAGGGACGGGGTGAGGGAGAACGGCGAAACAGTGCGAGGATATGCGATCCAGCCTTGGGGTTCATAGTCCGTCTCCTTCGGTGTTCAATAATTTGACGGCGCCCCCGCCGCGCCCGCCGCGCGTTTTACTAATTACTAATCACTCCCCTTCCCGCATTCTCCCCGCGTGGCCCTGCAGCACACCCAGATCACCTTTCATTACGAGCGCCTCCGCGCCGTGACGACCGGCATCATGGAGGCGGCGGGCGCGACCTTCCTCCTGCTCATCGCCGTGCGGCACTTCGAGGCGGGGCCGATGGCCAAGGCGCTCATCGCCGCCGGTGGCAGCGTGGGGCACGTCATCAGCCCGCTGATCGTGAACCGGGCCACGAAGCTCGGCTGGCCCGTGGCCCAGGCCGCATCGCGCATCGGCTTCCTCGGCGCAGCCTCGCTTCTGCTCGCCGTGTTTGCCCCGGGGCTGCCGTTGTATGTGCTCGGTAGCGTCCTCGCGACCACTTGCGCCGCGGCTGCCATTCCGCTGATGACCCAGGTGTATCAGACGAACTACCCGCCCATGGAGCGCGGCCGGCTCTTCTCGAAGGCCATGGTCGTCCGCATCGGCATGGCGGCCCTGGCGAATGAACTGGGCGGACGCCTGCTCGCGGTGCACATGGAATACTTCCGCGCCCTGCTGCTGTTCTTCGCGGTCGCGTTTGCCTTCGGCGCGTGGTGCCAGTCACGCATTCCCTCGGAACCGCTCATGGTGAGCGCGGGTGCGCATCCCCTGCGCGGGCTGCACTACGTGCGCGAGGACCGGCTGTTCCGGCTCACGCTCATCTCGTGGATGTTCATGGGCATGGGCAACCTGATGATGTATCCGATGCGCGTCGAGTATCTCGCCAACGAACGCTACGGTTTGAAGCTCGACGTCACCACGGTCGCCCTGCTGGTGGGCGTGATCCCCAACCTGGCTCGACTGGTCATGAGCCCCGTGTGGGGCTGGCTGTTTGACCGGATGAACTTCTTCACGCTGCGCGCCGTGCTGAACGTCGGCTTCGCGCTTGGCATCCTGTCGTTCTTTGTGAGCAAGGACACCTTCGGCCTCGCGCTGGGCGCGGTGATCTTCGGCGTGGCCAACGCCGGCGGAGACGTGGCCTGGAGCTTGTGGGTGACCAAGTTCGCGCCGCCCGAGCGCGTGGCGGACTACATGAGCGTCCACACCTTCTTCACCGGGGTGCGTGGCGTGGCTGCGCCGCTCATTGCCTTCCACCTCGTCGGCACCATGGGCATGACGAACATGGCGTGGATGTGCACCGCGCTCATCGGCGTCAGCGTGGTGATGCTGGGCACGGAAGTGCCATTGGGCCGGAAGGCGAAGCCGGCCACGCCGCCAACGGAGGAAATCTCAGAGTAAGCCAGCGCAGTTCAACGCGAAGGCGCAAAGACGCAAAAACTTCTCCCCTTTCGCGCCTTCGCGCCTTCGCGCCTTTGCGTCAACCGTTTGAATCCAAAAGGGCGAGCAGGTTTGCTTTCGCCACCAGCAGGCTTTTGTATTCCAGCATCGCATCCGGCATTGTGCGCAGCGCGCGGGCAAGGCCACGGGTGGCGACGGGATGACGCTTCACCTCAGCCAGCGGAATGACCGTCATGCGGATGCCAAAGAGCACGCCGCGACTCTCGGGCAACGCGACCAGCGCCTGATCTTCCACCCGCAGCCATACCTGATCTTCGCGCAACGGCGGACGCAGCTTGGGCAGGCCGCGTGAGGGATGCTGGTTTAACTCGGGCGAGCGGCTCAGACCCCAGTTCGCACGACACCACGCGGCACCTGGCTTGATGCGGCTCAGGAAGTTATGGATGGGCGAAGCGAGTTGCTCGTTCAAGTGAGGCACCGGCGTGTGGATGACTTCCAACGGGTGCCCCACCTTCTCCTCAAACCGCCACGAGGACGGAAAACACACGCAGCCGCCGACCAGATGAAAGCGCCCGGTCGTGGCGTCCGGCTTGAGCAGCAAGTAATCCGGCTCCCATGCCTCTCCCAGCTCAAGACAGCGAGTAAACGGGGTTGATGACAAGTGCCGCTGTAGCCCTCCCGGGAGCAGCACGCGCTCGCCCTCACCCCGGCCCTCTCCCACTGGGAGAGGGGGAACGTCCGGCAGATCAGGAGCAGAGCCAGCGCGCATTGTGCCTCG
>CAZOCL010000032.1:0-31539 GCA_964578245.1 uncultured Klebsiella sp. | reverse complement strand
GTGTTTTCGGGCCACGAGAGTCTGGCCACAAAGAGGCACAGAAGGCGCAAAAGGGGAAAGTCACCGAGGTGGAGGAGATACGGCTGTGTCGCGGAGACCAGCCGCAGCGGCTGCGCCCCGCCGGATGCGGCAAATGTAAACGGAGGCAACTTGCCGCTCGGCCGTTGCTGCGGCTGATCCCGCACCGAGCGGGACACAGCCGCGCTCCTCTCTATCCCCTTTTGCGCCTTCTGAGCCCTTTTGTGGCTGATCCCTTTTTGAGGTCTCAGGCCAGCAACTCGCGCACGACTTCGCCGCTCACGTCGGTGAGCCGGTAGTCGCGACCGGTGTTGCGGTAGGTGAGCTGCTCGTGGTTCAGGCCGAGCTGATGGAGGATCGTGGCGTGGAAATCGGGGACGGAGACGGGCTTCTCGACGGCGTTGTAACCGAACTCATCCGTCGCGCCGTGGATCATGCCACCCTTGATGCCGCCACCGGCCATCCACATGGTGAATCCCTTGGGATGGTGGTCGCGGCCCTTGCCATTCTCCGCGACGGGTGAGCGGCCGAACTCACCGCCCCAGATGACGAGCGTGGTGTCGAGCAGGCCGGTGGCCTTGAGATCGTTGAGCAGCGCAGCGATGGGCTGGTCCGTCTCGGCGCAGTGGAGATCGTGATTCTTCTTCAGGTCGTCATGCGCGTCCCACGCCTTGGGACCCTCGTTGCCGCCGCTGTAAACCTGCACGAACCGCACGCCGCGCTCGACGAGCCGGCGGGCCAGCAGGCAGTTGCGGCCGAAGTGCTGCGTGACCGGGCGGTCGAGGCCGTAAAGCTGGCGGATGGACTGCGGCTCGCGGCTCAGGTCGGTGCATTCCGCCGCGCTGATCTGCATGCGGAACGCCAGTTCGTAGGAGGAAATCCGCGCGGCCAGGCTGGTCTCGGCGGGGTTCGCGGCGGCGTATTCCTCGTTCCACTGGCGAAGCAGGTCGAGGCGCGCGCGCTGCTGGCTGGCGGAGACGTTCTTGGGCGGCGTGAGGTAGGCGATCGGATCGCCGCTGGTGCGGAACGGCACGCCTTGAAACGAGGCGGGCATGAAGCCGTTGGACCAGTTCATCGCCCCGTTCACCGGCGCGCCCTGATGGTCGAGCAGCACGACGTAGGACGGCAGATTCTCGCTCTCCGAGCCCAGCCCATAGGTCACCCACGAGCCCATGCTCGGTCGGCCCGCCTGGGTGAAACCGCTGTTCATCTGGAACAGCGCGGGCCCATGATTGTTGCTCTCCGCATGCAGCGAACGGACGACGCACAGGTCGTCCGCATAGCGCGCGAGACAGGGATACGTCTCCGCGATGTCGATGCCCGCCGCGCCGTGCTTCGCGAACGAGTAATAGCTCTTCATCGCCACGTTCTGGGTCTTGCGGCCCATGAAGGCGTCCTCGGGCTTCCAGACGGGGATCGCCTTGCCGTGCCATTTTTCCAGCTCGGGCTTGGGGTCGAACAAGTCCACATGGCTCGGCCCGCCATACATGAAGAGAAAGATGACGGCCTTGGCGCGCGGAGCGAAGTGCGGGGCGCGGGGCGCGAGGGGATTGGCCGCCAGTGGCGCGAGCTGGCCCTCGGCATGCAGGAGCGAGTTGAGGGCGAGGGCACCAAAGCCACCGCCGCTCAACTGAAGCATTCGTCGGCGCGTCAGTGGCTGCACAGGAAGGTTGACGGCGGGCACGGCGGGGAATTCGGCGGCGTAAGCGGGGCCAGCGCGGTTCACAGGGAAAATCCTTTGACCGTCGGGGCTTCGCCGGTAAGTTCCGGGGATGGACCACTCGCCCGGTTTTCTGAAAATCGTCAACGCAGCCCGCGGTGGCGTGCGTGAACTGACCCTGGACCAGGCCCGTGCCCGGCTCGCGGCCAACCCGGGCGCGGTGCTGCTGGATGTGCGTGAAGACGCCGAGTGGCAGGCCGGCCATGCGGAATCCGCGCAGCATCTCGGCAAGGGCATCCTTGAGCGTGATCTGGAGCAGCGGTTCCCCGACCCGAACGCGGAGATCATCATGTATTGTGGCGGCGGGTTCCGCTCCGTGCTGGCCTGCTACGCCGCCCAGACCATGGGCTATCGCAACGTGGCGTCCCTCGCGGGCGGCTACAAGGGCATGGTCACCGCCGGCTGGCCGGTGAAGAAACCGGCCTGAGCACCGTCCTTGGAAAAACCTGATTTTATGAAACCCCTGCTGCCCCTGCTGTGCGCGCTGTTCGTCGCCCAGCTTTCCACCTCTGCCCAGACCGTCGTCACCTTCGACTCCGCGAAGGTCACCGCCGGCGACGCCCAGCCCGGGAGCAATGTGGTCGTGACCGTGAGCTTCAAGATCCAGGAGGGCTACTATCTGCACTCCAACCGGCCCTCGGTCCCACGCGCCGTCCCCACCTTTGTGCAGGTCGGCACGATCCCCGCGGCACGCACCCTGCCGACGTCCTATGGCGGAACCGGCCAGAAGACCGTCCCCGGCATCCCGCAGCCCGTGGCGGTCTATGAGAACGTCATGAACGTGCAGGTGCCCGTGGTGATCTCGCCCAATGCGGGCTTCCCCATCAGCCTGGCGGGCATGGCCTCCTACGCTCCGGTGGACGCGAAGAGCCACGTGGTGAGCCGCCCCGAGCAGGTGCGCTTCACCGTCAACATCCCGCGCGCGACCAATGCGCCCCCCGCGGCTGCGAAAGCCCCGGCGAATACGAAGGCGCCGGTGGATCCTAAGAAGAAGTAGCCGAGATGGCGGTGCCCACCGTGCGGCCTGAAGCCCCGCCCGCCGGCAGCGTCCATTCTCCTGTGTTAGACCATTGATGCGATGAACGCCTGCACGCCCCAGCTCGATTTCAAGCTGACCCGCCGCCGCCTGTTGCAGGTCGGGGGCATGGGGCTCTTTGGCCTTTCGATGCCCAAGCTGCTGGCCGCCGAGGCAAGGGCCGACAAGAACCCACCGGCCCGCGCGAAGTCCGTCATCTTCCTCTTCCAGTGGGGCGGGCCGAGCCATCTCGAGACGTTTGACATGAAGCCGGACGCGCCCGAGGGCATCCGCGGCCTGCACAAGCCGATGGCCTCCAGCGCGGACGGCATCCAGGTCAACTCACTCCTCCCGCGCACCGCGAAGGTCATGGACAAGGTCTGCCTGATCCGGTCCATGCACCACACGATGAAGAACCACAACTCGGCGGGCTACTACGCGCTCTCCGGGCACGCACCGGCCACCGATGACCAGCGGCTGAAGGACTCGATTGACCTCTTTCCCGCCTACGGTTCCGTGGTGGACCGTCTCGCGCCGCTCAAGGGAGGCGATCTCCCGACCTTCGCCGCGTTTCCCTACACGGCGGCGGATGGCTCCATTGTGCCGGGCCAGCACGCGAGCTTCCTGGGCAAGGTGCATGACCCGTTGCTCGTGCTGCGTGATCCGAGCGAGCCGGGCTTTGGCCTGCCGGAACTGAGCCTGCCGGCGAATCTCTCGTTTGACCGCATCGCCGCCCGGCGCGAGCTGCAGCAGGTGATTGATGCGCAGACGCGCCTGATGGACCACTCGACGGCCGCGCAGGGGCTGGACGCGTATTATGCGAAGGCGCTGGCGATGCTGCACTCCACGAAGCTGCGCGAGGCCTTCAACCTCGAGGCCGAGCCGGCCCAGCTCCGCGACGCCTACGGGCGCACGCCCTATGGACAGAGCTGCCTGCTCGCGCGGCGGCTGGTGGAGTCCGGCGTGAAGTTCGTGCAGGTCTATTTCTCGGACAACATCGGCGGGCAAAGCACGAGCGAGGGTGGCTGGGACACGCATGGCTTCAACAACACGCGGATGTTCCCCATCATCGAGAAGCGCCACCTGCCCATCACGGACCAGACGCTGCCGACCTTCCTGAACGACCTGGATTCCCGCGGGCTGCTGGACACCACGCTGGTGGTCTGGGTGGGCGAGTTCGGCCGCACGCCGCGCATCAACTCGAACATCAGCCGCGACCACTGGCCCCAGTGCTACACAGCGCTGCTGGCGGGCGCGGGGGTGAAGAAGGGCTTCGTCTATGGCGCGTCCGACAAGCACGGCGAGTATCCGGCGGACAAGCCGGTGAAGCCGGACGACCTCGCGGCGACCATCTACCACCTGCTCGGCATCGACCCGCACACGGAAGTCCGCGACACGCTGAACCGCCCCGTGCCCATCACCTACGGCAAGGCGATCACGGATTTGATGATCTGAGGCGCGTGCCATTGGTATGGAGTCCCGCCTTTAGGCGGCGGGGCGTTCGATCCTTTAGGACGCTGTGCGCGAAGCGTCAGGAACCATGCGGCGTTCCGGCTGAAGCCGGGACTCCGAGCGTGGTTCACGGACCCTCAAAACTGTGTTTTCGCCGCCGTCTCGGGCGTGACCAGTAGATACTGGCGGTCGAAGAAATCCCTGGGCGTGACGGGTGGCTGCGCGGCCCCGGCAGGCAGGTCCATGCGCGGGAGGATGGCCAGGTCGAGCACGCGGGCTTCGAGCAGCTTCTTGTAGTGCGGCCCCGCCTGGGGACCGGCGGTGTAGATGGCGACCAGCTTGACCTGATGGTCTTTGAGCCCCGCGATCTGGGCCGCGTCCAGCACCGGGAAGCCGACAAACGAGACGATCGCCGTCGCGCCTTTGACGCCGCGCAGGAAACCGTCGAACTGCGCCGCCGTCAGTTCCTCGCGCGTAGGGGACGGGTCGTCCAGACGGGCTTTTACTTTTTCCGTGGCCGCCACCGTCACGCCGCCGTGCTGTTTCAAGCTCGCGGAAAACGACTTCAACACCGGGTCCAGCCACACTGCGGCGGGATCGCCGGAGGCAGGGGCAAGCACCAGGACCTTGGCGGCGGGGCCGGCGAGCTTCGCGACCTCCTCGCCCACCACCTCGGCCAGGGCGCTCTGCGGCGCGGCGACCGCCACGGCGGGGGCACGCTTGCAACCGGCGAAGGCTATCAGGGCGGCGGACAACAGGAAGGGAACCAGGGGTTTCGCAAAGTTGGTGCGCATAAGGAACAGCCGCATGTTTCTGGCCGCGGGATGGTTGGAGGATAAGGCCCGGAACGCAACCGAATAGCGATTGCCATTGACTTGCCAAGATTGAGCCATAGCGTGGCCGCCATGCTAACCTCACCGAGGCGTTGCAAGACAGGGGCGGGTTTCACTCTCATCGAATTGCTCGTTGTCATTGCCATCATCGCCATCCTGGCGGGCATGCTGCTGCCCGCCTTGGCGAAGGCTAAAAACAAGGCTCGCGGGACGGTCTGCATGAACAGCCTCAAGAACTTCGGGCTCTCGCTGAATGTCTACGCGCTCGACTACGGCAAGGTCATTTCCCCACGGGACACCACCGTCACGGCCCCGGGGCTGGGGGGAAATGCAGACTACTATTGGGGCATCTCCGCCTTCTGGCCTTACGTGCCCGATGTGAAGCTCTGGCAATGTCCGAATGACGCGGTGACCCCGACCAATCCCCGGGTTTGGAACCGCATTGCCGTTCCGGCCGATCCCCGGCTGGCCCCGGAAGGCTACAGCTATGGCATGAACTTCTGGCCATTTGGTTCCAACGCGGCCAAGCCAATCGAGACTTTGCCCAACACCGCCATCTGGTTGTTCGAACACTCCGGCGGTTTCGTCCACCCTATCGTCATGGGCGACACCCCCCTCACGATCGCCCCCTCGCAAGTGACGGACTACGCGGCCAAAGCGGCTGGGATGAAAGTAAATGGTGAGACGACTCCTTACTGGTCGGCGGTCGACAGCACTATTTCCCAACGTCACGATGGCCGCTTCTACGTCGCGCGCATCAACGGAGCCGTGGACAGCTTTGTCTGGGGTTCGAGCACGCGGGCGGACTGGACGGATCAGTAAGCCCTGGTGCCTGCGGCCCGCCCGCTACTGCAGGCTGACGGTGATGGACTTCTTGTCGTAAACCAGCCGCCGCCCCGCGGGAGGCTGGGGTGGTTTCGGGCTATTGTAGATGCCCATGAGGTGGTTCAGATCATTGGGCACGATGGAGGCGCCTTGGGTCCATTTCCGGAGCACGCGGTTGTAGGCATCCAGTTGCGCCTGGTAATCGCCCGGCCGGGCCACGGAATACATGTTCACCGGCTCGGGCGGGTAGAACTGGACGCTTTCCGCCACCGGAGGCGGGGCATTGGGCGGCAACGGGGGCGGATTCGCGAAGGCTTTTGGTGCGGCGGGTGCGCCCGCTGCCTGAGTGCCGCCGGGCGCTGGAGCAGCCGCCTCCGGAGCCGCGGACTGACTGGCACCACGTTTCCGACAACCCGGGGACGCGACCAGCAGGCAGAGAACCAGGAGCAGAGCGGGGCGCATCATGGTTCAGGGAGCACTGCCGATGGTGACGTTGTTGTTCGTGATCATCGTGTAGTGCGTCGCCTCGGTATGAAAATCACCGTAGCCAACCGAGGCCCGGGGCCCGTGGCGCACGGACAGGACGTTGCTCATGTTGGCGAAGCGGCCATCGTCCACGTAGGAGGCCGCATTGCCACCGCCGGTATAGGGGGCCGTGTCGGCCGCCCAGTTGGCATACTCTCGCTGGCCATCCGCCGGCTCGCCCCGTTCCTCGATGAGCATCCATTTGTCTGATGGCCGGATGATTTCAGCCGAGCGAAACCGCCGGATCGTGGTGCGCGGAATGTCAATGTAGGTGGCGATGCCATCGGGGGCGTTGCCGCCATTGAAGGTGTAAGAGAAGGGATAGTTGGGCAGTCCTCCAGGATTAGTCCGCCGGTTCCAGGCCTTGTCAATCGGGCAGCGCAACATTGTCTTGCCATCGGTGCGGAGGGTGTCGTCCAAGGGCTGCAAGAAGCGGGCGATCACACTGCCATTCAACGGGCGGGGCGGCGCGCCGATGATGTTGTTGGCCCCGGGCACCGCACCTGTCTGGTAATGAATCCAGTCTTCAAACTGGTTACCCAGACCGCCTTGGGACGCCCCGGCGGGAAAACAATCGTCATACTCCTGAGTGTAAAGCGCAAACGCCAGCCCAAGCTGCTTCATGTTGCTCAGACAGGTGGCCTGCCCCGACTTGGCCTTCGCCTTGGCCAGGGCCGGCAGAAGCAACCCTGCCAGAATCGCTATGATGGCGATGACGACCAGCAGTTCGATCAGAGTAAAACCGGCACGGGATGCGCGGCACCGTGGACTCGGTGGCGTCGGCGTCGGCGTCATTTCGTTCATTCGTTGCATTGTCAGCGGGCCCCGTTGCACCACCAGTCACCTGATGCATGGGCAAAAGACGTCTGATCGGCTGGGCCGGGGCTGTGTAAAAACTACTGCCATCCTCGCTCCCCGTAAAGCGGGTTTTCTCTCCCTCGGTTGAGCGGGACATCGCGCGCCTTGCTTGCCACGCGCAGCCCGCATCCCTAGCCTTTCCCGCAACACATGCAACTCGCCGATCTCAAATGGCCCGAAGTCCAGGCCCTCTCCAAGGACACCCCCGTCATCTTCCCCGTCGCCGCGCTGGAGCAGCACGGGCGGCACATGCCTGTCTTTACCGACAGCCTGCTCACGGGCGAGATCGTCCGCCGGGTCGAGGCCCGGCTCGGTGAGCGCGTGTTGATCGCCCCGCTCCAGTGGCTCGGCAATTCCGACCACCACCTGGATTTCTCCGGCACCATGTCCGCCGCGCCCCGCGTGTATCTGGACCTGCTGGCCAGCCAGTTCGAGAACTTCATCGCGCATGGCTTCCGCCGGCTGGTGATGCTCAACGGCCACGGTGGCAATGACGTGCCGGGCAAGCAGGTCGTCTTCGAACTGCGCCAGAAATACCGCGCGCGCCGCGACCTCCTGCTGCTCTTCGGCACCTACTGGAACCTGGCGCTTAAGTCCCCCGTCACCGCGCACCCGGACCTCAAGCAGACGCGCATGGGCCACGCCTGCGAATGGGAGACCAGCATGGTCCTGCGCATCGCCCCGCACCTGGTGGGCGACCTGACGCAGGTGGAGCCGGTCGAGTTTGGCAACCCTTTCGAGCCGGCCTCGCGCGGCTGGATCATGGGCGACCGCAGCGTGCCCGGCCACATCGGCGACCCACGCCACGCCACGGCCGAGAAGGGCGAGGCGCTCTTTCAAGTCTTCGCGGACGGCGCGGTGGCGATGCTGGAGCGGGTGCTGAAGTGGGATGGACAGAGCTGGGAGGGGTGAGGGAAGTGATCAGTGTTTAGTAATCAGTGATCAGTCGTCCCTGGGCGGGTTCGTCCTGGACTGGCATTTCGTTTCCTGAGGGGACGGGGTTTCTAATCGTCACGTTGCTGACGTGCAAAACCGCGCGACGCACCGCTACGGAGCGCGGCCTTCAGGCCGCAGAAACAGGAACACGCCCAGGGTGGTTCAAGCGCACTTTTCCAGCCGCCGCCTTCTGCGGCGTAAACGCCGCGCTCCGCTCGTTGCCGGCGCACTTCCGCCGCGCTCGACTTCAGAGTTGGTGTTCATCGCGTCGGTGCGATGCACTCGGCATGCGGGTCAGCAGGCGACATCGCCGGGGCGGAAAGATAGTTGCCGAAAAGCGTCGCTATTCCGCCCGCCCCCGTCACGTTGCCACCACCGTTAGATCGCTGGCCTCCATCGAGGCCTGGTAAATCTTCCTGTGAACCTTGTTACGGGATGCTTTTTGACCCGGTGTTCGGGAACGGTCGGTTGCCAGTGCCGGTTTTTTTGAAGCTGCCGCGAGCTTCGTTCAAGTTGCCGCGCAGGTCGGGTTATACCCCATGGCCAATGTCCTCACCCTTCGCACAGCGTCGCTTCAGAGAATCACCCAGCGTGCCGCCCGAAACCAAATTTCCAACCACCAGTTGACCCGCTCCGCCTCGCGCGGCTCGCCCAGATGGATTCCGAAAGTTCCCTTATGAAAAAGCATCTCCTCCCGCTCGTCCTCGCGCTCTGCGCCTGGACCATGGCCAGCACCGCGCAGGCCGACACCTCCATTTACGAACCGACCTGCATCACCAACCTCGCGGGCCTGGCGGGCACGAGCGGCAGCGTCAATGGCACGGGCACGGGCGCCCAGTTCAACCAGCCCTGGGGCGTCGCCGTGGACGCCAGCGGCAACGTGTATGTGGCGGACACGCTCAACCACACCATCCGCAAGATCACCTCCGCGGGCGTGGTGACGTTGCTGGCGGGGGTTCCCAATTCGTCGGGCAACGTCGACGGCGCGAGCAGTTCCGCGCTGTTCAGCCGGCCCACCGGCGTGGCGGTGAACAGCGCGGGCACGGTGGTCTTGGTGGCGGATTACAACAACCACAGCATCCGGCAGATTTCCGCCGGCACCGTGAGCACGCTGGCCGGCGCGGGCACCCCGGGCACTACCGATGCCACGGGCGCGGCCGCCGAGTTTCGCAATCCCTTCGGCGTGGCGCTCAACAGCGCGGGCACGGTGGCCTATGTGTCCGACCAGAACAACCAGACGATCCGCGCGGTCACCGTCCCCGGCGGCGTGGTGACCACGCTGGCCGGTGCGGCCGGCGGCGGCTACGCGGATGGGGCGAACAGCGCCGCGCTCTTCAACACGCCGCGCGGCATCGCCGTGGATGCGGCGGGCAATGTGTATGTGGCGGACTCCGGCAACCTGCTCGTGCGCAAGATCACCACCGGCGGTTTCGTGACCACGCTGGCCGGCGCGCTCTTCACCTCCGGCTTCAACGACGGTCTGGGCAGCGGAGCCCGGTTCAGCCTGCTCTCACCCATGAGCCCGTTCGGTGGTCCCACCGGCATGGCGGTGGACAGCGCGGGCAATGTCTATGTGACGGACCAGGGCAGCACGGGCGCAGGCTTCACGATTCGCAAGATCACTCCCGCCGGCAACGTTACCACGCTCGCCGGAGCCGTCGGCATCTCGGGCAGCGCGGATGGCACGGGCATCGCCGCGGGTTTCAACGGTCCCGCTGGCGTGGCCGTGGATGCCTCCGGCCGCCTCTATGTGGCCGACACCCTCAATCACACGATCCGGATCCAATGCTCCGGCCACTGCGACTGCGTGGAGAAGATCTTCATCTCCTACAACAACGGGACGATCCGGCAGTTTGACAGCGCGGGCGTGGCCACCACGTTCGCGACCGGCCTGAACCTGCCCAAGGGGCTGGCCGTCAACGCGGGCTTCCTCTACGTGGCGAACTCCGGGGCCAATACGATCCTCAAGTTCCCGACCAGCGGCGGCCCCTCCAGCACCTTCTCCACCAGCGGGCTGAACGGACCTTACGGGATTGCCTTTGATGCCGCGGGCGACCTCCTCGTGGTGAATTACAGCGGCAGCACGGTTCAGAAGCTGAACGGCGGCACCGGGCTTTCCGTGGCTCCGTTCCCCGTCACCAGTGCGGACATGAACGGCCCGTTCAGTGTGGTCGTGGATGCCGCGGGCAACTTCTATGCGACCAGCCACAACAACAATACGATCCAGAAGTTCGACTCCACCGGCGCCTTCGTCAGCGACTTCGTCCCCTTCACCGGTGGACTGAGCGCCCCGCGCGGCCTGGCCATCAAGGCGGGCGTGCTCTACGTGGCCAATTACGGCATCAGCGCCATCAAGACCTTCGATCTGACCACGGGCAACGCTCTGGCGGATTTCGCCGGCACCGGCGATGGCCTGCTGAATCCCGTGGGCATCGCCTTCGATGACGCAGGCAGCCTCTACGTGGCGAATGCCGGCAACAACAACGTGATGAAGTTCACTGCGGCGCACGTGGGCTCGACCTTCTCCAGCATCTTCAACCAGTCCCCGGAGTTCATCGCCATCGCGTGCGAGGCAGTGGGCTTGAACCTGGCGCTGTATCCCGGGCTCACGATCACGGGCACCGTTGGCTGCCGCTACCGCATCGAATACACGACCTTCCTGAACCCCAACCCGGCCCTGACGGTCTGGACCGCGCTCACCACCCTCATGCTGCCGAGCAGCCCCTTCCTGTATGTGGATACCAGCGGGGCGGCGACGGGCACGCGGTTCTATCGGGCGGTGCCGCTGCCGTAAGGGGCAGGGCCAGTGTTCAGCAACAGGATTCAGTGGTCATCGGCGCGTGTGATCCGCCAAGCAGGGTTCCTTCAACACGGTCCACGAAAACTCGCTCCCACTGCAGTTGTCTCCGGACCCAGTCGCGTAGCGACATCCCGATGGTAGCCGTGGACTTCAGTCCACGGTCCGTGCGGCGACAGATGGCGTCGCGTAGCGACGCTTGAGCCGGTGGATGGACATTGGTCCCTCGCTTATCAGCCGCGTTCAAGCGTCGCTACGCGACGCGCTTCTTCCGCACGCTTGTCCGTGGGTTGAAACCCACGGCTACCCTCGGGCCGTCACTACGCGACTCCGCAAAACTGACCTGCGCCCGGCCATTTGTTCCCCCGGGCGACTCCGGCCTTGCGCGGCGGCGGCCAAAACTTAACCTTCGCTCCCATGAGAACCACCCTGATCGCCGCGCTGCTCGGCGCCGTCGGCCTGGTGGCAACCGCGTTGCAAGGCCAGGAAACCGAGGCGCTCCGCACCCAGTTTTTGGAACACAAGGCCAGGGCCGAGCAGGGGGACGCGAACGGCCAGAACAATCTGGGTTTCTGCTACCACGAGGGCCGGGGCGTGGAGAAGGATTTCGCCGAAGCCGTGAAGTGGTATCGCAAGGCAGCGGAACAAAACCTCGCGAAGGCGCAGTTCAATCTGGCGAGCGCCTGCATCACCGGCCAGGGCGCGGAGAAGAACCCGGTGGAAGCGGTGAAGTGGCTGCGCAAGGCGGCGGAGCAGAACTTCATCCCGGCGCAATACAACCTGGGGAACCATTACTATCGGGGCGATGGAGTGGAGAAGAATTATGCCGAAGCCGTGAAGTGGTATCGCAAGGCCGCCGACCAGCACGACGCCGTGGCCCAATACAATCTGGCCAATTGCTACCGCCGGGGCGAGGGCGCGGAGAAGGACGACGCGGAGGCGGTGAAGTTGTATCGCCAGTCCGCCGAGCAGAACTACGCGCCGGCCGCCGGCGGACTGGGCTTCTGCTACGCCAATGGCAAAGGGGTGACGAAAGATCTCGTGGAAGCCTGCGCGTGGTATGGCCTCGTCACCAAGCCCGGCAGCGACGCCGCCACCAACCGCGCGGCGCTGGAGAAGGCCATGTCGCCACAACAGGTGGCTGACGCCAGGAAGCGCACGGAGGAACTGCGGGTGCTGATCGCGGGCAAACTCAAGAATGGCGGGAGGTGAGGCGACTCGGTTCTTGCACAGCGACAACAAATTCCTAACCTTCAGTTCCATGAGAGCCGCCCTGTTTGCCGCGCTAATCTATGGCGCGGGTTTGGTTGTGCAGGGCGCGGACACTCCACAGGCCGCCGCTGCGCGCAAGCAGTTCCTGGAGAACAAGGCGAAGGCCGAGAAGGGCGACGCGAGGGCGCAACATAGTTTGGGTGAGCACTTCGAATCCGGCCAGGTGGTAGCAGTCAACTTTGCAGAGGCGGTAAAATGGTATCGGCTGGCGGCCGAGCAAAACTACGCGTCGGCTCAATATAGTCTGGGCATGTGCTGCGGCCGGGGCCGGGGCATCGAATTGGATCGCGAGGCGGCCGCTGGATGGTATCGCAAGGCCGCCAATCAAAACCACCTTCAGGCTATGTCGAACATGGGTTACGTGCTGGAGCATGGCTCGGGCATCGCCAAAAACGAGAAGGAGGCGGTGGAGTGGTATCGCAAAGGCGCCGAGCTGAACCACTCCGGCTGCCAGGGCAAACTGGCGCGCTGCTATGAAAATGGGGTTGGGATGCCGGTGGATAAAGTGGAAGCGTATGCGTGGTATAGCTTGAGCGCAGCTTCAGCGGGACTTCAGGCAGGACAAGACATTACCAAATCCCGCGATCTCATGGCGGCGACGTTTCTGACGCCTCAGCAAGTTGGTGCCGGCAAGAAGCGTGCGGAAGAATTGCGGTCGCAAATCGCGGACAAGCTAAAGCCTGGCGGCAAGTGAGCCGCCCTCGCGGCACTGGTCACTGACCACTGATTACTGAACACTTCCCCCGCCCTGCCGTCCGTTCTCCGTGACTTCCACGCCCGCTGCACGCCCCGCACGCTGGAAGTGGCTTGTGTGCGGGCTGCTATTGGTGCCCGCACTGGTCGGCGCGGCGGACAACCGCCCGCCGATCACCCTGGGACCGGGGCCGCACCTCTTCGTGGATGACTTCCTCGTTGAGCAGAGCACGCAGCTTACGCGGGTGGTGAATCCGGTCCGGCGCGACCTGGACCAGCCGGTGGTCACGGGCAAAGAGGACCACAACTGGCAGCCTTACGTCTCCGTCCTGCGCGATCCCGCGACCCGCCGCTTCGGCATGTGGTATGACGTGCCGACCAAGGGCAAGGGCTCGCACCTGGCGCAGCTCGAATCGGAAGATGGCATCCACTGGCTCCGGCCGCACCGGGTGCTGGATGACCCGGCGCAGATCATCTTTGGCGCGAGCGTGATTGATGACGGGGCGGCCGCGAAGACGCCCGCGTATCGCTATCGTTTCCTGTGGTGGGCCGGCGGCATGTGGCTGGCGCATTCGGCCGACGGCCAGAAATGGCAGGCGGACCAGCCGCGCCCGGTGCTGACCGGGATGAATGACATCACCTCGCTCGCGCGCGACCCGGTTCGCAACCGCTATCTCGCCACCTTCGGCATGCCCTCCACCAAGGAGGACGGCTACAAAGGCCGCACGCCCAACGCGCCGGAGGGTTACCGCCGCTGCGTCGGCCAGAGCACCAGTGCCGATGGCGTCAAGTGGGAGCCACCGCGCCGGATTTTCCAGCCCGACGACCGCGACGAGGGGATCACCGAGTTCTACAGCATTGGTGGCGTGGTGGCGCGAGGCGGCCTGTTGATCGGCCTGCTCAAGGTCCTGCGGGACGACCTGCCGTGTGATCCCGGCGGCCCGGCGCAGGGCATCGGCTACACCGTCCTGGCGTGGACGCGCGATGGCGAGCACTGGCAGCGCGAACGCCAGCCCTTCCTGGACCGTGAGCCCAGGCCGCGCACCTGGGACCATGCGATGGCGTGGGGCGATTGCCAGGTGCTCGTTGGGGACGAACTGTATGTCTATTACGGCGGTTACGCGCGCGGGCACAAGGTGGAGCGCGAGACCGAGCGGCAGATCGGCCTCGTGCGGCTGCCACGCGACCGCTATGTGGCGCGGGCCGCCGCCGACCGGGAGGGAACGCTGCGCACACCGCTACTGAAGCTGGACGCCGGCACGCTGACACTCAACACGGACGCCCACGCGGGCAGCGTGCGGGTGCAGGTGCTCGGTGCGGATGGCAAGGCCCTCCCCGGGTTCGCGTTTGCGGATGGTGAGGCGGTCAGTGTCGATGCCGTGGCCGCGCCGCTGCGCTGGAAGCATCCCTTGTCCGCCTTGCGCGAGCAGGCCGTGCGCCTGGAGTTCGCCGTGCGGAACGCCCGGCTGTTCGGTTTTGACCTGCAACGCTGACCTTGCCCGGACGCAGCGGAATTTGGGGCTGAACACTTCGCATTGCGAGCCGTCCGTTCTCCGTGACTTCCACGCCCACCGCCCGGCCCGCCCACTGGAAGTGGCTCGTGTGCGGCCTGCTGCTCTTCGCGTCCATGCTGCTCTACATGGACCGCCAGACGCTGCCGAACGTGGCCACGCGGGTGACGACGGAGTTCAAGCTCAAGCAGGAGCAATACGGGGACGTGGAGATGTATTTCGGCTACGCGTTCGCGGTCGGCGCGTTTCTGTGGGGCTGCGTGGCGGACAAATGGAGCGTGCGTTGGCTCTACCCGGCGCTGGTGCTCGGGTGGTCGGCCATGGGCTTCCTCACCGGGCTGGTGGAGAGCTACAGCGGGCTGCTGCTGTGCCGCACCTTGCTCGGCTTCTTCGAGGCCGGGCACTGGCCATGCGCGCTCAAGACCACGCAGCGCCTGCTGGCGCGCGAGGAAAGAACCATGGGCAACAGCGTGCTGCAAAGCGGCGCGAGCATCGGGGCCATTGTCACACCACTGGTGATGAGCGTCATGCTGGCCGGGCGCACGGAGCCGGGCGTGTGGCGGCATCCATTCCTGGTGATTGGGGCCATCGGGGTGGTGTGGGTGGTGGGGTGGTTCGCGCTGCTGAAGGAGCGGGACTTCTCGGAGGGCAAAACTGAAATCGGAAATCAGAAATCGGAAACGGCTTCGAACCACCCGGTGCCGGCTCCGACCACGGGCGGGGAGCGTTTCTTCACCGTCTTCTCCGACCGGCGCTTCTGGGCGCTCGTGGTGGTGGTGGCGGCCATCAACGTCTGCTGGCAGATCGTCCGCGCGTGGCTGCCGAAGTTCCTGATCGAGGGCAAAGGCTATCTGGAGGCAGACGCGCTACGTTTCAACTCGCTCTACTACATTGCCACGGATATCGGCTGTCTCGCGGCAGGCGCGGCGGCGCTCTGGCTGGTCAAGCGGGGATGGGAGGTGCATCGTTCGCGCGTGGCGGTCTTCGGCGTGTGTGCGCTGCTGACCTCGCTGACCGGGCTGGCGGCGGTGTTGCCACGCGGGTGGGCGTTGCTGGGCGTGCTGCTGGTGGTGGCGGCGGCGTCTCTAGGGTTGTTCCCGTGCTACTACTCGTTCAGCCAGGAGCTGAGCACCAAGCATCAGGGCAAGGTCACGGGCATTCTCGGCACCGTCGCGTGGGCCACGTCCTCGCCGTGCCAGAAGTTCTTTGGACGGCTGGCGGACCAGACCGGGTCGTTCAACGAGGGCATCGCGCTGGCGGGACTTACGCCGTTGCTGGGGTATGTCGCGCTGATGCTGCTGTGGCATGAGCCGAAGCCGGTGGTGGGCGAAACGCCGACGAAGGCAGCGGGGTGAAGCGGTGGTGGTGACCTCGGTCCCGCAGCCAAGCCGGCGCGGACGCCGGCGACACGGCCCGCGAGACGCGGGCGCTACGTAGCGCCGGCCTCCGGCCGGCTGTGCCGCAAGCGTCCCCGCTTGCCCGTGCGTCGAGCAACTCCCCCCGGACAAACCGTTTGAACTTCCCCGGCCCTGCTCCTACAGTCCCCGCCTATTATGGGCACTGAAAATACTGCGGGACCGGGCATGGCGTGGCTGGGCTGGGCATTTCTCACCGTCTTCTCCTGGGGCGTCTATGGCGTCTTCCTTCACTCGGGCACGATCGGCATGGCGGACCCCGCCAACGGCCGCATCAAGGCGTTTCTCTTCGTCGGCGTGGCCTACTTCCTCACCGCCGTGCTCGCGCCGCTGGCCATCCTGGCCATGAACGGTTCGAACTGGGACTTCCCGGCCAAGGGCCTGTGGTGGTCGCTCATCGCGGGCATCGTCGGCGCGGTCGGCGCACTGGGCGTGCTGCTGGCCTTCGGTGCGAAGGGCACGCCCGCCGTGGTGATGTCCATCGTCTTTGCCGGTGCGCCGGTGGTGAACGCGCTCTACTCCATCGTCACGCATCCTCCGGCAGGCGGCTGGGGCAGCATCAAGCCGATGTTCTGGGTGGGCATGCTGCTGGCCGCGCTCGGGGGCACGCTGGTGACCTTCTACAAGCCCGCGCCACCCGCGCCCCAAAAGCCCGCCGCCGCCGTGACCGCGCCGGCGGCGGTGACGCCGGAACCGCCGGTGAAATGAACGGCCAATGATTTGCCACAAAAAGGCACAGAAGGCGCAAAGAGCGGAATTCTCTTTGCGCCTTTTGCGTTTGGTGAAACACCTGAACCACCGACCGGCACTGACCTGCACTTATGAAGGCATTCGAATCTAATCCCATTAGTGCAGGTCAGTGCCGGTCGGTGGTTTTCAACTTCAACCCGTGAGCGATCAACTCACCCAACTCCGTGCCCTGCTCGCCGCGCTCCCGGCGAATTCCTTCTATGCGCGGAAGCTGGGGGACACGGGGTTGCTCGACGGCGTCGCCGGCCTCGCTGAGTTCAGGGCGCGGTGCCCCTTCACTACGAAGGCGGAACTCGTGGCCGACCAGTCCGCGCATCCGCCTTACGGCACGAACCTCACCTTCCCGCTGGAGCGCTACACACGCTGCCACCAGACCAGCGGCAGCACCGGCAGTCCGCTCCGCTGGCTGGACACGCCGGCGAGCTGGACGTGGATGCTCGACAACTGGGAGACGGTCCATCGCCAGGCCGGCACCACGGCGGCGGACCGCATCTTCTTCGCGTTCAGCTTCGGGCCGTTCCTCGGGTTCTGGACGGCCTTCGAGTCCGCGCAACGGCTCGGCTGCCTGGTCTTCGCCGGTGGCGGCATGACCAGCGTGGCCCGGCTGCGGGCGATCCTCGATCTGCGGGCCACGATCCTGTGCTGCACACCCACTTATGCCATCCACCTCGCCGAGGTTGCGGCGAAGGAAGGCGTGGACCTCCGGCAGTCCCAGGTGAAGACCCTCAGCGTGGCGGGCGAGCCGGGCGGGAGCATCCCGGCCGTGCGGGCTCGCCTGCAGGAGCTGTGGCCCGGCGCGCGGGTCTATGACCATCACGGCATGACGGAGGTCGGCCCGGTAAGCTACGAGTGCCCCGCGCGGCCCGGGGTCCTGCACCTCATCGAGCGCAGCTTCATCGCCGAAGTAGTGAACCCGACCACCGGCCAGCCCGTCGGCCCAGGCGAACGAGGCGAACTGATCCTGACCAACCTCGGCCGCACCGGCTCCCCCCTCCTCCGCTACCGCACGGGCGACCTAGTTCAACTCGGAACGCGGAACTCAGAACCCGGAACCTGCCCCTGCCCGTGCGGTTCCCCCGATCTCGCCCTGGAAGGCGGTATCCTCGGTCGCGTGGACGACATGGTGGTGGTGCGCGGGGTGAACGTGTATCCCAGCGCGATCGAGGAGATCATCCGGCGCACCGGCGGCGTGGCGGAGTATCAGGTGCGCATCAGCCAGGGCCAGGCCCTGACCGAGCTGACCGTGACCGTGGAGCCGGAGCCCGGGACGGCGGAGGCCGACCTGACGGAGCGGCTGGCCCGGGCCTTTGAGAGCAGCCTGGCCCTGCGAGTGCCCGTGGTGGCCGCCGCGCCAGGCACGCTGCCGCGCTTTGAATCCAAGGCCCGCCGCTGGACCCGGGGCTGAACCCCGACCGCCAGGGTTGAATGTTTTCGCTACGCCTGCGTCGTATCCTCTGCGCTGCTAATCCGGCGCATAAACAAACAACACAACCGTAGCACCATGAAGAAACTGTTCGCACTGTTCGCCGCCACCCTGATCGCGGCTTCCGCCTCCTACGCCGGTGAGTTCCCCGACATCAGCATCGAAGACCTGAAGAAGGCCATTGCTGACAAGAAGGTCACCGTGATCGACGTCAACGGCGCCTCCTCCTACAAGAAGGGCCACGTTCCCACCGCCGTGGATTTCACCGCCGTGAAGGGCAAGCTGGCTGAAGCCCTCCCCGCCGACAAGAACGCCCTCGTCGTCGCCTACTGCGGCGGCCCGAGCTGCAGCGCCTACAAGGCCGCCGCCACCGAGGCGGAGAAGCTTGGCTACAAGAACATCAAGCACATGAGCGCCGGCATCAGCGGCTGGCTCCAGGCGGGCGAGAAGACCGAGAAGGCGAACTAAGCCTCCGGCTACAATTCTGACAGCGCCCCGTGCTCACGCGCGGGGCGCTTTTTGTTGCTCAGAATCCCGAGTTTTTGACGCGAATTACGCGAATTATCGCGAATGGGGCGGAGCAATAATTCGCGCCAATTAGCGCAATTCGCGTCAGTCTTCCCAGCCTTCATGAGCAAGGTTGCCACCGTCGGTTTCTGCTCACTCTACGAACTCAATCACTTCCACCCCGCCTGCGTCCGCTCCAGCTCCGCCTTCAGCGCCACCTGCAGCTTCCCCAGCCGCTCCTTCGCCTCGGGTGCGGCGATGCGGTTGGTCAGCTCCTCGGGATCGCCTTTCAAGTCATAGAGTTCGTCGCCCACGCCGGGCTTGAGGTAGTGGATCAGCTTCCAGCCGTCCTGCACCACGGCGGCATACCACGGGACTTCGTGATATTCGGCTTTGGCCGGCTCGGTGCTCACCCGCTGCGCGACGCTGGCTCCGTAGTTCTCTCCGGCGAACTCATACAGGCATGGGTGCGGCCACGGCGCGGCGGGATGCTTGAGCAGCGGCGTCAGGTCGCGACCATGCGTGGCCCACGGAATCTTCACCCCGGCCTGCGCGGCGAACGTCGCAATGAGGTCCGGCGCGTTCACCGGCGTATTGCACACCTGGCCCGTCGGTGTGAGGCCGGCCTTCGCGATGATGAGCGGCGAGCGGTAGGTGGCGTCGTAAGGCCCGAGCTTCGTGCGGAAGCCGTGCTCGCCCATGCCGAAGCCCTGGTCGGCGGTGTAGATCACAATGGTGTTCTCCAACTGCCCCGTCTCCTTCAACGCCGCCACCAGCCTGCCCACACCCTCGTCAATCGCCGGCACGCACTCGTTCATCTGGCGCACGAAGCCCGCGTAGGTCTGGCGCTTCTTGCCGCTCTCATCGCCGAAGGTCTCGCCGCTCTTGCCCGCGATGGCCGTGCCGTCGGCGGCCTTGGTCCAGGCCTGCGTGCGATTGAGGTAGTCGGGCTTGCCGGGGCGCGGGGGGAAGAGGTCCGCGGGCTCGGGCACCGCGGCATTGGCGTAGCGCCCCTTGTGCCGGGCAGCGGGTTTTGACGGGCCGTGAATGCTGCCGTAGCAGAGCCAGAGGAACCAGGGCTTGTCCGTGGCGCGCGTCTTGCCGCGCACATAGTCCTCGGCCCACTGCGAGTAATTGTCCGCCGGATAACCGTCCACCCATTCCTCCTTGCCGTTGATGGCGAGGAGCTGGCGCTCGTAGTAGGCCCCGGCGTTCTCGGGATGCAGCGGGCGGTTCCAGACGATCTGGTGATCCCAGTCGCGGCCCCAGCCGGCATCCACGCCCGTGTGCCACTTGCCGATTTGCGCGGTGTGGTAGCCCTGCTGGCGGAAGACAGCGGGCCAGAAAGGGCATTGCTTCGGGTCATACGCGCTGGCCGGATACTTCCCGTCCATCCGCATGCTCTCGATGCCGTGCGGGTGCCGCCCGGTGAGCATGGTGGCACGCGAGGGCATGCACCACGCACCGAGGTAGGCGGCGTGGAAGCGCACGCCCGAGGCCGCCAGCCGGTCAATGTTCGGCGTCTTCACCCAAGGCCACGACTCCGGGTAGCAGCCGACGGTCTTGTAAGACTGGTCGTCGGCGAAGATGAGCAGGATGTTCGGTCGTTTCGCCTCGGCGGCGGGAGCGGGAGCGCACAGCAGCGCGAAGCACAGCAAGGCCAGAAAGCGGCGCGTGGTCATGGGTGGATAGTAGCAATCCCGCCCGGCTTGGAAACGGGAAACCAGCGACTCACCTTCGCTCCAACCATCACCACCCCGCGGTTCCTCAATGGGTTCGTTTCGCAAAATCAACTCGCCAAGCAGCTCGACATTCCCATGTCGAGCCTCCTGCCACAGCCCACGGCGATCCATGCATAACACCCGTGACAGCAGCCCGTTCCAATCGTGTCCCTTAGTGTTCATTCGTAGTTTTTCCCTCCCTACCCAGCCTTCCAATTGGCTTCGTTTTGTAAAACACCTCCTCGCAGCCCGGTGACTGGCAGTCTGAAATCTGCCATCTGAGATTTCCCATTCCCCATCGCCTATCAGCCATGTCTATCCGCCTGCCCCCGTTCCATTCGTGTCCATTCGTGTCCATTCGTGGTTCCCCTCCCCCGGCTTAATCCTTTCAAATTTGAAATCTGAAATCTGAAATCACCACCCACCATCTCCCGCGATCCTGCCACCTCCATCGCCCGCTTCATATTGCGTGACGCCAATGAACTTGCCCGGCCACCGAACAAGATCGCAGCGACCCGTTCACATTCCATCCTCCCATACGTCCCTTCAGTCCACGGGTCCGCCCCTCCCCTTATTTTCATTCGTCAGTCCCCATTCGTCAGTCAAAGGAATCCCCGTTGGCCGCTCAACGCCTCCATCCGCGGGATTTCATCGGCCGCTTCCAAACGGATTCCCTCGTCTTTTTGATGCGTCAGCCCGGTGACTGCCCTGAATGGTGGCTTGACACTCACTGCGCTCCACGCACCATCCGTCCTAGAGTTGAGTTCGTTTCCTTCTTCACGTTCGGATGCTCTGTATCTCGCCGAACCGGAAGTTGAGATTTAGTTGCGACCTGATGAGTCTTCGTGTCGCAGGAGGCAGGGAGTAACCTGTCGGATTTGACAGTATGAGAAACCACAATCGAACCATGCATGCCCACCGCTTCGCCGTAATCTTGGTGGCACTCACCTTCTGGCCGGTGGCGGCGTGGCGTGCCAGTGCGGCGGCCCCCGGCAGCGTCGTGGCCTGGGGAAACAACTCTTACGGGCAGGCGTCGGTGCCCGTGACTGCCACCCGGGATGTGACGGCGATCGCCGGTGGCGATGGCCATTCCGTGGCCCTCAAGAGCGATGGCACGGTCGTGGCCTGGGGCTCCAATTTTTCGGGCCAGACCAATGTGCCAGCCGGGTTGAGCGGAGTGACGGCGGTCGCGGCGGGCTGGTATTCCAGCCTGGCCTTGAAGGCGGATGGCACCGTGACTGCCTGGGGGCAAGTCTATGATGGCGTCAATTACGTGGCCGCCAGCATCCCCGCTGGCTTGGCCAACGTAACAGCCATCAGCGCCGGAGTGGGGCACACCGTGGCCCTCAAAAGTGACGGCACCCTGGCTGTGTGGGGGTGGAATGGTTTTGGGCAGACCAATGTTCCGCCGGGCTTGGGTGGCGTGGCGGCCATTGCGGCGGGTGCCGCCCACACGCTGGCCTTGATGAGTAATGGCACGGTGGTGGCGTGGGGCAAGAATGCTTCGGGCCAGGTCACCGGAACCTCGAATACCTCCATGCCCTTCTGGGACGTGGCGGTTCCCGTCACCTTGGGGGGCCAGGTATTGAACGGGGTCACGGCGGTGGCGGCCGGCGAGGAAGTCAGTGTGGCGGTGAAGAGCGATGGCTCCGTGGTGGTGTGGGGCAGCACGGGTGACGGCCTTACCACTGTGCCAGCACCGGCGCAGAGCGGCGTGGCGAAAGTGGCGGCGGGCAATCACATCGCCGCCTTGAAAAATGGCGGGGCGGTTGTGGCCTGGGGCCGTAACAATAATGGCCAGACGGTGGTGCCCGCCGGTCTGAGCGGAGCGACAGCCATCGCAGCGGGACGCTTTCACAGCCTGGCCCTCGTGCCCGCCATCCCGCCGGTGCTGGTGACCCAGCCGGTGAGCCAGTCGGTTCTGGCGGGGCGGTGGGCGAGTTTCGCCGCCGAAGCGTCCGGCACCGCTCCATTTACGTATCAATGGCGCAAGGACGGGACCAACCTGTTCGGAGCCACCAATGCCAGCTACATCCTCGGGTCCGTGCGGAGCAACCACGCAGGTGCCTACACGGTGGTTGCCAGCAACGCCTTCGGCTCAATCACCAGTTCGCCACCGGCCATTCTGACCGTGGCTTCCGTGCTCCCTGGACGGGTGATTGCCTGGGGCCGCGCCGCGAGCGGGGCCGTCACGGTGCCGACGAGCTTGAACTCGGTGATTGCCCTGGCCGCCAATGGCGAACACACGCTCGCACTCAACCGAAATGGGACCGTGGTGGCGTGGGGATTGAATGACCGCGGGCAGACGAATGTGCCCCCGGGACTGGCCGGTGCAGTGGGTGTGGGGGCAGGTTACTACCACGGCCTGGCGGTGAAGCAGGACGGCAGCGTCGTTGCATGGGGATTGAATGACCGCGGTCAGACCACGATTCCTCCTGATGCAACCAATTTGGTGGCGGTGGCGGGCGGCGGTTATCACAGCCTGGCCTTGAGAAACGACGGAGCCGTGGTGGCCTGGGGATACGATAACATTGGGCAGGCCTCGGTTCCGGCTGCGGCACAAAGCGGCGTGGTGGCGATTGCGGCCGGCTCCTACCATAGCCTGGCCTTGAAGGCGGATGGCACCGTGGTGGCCTGGGGTAGTGGCGTGGCACAGGTGCCTGCCGGATTGACGAATGTGACCGCAATTGCTTCCGGCTACTACCATGTCCTTGCTTTGCTGCAAGACGGTTCAGTGGTGACGTGGGGAGACAATTCCTACGGCCAGGCAAACATTCCCCCTGGCTTGGGCCCGGTGACAGCCGTGGCCGCCGGCTACGTTCACAGTGCGGTGGTGAAGAGTGACGGAACCGTGGTGGTGTGGGGCAACAACAACGAAGGCCAGCTTTGGATCCCGGCCGACGTGAACGGGGTCGTGGGGATCGCTGCGGGCGGGGTCCACACGGCCGTGATTGTTGCGCCGCTGCCCGAGATCACAGGCCAGCCTCCCGGACAAACTTTTTCGCTGGGTGATGCGGTCATCCTGGGAGTGAATGTCACGGGCCTGGGCTACCAATGGCTTTTCAACGGCACCAATCTGCCGGGAGCGAACGGACCTACTCTGGCCCTGTCCAACATGACCGCCACGAATGCCGGCACTTATCAAGTGGTGGTGACCAACTTGAGCGGTTCGGTCCTCAGCAGCCAGGCGACCGCCTTGACCTACTTCGGCGACTTGAAGCACTACGCAGGCACGGTCCTCGCCGGTCCCGTGGGCCAGCAATTCCGCGTGGACTACGCCGATGTTGTCCTGCCGGGCACGACGAACTGGCAAATGCTTACCAATCTGGTGCTGCCATCCAGCCCCTACCTGCTGATAGATCCGAACTCACCGGGGAAAGCCCAACGGTTCTATCGGGCAGTGGCTTTGCCTTGAGGGCGATTGCGGAAGCGGCGGCTAAACCCCGCGCTGCCCTTGCATCGCCGCAGTCACTCCGGCTACTTCCCCACAAACAGCGCGAGCGAGGCCGTGTAGCCGTGCAGGAAGTTTTTGGTGCCGACCGGGCCAATCTCCCCGTTGCAGAAGAAGCCCGTCAGGCCCATCGGTCCCAGCCGGTTCTGCACCATGCGGGCGTCATGGCTGGGTTCGCCGAAGAGCTGGCGTCCCCGGCCGTTGCAGCAGCAGAGCACGCCGCCGAGCACGGTGCCTCCGCCGAGGTCGCGGCTGGCGCGCGCCAGCATTTCCGCCATGTCTTCCGTGGCGGCCTCCGCGTCGCGTCGCTGGAATTGCAGCGTCTGTCCTTGCCGGGGTTGCGCCCCGACGGCCAGGGCGCCTGAAGCGGGATCGGCCCCGAGGAGGTTGCGGATGAGGAAGTCGCCGCGATGGAACTCCTCCAGATACTCGTTGATCACGAGGCCGACGAAGAGGTTGCCGCGCGTCTTCTTCTGCTCGGCCTCCGGCAGTTGTTCGAACGTGTCCACCAGCCGTTGATACGCCGGGCGGTTGCCGATCTTCGCGATGATGTTCCGCTCGGCTTCGGTGATGGTCCAGGTCTCCCCAATGGGCGTGCAGCCTTGGGAGATGACGCCTTGCAGCCGGACCTCGCCCCCCACGGAGAGCGCGACCCCGCCGTCCTCAAACACCTCGCCGTCGAGATACACCTGCGTCGTCCGTTCCGCGAAGTCACCGCTGGCCAGCCCGCCGAGGATGGGCAGCGGTGCGTAGGCTTCGTTCCATTGTTTGAGCCACGCTTCCGCGTCGAGGCTGAACGGATCGGCGAAGACGAGCCACCCGTTGCCCGTCTCCGGGCCCACGCCAGTCTCCGCATGCCAGTAGGCCGGGTTGGTGCATTCTGCGACCTGTGGTTGCGTGAACCGCACCGCCTTGAGCTCCGCCCCCGGCAGATGATACAGCGCGAGCACCAGCCCGGCGTCCTCCTCGACCTCCATCGCGTTTGCGATGAGTCCGTTGCTCGAGCAGCCCAGCAGCAGCGGGACTTGCGCATGGACGCGCAGCACTTCCAACGTTTCACGGGCGTGCGGGAAGAACTTCGGCGACATGAACACGAGGCCCAGCGACACGCGCGGCGCGGCGAGCTTCGTGCGCAGGCCCTCGGCCCAGGCTTGCAGGGCGGCTTCCTCAAACCCTCCGTGCCAGTGGGCGGCGATGGAATGCTCCGTCGTCATGTCCGCAAGCTAGCGTGGAATTCGTCGCGGACAAGCGGGAAGCGGCAGGGAGGCAGTTTTCTCGCTGGCTGCGGGCCGGTGCCGGGCGGCGAAATTCCAGGCCAAATTCCAAACGAGTCCAGTTCAAGCGGTCCCGTCCGATTTGGCGGGAGGAATCATACCAAGTGGGGATGACATCGAGGCGAATGCGGCTTGCACTTAGGTCGCACCCGTTCCCCTCACCCCGGCCCTCTCCCGAGGAGAGGGAGCCAGTCAGCCAGCCGCAGAGCAAGGCATGCGCTCGGGCGCAAGGGAGACTGACGACGATTCTCCCTCTCCCCTGGGGAGAGGGCGGGGTGAGGGGAAAGCGCGCGCACGAATATCGCGCCCATGCTATCAGCCGATATTGGGCGTTGGTATCAGCCCCTCTGGTCAACGGGCCTTGGCCTGCGCAGCGACGACCCTTCGCGGCTGGAATTTGGGATTTTCTTCCGTTCAAATCCTGTCCACCGGCGACAACCACGGGTTCACATGCCGCCAGATGTCGTCATGCACCGCCTCGATGCTCTGCGTGGCGTCCACCACCTTGATCCGCTCTGGGTCGGCTTCCGCAATTTTTTGAAAGCCATGCTCCACGCGGCGGAAGAAGGCCCGGTCTGCCTCTTCAAAGCGGTCGCGAGGACTGGCGGTTGCGGCCTGCCGTGCGTGGCGTCGCGCCTCGCTCACTTCCACCGGGACGTGCAATAGCAGTGTCAGGTGGGGTCGCGTCCGGCCCACGGCGAAATCGATGACTGACTGCACCAGCGCCAGATCAAGCTGCCGCCCATGGCCCTGGTAGGCCGTCGTTGAATCGTAAAACCGGTCGCACAGGACAATCTCTCCGTTGGTGAGCGCGGGGCGGATGACTTCCAGGACGAGCTGTGCGCGGCTCGCGTTCATCAGCAGCAGTTCGGCCTCGGGCATCATCACCTCGTTCGCCGGACCGTGCTTGAGCAGGCGGCGGATTTCCTCGCCGATGGGCGTCCCGCCCGGCTCGCGCAACACTCGCGCCTTGTGGCCCAGGCGACGCAGCCGCTCAGTGAGCAGCGCCACCTGCGTGCTCTTGCCGCCGCCTTCGGTGCCTTCAAACGTGATGAACAGACCGGACATTGGGAATGAGGGGAAGATTAAGATTAGGATTAAGAGTGAGAGCAAGAGCGGCCTGTGAGCGTTGCCTTTCTTACTCCTGATCTTAATCCTAATCTTAATCCTCCTTCAAAGCCGCTTCACCCGCGGGCCCTTCGGCGTGTCTTCCACCGCCCAGCCCAGGGCCTTGAGCTGGTCGCGGACCACGTCGCTCTTTTTGAAATCCTTGGCCTTGCGCGCGGCCTGTCGTTCCTCGACCAGGGCCAGCACCTCGCCGGGCGCTTCGTCCGACCGGGGTCCGCCGAGACCGAAGACCTCGTCCACCCGGTTCCACGCTTCGAGCGCCGCCGCCGCCTGTGGCTTGGACAGGGCATTCGCCGCCAGTTTGCGGTTGATCTCGCTCACCCAGTCGAACACCGCGCCCCACGCCGCGGCGACATTCAGGTCATCGTCCATCACCTTGGTGAACTGCATCAGCAACGCCTGTTCCGGCGGCACGCTCGCCACCCCGGCGAGTTCGCGCAGCTTGCCGATGCACTCGTCCAGCCGGCCGAGGGCGGTCCGCGCGCCAGCCAGGCCATCAAGGGTGAAATTGAACTGTGCGCGGTAGTGCGCCGTGAGCAGGAGGTAGCGGATTTCCCGGCCGGTGAAACCCTTCGCCAGCAGGTCGCGCAGCGTGAAGTAGTTGCCGAGCGTCTTGCTCATCTTCTTGCCCTCGACGAGCAGGTGCGAGCCATGCATCCAGTGCTTCACGAACTTGCGGCCCGGCGGATAATTCAGCGCGCCTTCGCTCTGCGCGATCTCGTCCTCGTGGTGGGGGAACATCAGGTCCTCGCCGCCGAGGTGCAGGTCGAAGCTCTCGCCCAGATGCTTGGTGGCCATGGCGCTGCACTCGATGTGCCAGCCGGGCCGGCCTTCGCCCCATGGGCTGGGCCAGAACACGTCGCCATCCTCCGGCACGCGTTTCTTCCACAGCGCGAAATCAGCGACCGCCTCCTTCTCATACTCATCGCTGGCCACGCGCTCGCCCACGCGCATCGCGTCAAAGTTGAGGTTCACGAGCTGCCCATACTTGCAGCCGCACCCGCGATACTTGTCGATGCTGAAGTAAACCGAGCCATCCGCCGCCTGATACGCAATGCCACGGGCGACGAGCTTCTCGATGAGCGCCACAATCTCCGGCATGTGCTCCGTGGCATGGGGCAGGACCTGCGGGCGCTGGCAGCGCAGCGTGTCGAAGTCAGCGAGGAACTCGGCCTCGTATTTGCCGGTGAACTCCCGGAGCGTGGTGTGCCGCTGCTGGACGCGTTTGATGATCTTGTCCTCCACGTCCGTGATGTTCATCACGTGCTTCACCGCGAAGCCGCGGAACTCCAGGTAACGGCGCAGCAGGTCGGTGAAGACAAAGGTGCGGAAGTTCCCGATGTGGGCGAAATCATGGACCGTCGGCCCGCAGCAATACAGCCCGACGTGCCGGCCCTGCGGGTCCAGCGGGACGAACTTTTCCACCTGGCGGGTCAGCGTGTTGAACAATTGGAGCGGCATGTAAAACGGGCCGGACGGTAAGGTTCAGGGTCCAAACTTCAAAGTGCAAAGTGAGCCGTTGCGGACGACGGGCACCCTCGTGCTCCGACCCGTCGGGCAAGCGAGGACGCTTGCGACACGGCCGGCCGGAGGCCGGCGCTACGTAGCGCCCGCGTCCCGCGGGCCGTATCGCCGGCGTCCGCGCCGGCTCGGCTTCGGGGCAGGGTCGAGTTGCACCCCGCCGACGTGGGAGGCGAACTTCAGTTCAACCCAGAACCAGCTTCCGCTCCGCCATCGTCAATTCCTTCCAGCCCCCCGCCGCCATTTCTCCGAGCCAGAACGCTCCGATGCGCACCCGCACCAGCCGCAGCGTCGGGTGTCCGATGGCCGCGGTCATGCGGCGGACCTGCCGGTTCTTCCCTTCCACCAGTTCCAGTGCCAGCCAGCAATCCGGCACGCTCTTGCGCACGCGGATGGGCGGCTCGCGCGGGGGCATCTGCGGCTGCGGGTCGAGCAGTCGCCCACGGCATGGCAGGGTGCGGTCACCCTGGATGACCAGCCCGGACTCCAGCTTCCGCAGCGCGTCGGGTGGAGGGATGCGTTCCACTTGCACCCAGTATTCCCGTTCGTGGGCATTGCGCGGATGCAGCAGCCGCTGGTTCAGCTCCGCCTCGTCACTGAGCAGCAGCAGGCCCTCCGAGTCCGCGTCCAGCCGGCCGATGGGATACACCGCCTTGGGCAGTCCGAAATCCGCGAGCGTGCGGAACGCCGAGCCCGGCTCCGGCGTGAACTGGGACAGCACCCCGTAGGGTTTGTTGAAGGCGATCAGCATCAGGAGGCGGACGGCAATGTCACGAGGTGGGACTTTGAGACAGGGCAGAATTCGCTGAAAGCCAAAAGCCACACAGTCTGCAATTGGATTAGCCGCGAAAGGACACAATGTCCGTTGTTCCGACTGATATTGGACCACAGAGGCGCTATGAACACAGAGAAAGACCAAACCTTTGGAGCGGCCAGCGCGGACGGCCTTTCCATCTTTGTCCGTCCCTAATCTTTGGGGGTTCCGCTCTTCCCTGGCCTTTCTCTGTGTTCATCGCGTCTCTGTGGTCAACTTGGGTTGCGGCTCCGCCGCGCTGCGTTCTCTGCGCTCGTTCGCCGCCCATTCAAATGCCGGTTTCTGGATATTCCCCTGGGACAGACAGCGATTGTCCGACCTGCCTGCGTAGGGTGCTTCAAAACGAAAGACTGAGTATGAAGCACCAAATGGAACTGACCCTCGCCGCCCCGGCCCCCACCTTCCGCCGCGCCCTCCGCCGTCAGCGCCGCCTCCCCAGCGCGCACTGGTGGTTCGACCAGATGCGCAAGGCGGTGGACGAGGCGATTGACTGGCAGCCCGCGCCATCTGGGCGGCGTCCCGAGCAGGCGAACCTGCTGCTGATGGGAGGGCCGCACAAGACGGCGTGAGCCCTCGGCGCGCGGCATTCATGCCGCTTCAACGTTTAGGACGTCTTGGTGGTCTTGCGTCTTGCCGCGTTCGGACGCTGAAGCGGCATAAATGCCGCGCGCCACCTGCGCTTTCCCCCGCCTTCGGTTTGCTCACGAGAAGGCAGATGGATTGGCCACGAAAGGGCGCAAAGGACACAAAGAAGACCTTTGGGGGAGCCAAAGCTGGGTGAATGGACGGCAGCCAGCGGAACGAAGCATGTGTCCGCCGATGACCTGTAACACTTCGATGCTTTGCGCCCTTTCGCGGCTACCCAGTGCCCCTGCCGGTTCACTTCGCCGCCGGCACCGGCCGCCCCTTGTATTTCTCGTAGAGCCGGGTGTGGCGGCTCTCGAGCGACACCTCGCGTCCCGCAATCCACATCTGTTTTACGGTGGACCGAAGGTCGAGAATATTGCCGTCGCAGGCGAAGAACGTCGCCTCTTTGTCCGCCTCAATCGAACCCAGCCGGTCGGCGAGCCCCAGCACCTGCGCCGGGTAAAGTGTCAGCCCCTTCAAAGCCTCGGCTTCCGGCAATCCGAAGGCTACGGCCTGCGCGGCGGAGTAAGGAACATTGCGCGCCGAGGCGGCGGACATCGAGCCGAGCCCCTCGCTGAACAACACTTTCACCCCGGCCTTGTGCAGCGTGGCGGCAGCCTTGAAGTGCGTGTCGTAAGCATCGGTGTCGCGGGCCGGCTGGTCGAAGGTGGATTCGAAAATCACCGGGACTTGCTTCGCGGCGAGTTCTTCCGCCACCCGCCAGGCGTCGCGTCCACTGGCGATGACGAGCTTGTATTTGCGCTGCTCGGCCCACGCGAGCGCGGCCTTGATCTGGCGGACATCGTCCGCGTGGACGATGAGCGGCAGTTCGCCACGCACGAAGGGCAGCATCGCCTCCCACGCGGGCACTTTCAGCGCGGGCTTGCCGTCCTTGGGCGTGACGCCGCGCGCGGTGGCATAGGCCTGCGCCTCAGCGAAGAACTCATCGAGTTCCTTGATGTGCTTGGCGCGTTCCTTCGCCTGCTCGTCGGGTGCCTTCGCCTTGGTGCCGCGCGCCAGTTCCTTCGGCGTCACGTTCAGGTTCATCGCGGGCCAGAAGACGTGCAGCGCGACCGGGGCTTTGATGGTCATTTCTTCCGTGGTCCAGCCCGCCAGCGAGACCACGCCCGACTGGCCGCTCACCCGGCCACCGAGCGGCAGCACGAGGGCGTGCGTGATGCCATTGGCCCGCGCGACCGGGAGGAGTTCCGAGTCCGGGTTCACCGCGAGCCACGCGCGCACATCCGGGGTGAACGCGCCCGTCTCCGTCGTGTCCTGCGTCGCCCGCACGGCGGAAATTTCGGTGAGACCGAGCGAACTCGTCGGCAGGATGATGCCGGGGAAGAGGTGCTGGCCTTTCAAGTCCACGGTCCGGTCGGGCTTGGTCGCGGGCGCGGCATTCGATACGGAGAGAATCTTCGTGCCCTTGGTCAGCACGAAGCCAGGCGCGAGCGTTTCCCCGGAGACGGTATGCACGGTCGCACCGGCGTAAAGGATGGTTTCCTCCGGGTTCCACGGGGCGAGCAGATGCTTCAGCGGCGGCGTGATGATGGGCCGCCCTTCGCTGGACACCTGTGCCTGCGCGAGCAGAGGGAAGAGCAGGACTGACAATACGGCCAGCCTGGTGGCCAGGGACTTCGTCACGGACATGCGGGCGTTTATGGGGGCAGCGGCGGCCAAGTTCAAGACCGCTTCCGCCTCGCATAAGTCTCCTGCGCCCCTTCCGTCCTCCTCCGCCTTCATCCTCCGTTCAACTGCCGCACTTTGTCGCGGAAGCCTTTGTGGACGATGAAGAAGAACACTTCCCGGTCAAAATCAACATTGTCCGGCTCAGGGTAGAAGCGGAGCGAGCAGCGATCGCATTGCGGAAGGTTGACCACCACGGAGAGGCGCGTGGCCTTCGAGTCATCGAGCAGTCTCACGAGGGCCTTCAAGGGATTCATCACCAACCCCAATGCCAGGGTGAAACCGAACAGGGCCTCCCGATTCCGGACCAAGCTCTGCTCGATCACCACCCGGCGCCGCGTGGGCTGGTCACAATGGAAGCAATTGTCCGGCAACAGGTCGCGCGGCCCCAGCTCCAGACGGGCGAGGTCGGGGTTGATGCCCGCGCGGTCCTTGACGTTCTTGCCGCAGGCCGGGCAGATCCCGGACTGGGTCAGACCCACGCGCGTGTAGCAGTGGGGACATTCAGCGATGATGGCCATGGCGTGCGCTTCCGAAAGCGTGGACCGATGGTAGCGACTGCCGCGCGCTTGGAAACAGAGAACTAGGGGTGCTGTCGCAGTCACCGCCCGCATTCCATCCATTCCACAATTGCCTAGTCCGCTCGCCCTCGCATAGGCTCCGCGTTCCTGTGAAGAGCCAGAACTCCCAGCCCGCCGCCCGCCCGGTGCGCGTCGGCATGATCTCCCTCGGGTGCGCGAAGAACCTCGTGGACGCCGAGATCATGC
>CAZOCL010000031.1:0-31827 GCA_964578245.1 uncultured Klebsiella sp. | reverse complement strand
CCGTCGGGGCGACGCTCGGCACGGCCACCGCCGCGCCCGACCGGCGGAGCGTGCTTTTCGTGGGCGACGGGGCCTTTCAAGTCACCGGCCAGGAGCTTTCGACGATCATCCGTTATCAGCTCAAGCCCATCATCTTTCTCCTCAACAACGATGGCTACACCATCGAACGGGTGATCTGCCAGCGCTCCTACAACGACATTCAGGCCTGGCAATACCATAAACTTGTGGAGGTGTTCGGCGGCGGGCTGGGCCTCGAAGTCCGCACCGAAGGGGAGCTGGAAGCGGCGCTGGTCAAGGCGGCAACGGCGGATGGCGTTGTGTTCATCGAAGTCCACACCGAGCGGATGGATTGTCCTGAGGCGCTGCGCAGCGCAGGCCGTTCCATGGCGAAAACCAATCAACTGGACCCATGAGCCTCACGCCTCCGAATACGGTCCTGAAGCCGGAGAACGACCACGCCACGATGATGGGCTTGGTTTATCACGGTCCGGGCCGGCTGGCATGGGAGGAGCGCCCCAAACCGCGGCTGATCGAGGCCACGGATGCCATCGTGCGGATCACCACGACGACTCTATGCGGGACTGATCTGCACATCTTGAAGGGCGACGTGCCGGCCATCGCGGAGGGGCGCATTCTCGGGCACGAGGGCGTGGGTGTTGTCGAGCAGGTGGGAACCAGTGTCCTGGGTTTTCATGTCGGCGACAAAGTTCTGATCTCGCTGATCACTTCCTGCGGCCGGTGCAGCTTTTGTAAAAAGGGGATGTATTCCCATTGCCGCAATGGTGGCTGGCGGCTGGGCAACCAGATTGACGGCACGCAGGCGGAGTATGTGCGGATTCCCTATGCCGATACTGGTTTGCATCTGTTGCCGCCGGAAGCCGACGAGGAAGCGGTGGTCATGCTCAGTTGCATTCTGCCGACCGGCCTGGAATGCGGCGTGTTGAACGGGCAGATGAAGCCGGGCGACACTGTGGCGATTGTGGGTGCCGGTCCTGTGGGCCTGGCCACGTTGCTCATGGCCCAGCTCTACTCGCCCGCGCAGGTCATCATGATCGGGCAGAACGACACCCGACTGGCCGCGGCCAAATCGTTCGGTGCGACCGAAATCCTGAACAGCCTGGACGGCAAGGCGGTGGAGCGCGTCATGGCCCTGACCCACGGTGCTGGAGTGGATGTGGCCATCGAGGCCGTGGGGCTGCCTGCGACTTTCGACATCTGTCAGGCGATCATCGCCCCGGGCGGGCGCATCGCCAACGTGGGTGTGCATGGCAAGCCAGTCGAGCTGCGGCTCGACAAGCTCTGGAGTTCCAACCTCACGATCACCACCCGGCTGGTGGATGCAGGCTCGACCGCGATGCTGCTCCGGATGGTTCAATCAGGCCGCCTCGATGCCAAACGGCTCGTCAGCCACCGGTTCAAGCTGTCGGAAGTCATGCAGGCCTACAACATCTTCGCGAACGCCGCCAAGGAACGGGCGTTGAAAGTGGTGCTCAAGAATGGTCCTGCGTGAGCCAGGCGGCGGGTTGGGGCCGCCGTCAACGATGGGGGAGATGCCCACCGGTAAACACCTAATACCCGTTGCGAGCACCAATCCCTAGTTTGTCAGCATTCTGAATCCAGCCACGGGTGGCCGGACTCACTCACTAAGCCGGAACGGCCAGACCGCGCAGGTGGGCCTGCGCCACTTGGCCCTCCTTGTCCCGGCGAATCAGATTGGCGTCCAGCGAATGGTTGGAGTCGAGGAACCACAGTCCCAACGCTTACGATCCCACCGATGTCGCGCTGGGTTATGTGAGCGGCATTCCCTGCGGCACGGACAAGCTCTCCCGCGTGGCGTGGCTGCAACGCGATGCCGCCGTGGTGGAGGTGTTGGGGAGCGAACCGGTGGCCAGCCAGTCCACCCTGAACCGATTCTTCTGCGTGTTCAATCAGCGCACCTGCCAGATGCTGGGCGGCTTGCACGCCCGGGCCGTTTACATTCTGCCTTCCGCGCCGGCCCGGTAGTTCCACGCCGCCTCGACCCGGTGAACAACCCCGGGCCGGCCAGGCGATCGTCCTGTTCACACGGCTGATGGGCTTGCATCCGGGGCATCACAGCGAAACGGTGAAATCGCAGCGGGACTTCTTGTTCCTGGCGGCGCAGGTGGTGGAGAGCGGGCGGCAGTGCGGGGTGGTGGCAGGTGTTGAAAACCTGCTACGAGCGGCTGCGGACGTGGTTGGGCAACCGCGCCGAAGTTGGAGGCGGCGGGAGCCGTGCTGCGCCGGTTGGCATGTCAAACCACCGAACACGAGCGCGCCGACGGTCCCCTCCGAGAGACTGAATTCACGTTCCGACCAAAGACCTACGGGCTACGCGGCGAAGGAGATGCAAGCTGAACCGTGCCATCACTGCGCAATTCAACCGCCAAGGGCGCACCGGCTTTGAAAGTGGTTGGTGAAGCGGGCTGTTGGAGAGCATTACCCTCAAGGAGTCGTTGCGCGCCCTTGCGCTCGTCCTGGAGCGTGCCTTCGCGCGCCCAGGCGAAGCGGCGGGCGCTGCGCTCCTCGGACTTGAGCTGCGCGATTTGCTCGCGCAGAAAACCGAGGTCGTGAAGCTGGCGCTCCAACTCGGTGCGCCTCGCCATCAAGTCCTTCAACTCACGCGTCAGCAGATCACGCTCACCTTGGGTGGTCTGCAACTGATTCTCTTTTTCGGCAATCTTGACGTTCAAGTCCTTCATGGCCCCCTGCTGCCGGGTGATTTCGGCGTTCAACTGCTCGGCCTGTTTGGCCATCTGCTCGTTCGCCTGCGTGAGATTGGCGAGCACGCCGTCACGATCCTTCACGGCCTTCTGATAGTCGGCGATGGCCTTCTCGAACTGCGCGCGTTCGGCGGCAGCACGGTTCTCGACGGCGCGGGTCTCGTTCTGGGCTGCGACGACGGTGGCTTTCACCGTCTCAATGGCGGCGGTGGCCTGCGTGAGGCTTTGCCTGGTCTGGCCGAGTTCGCCAGTGGTCGTCTCGACCTTGTTGGAGAAGGCGACGGCTTCGCCGGTCTTGGTTTTGAGCCGTTCGGCGAGCAGGTCGGCCTCACCGCGGATGGCTGTGCTCTGGGCTTCGAGCACCTTGAGGGCGCCCAGCAACTTCTCCTCGCGGTCGGCGGCGACCTTGGCCGCATCGGTGGCGGCGTTGTGGCGGATGATGAGGGCGAAGGCGACCAGCACGCTCACGCCCACGAGGCCCCAACTGGCGATCTTGTTGTCCATTGTGAAAACAGGTTGACGGTTCAGTCCCGCTTCGCGGACTTGGCCACGGGCGCGTTCGGGGGCGTGGGTGGCTGTTGATAATACTTGAGCAGATAGGCCTTGAACTCCTTGACGCTCGCGCGGGCGAGGCGTTTCTCGAGCACGTTCGACGTGCCCTTGAGCCGCAGCTCGACGTTGCCGGCGTTGGCGAGGTCCACGAAGAGCTGCGGCGTGGTGCGGAACGTGAGCGTGGTGAAGCCGGGCCGGCTCACGACGGCCGAGGGGGAGTTCGTCGGCGCAAACACATGGCGTGTCCCGTCCACCAGCAGCGTGAAAGATTCGCCGGGCGCGAGCGTGAAGTCTTGGATAGGCGTGTGTTCGAGCAGCAGGAAGTGGTCGGCTGTCCCATCCGAGCGGACCTCGCGACGGGCGTTGAGGCAGACGACGACCTTCTCGAACCAGCTCCGCGAGACGTTGTTCGCCTCCATCTGCTGGATGCGGACATTGTCAAAGCGGTCCACGCGCTGCGTAGTGCTTTGGCAGGCGACCAGCAGCGCGGCGGCGGCGGCGGTGAACAGCAAGTCTTTCTTCATCCCAGCCCTTGTCCCCAGCCGGAGGTAGGATGTCAAAGAGGAGTTGCTCGGATGCGTGAATTGTCACCCGGCCGTAACGCGATGGTGACAAGGCGGGCGATGGAGGGCGCAACCCCGGGCACCTAGCCAGCCGTTCCAATGTCGAAAGCCGCAAGTGTTAGCGCCTCCGCACTCGACATTGGAATGGCGAGCTACGCTCATCTTGGGCGCACCGCCGCCCATGTTGCGGGATCGTAACCGTTCCGCCGTTTGTCCGTAGCACAACGCGACAACCCTGCCGCCATGTTGTCACACCGACACCTTGACCGCCGCGCGTTGCGCACTCGCTAACATGGAAGAGTTCTTCACACCCATCCTGGCCAATGCCCTGTCCTTCGCCTTCGAAAAGGCAACCATCGAAGGCAAAATCACCATCGGACTGCTGGCCATCTGCTCGCTCGTGAGCTGGACGGTCATCATCAACAAGTCCCGCCAGCTCTCCAAGGCTGGGAAGCAGAGCCGGGCCTTTTACGCTGCGTTCCGGGAGACGCGCGACCCCCTGGAGCTGTTCCGTGCGAAACAGGAGTTCGACGGCGCGCCCGCCTATGAGGTCTATCTCGCGGGTGCCGAGGAGGTCGTCTTCCAGCTCGAAAACAATCCGGTGAAGGTGAAGGGCGATCCGCGCATCAGCGGCACCGCCTTCGAGTCCGTGCTGGTGGCCATGGATCGCACGGGTGGCGCAGAATCGCTGGCGCTGGAGAAGGGCATGATCGTGCTCTCTACGGCGGTTGCGGGCGGGCCGTTCATCGGTTTGCTCGGCACCGTGTGGGGTGTGATGGAGACGTTCTCGGGCATCGCCATCGCCAAGGCCGCAAGCCTGACGGCGATGGCCCCCGGCGTGGCCGGCGCGCTCATCGCGACGGTCATCGGCCTGTTCGTCGCCATCCCGGCGATGTTCGCCTTCAACTTCATGGTCACGACCATCCGGCACATGACCCAGGAGCTGGACAACTTCAACGCCGAGCTGTCCACCGCCATCGAGCACAAATACGTGGACAACCGTGCGCTCGCGGACGAGGTCGCCGACGCCATCCGCTCGCTCGGGATCGGCCGGCAGGAACCCGCCGCCAAGTAGCCTGCCATGCGCACGCGCCGCCGGAAGAAGCTCTCGCAGTCCGCTCATCACACGATGAGCGAGCTGAACATCACGCCGCTGCTCGACCTCGCGTTCGTGCTGCTGGTCATCTTCATCATCACCACAGCCCCGGCGGTCAACGACATCGCCATCAACCTCCCGTCGGCGGCGAACAATCCCAAGGACCCGCCGCCCAAGATCAACAACCTCACGGTGGACGAGAAAGGAAACATCTTCCTTAACTCGCGCCCGATGCAGGTGAAGGAATTGCGCGACGTCCTCATCGAGCTGCGCAAGTCCGATCCCGACCTCAGCATCGTCGTGCGCGGCGACCTCAAGGTGCAATACCAGAAGGTCATCACCGTGCTGGACATCCTCACCCAGGCCAACGTGAACAAGGTGGGCCTGGCCACGGAGGCGGCGGGACCGTGAGGAAGACGGGAAGCCAATGCGGAACGCGGAGGTCGGAATGCGGAATAGCGCGTTCGGACCGCCAGTTTTCATTCCGCACTCCGCATTCCGCACTCCGCGTTTGAGTCATGCGTCCCAAACGGAAGAAAAAGGCGGACAAGACGAGCGTGGCGATTTCCGTCGCCGTGCATGCGGCGCTGATTGGCGGCGTCACCTACTGGGCGGCCAAGAGCGGCAGGCTCGACCCGGTGCTCAAATGGATGGACCTCGTCGCCACGAAGAAAGAGGAGAGGCAGAAGGAGGAGCCCAAGCCGCCTGAACCGACGCAGACCCAGCCGCAGCCGAACGTGCCGCCACCGCCCGGCGGCCCCGCGCGTGCCGCGACCGTCTCCGCCGCTCCGCCCGGGGCGCCGCCGGCGATGGGCGGCACGTTCTTCACCGCGCCGAAGCGGCCACCCGGCCAGGGCATCACCGGTGGCGGTGTCTTTGGCGGCACGGGGACGAACATGGCGCCGACCGCACCGATGGCGGTCGCGCCCAGAGCCTTGCCGCTGCCAGCGCCCGGACCGGGCATCGCCACCGCACCGGCGCCCGCAAAACCTCCTCCGCCGGTGCCGCCGCTCTCGTTCACCGCACGTCCCACGACCATCGCGCAAGTGTTTCAAGAGCGGCAGAAGGCCAGGACAGTGACCGATGCGATCGGTTCGGAGCAGATTGCCCGGACGGCGGGCGGGGATGCGGGCGACATCGTCTCGAAGGTCACCTCGGCCAGCGTCGTGGACGGCAAGTTCGTCGTCGTGCGCGGTTTGAGCGACCGCTACAACAACACCACGCTCAACGGCGCGGAACTGCCCAGTGCAGACCCGTATCGCAAGGCCGCGCAGGTGGACCTCTTCAGCGCGAACCAGATCGAGCAGATCGTCACGACCAAGACGTTTACGCCCGACCAGCGTGGGGACTTCACCGGCGCGGCGGTCAACATCATCACGAAATCATTTCCGGCGCAGCGCTTCATGACGCTCTCCGCCGGCACGAGCTACAATACCCAGGCCAGCCTGAGTGACCGCTTTCTCACGTATCACGGTGGCAGCCTGGACTGGGCGGCGATGGATGATGGCTCCCGGCAACTGTCCGACGCCCTAAAGAATACTCCGCCGGGGGCGGTGGCCGGCAATAGCGCCCAGCTCATCCGTGAGTTCAAAAGCTCCCAGTTCGGGCCGACGCGCAGCGCGTCGCCGCTGAACCAGAGCTATGCGTTCTCGCTGGGCGACACGTTGAATTTCCTCGGCCGCCCGTTCGGCTTCATGGCGGGTGCGAACTACAATCGCAGCTATTCGTTCTACGAAAACGGGGTCAACGACCGCTACGACAGCCGCCTGAATGCGCGCACCAGGTTCAAGGACTCACGGGCCACAGAGGACACCAGCTGGGGCGCGGTGGCGAACTTCGCCTGGGCGCCGTTTCCCGGACAGGAGCTGGGGTTCAACTTCCTGCACAACCAGAGCACCGAGGACATGGTGCGGCAGCAGGAGGGCTTCGACTTCACCACGGGCAATTCCCCCGACACGGTCACGCATGCGAACACGCTGCATTACACGGAGCGGCAGCTCCACACGTTCCAGTTCAAGGGCCGGCACGCGCTGCCGTGGCTCGCGGGCCTGGGTGATGCAAAGCTGGACTGGCTCACCGCGCTCTCGAACACCTCGCAGGAGGAACCGGATCTGCGCTTCTTCAACTACTATTCAGCGGACAACGGTCTGGGCGGCCTCGCCTACTACTTTGACAATTCGCTGCCCGCGCCGAACCGGCCGACGCGCTATTTCCGCAACCTCGACGAGGACAACCTCAACGCGAAGCTCGACCTCACGCTGCCAGTCCCCTGGTTCGGCAGCCGCGAGGCGGAGGTGAAGACCGGCTGGTTCCAGAGCACCTCGGAACGCACCTTTTCCGAACGCACGTTCACCTATGACGGCACGGCAGGCTGGGACACGGTGGGCGATCCGAATGCCTACCTGGACAATCTCGCCGGGCGCACCCTGTCGTCGCCGTTTGGCAACCAGCGTTACAGCGGCACCTCGGACTCCAGCGCGGTGTATCTCATGTTCGACGTGCCGCTCACCGACCGGCTCCGGTTCATCGGCGGCGCACGGCAGGAGTCCACGGACATCCGCATCACGAACAACGGCGCGCCGTCCAAGCCGTTGCAGGCCAATGACACGCTGCCGGCGTTCGGCCTGGTTTACAGCCTCACGCCGCAGATGAACTTCCGGCTCAACTACGGGCGCACCATTGCGCGCCCGACGTTCCGTGAGATTGCGGATTACGAGAGCTACGATCCGTCCGGCGACGAGATTTTCGTGGGCAATCCGGCCTTGGAGCGCACGCTGATTGACAACTACGACGCGCGTTGGGAGTGGTTTCCCCGCCCCGGCGAGGTGCTGTCCATCGGGGCGTTCTACAAGCAGCTCGACAAGCCGATCGAGAAATATCTGCGGTCGCTGGACGGCGGCAAGATCAGCTTCGTCAACCGGGAGAAGGCCGTGGTCTATGGGCTGGAACTTGAGGCGCGCAAGACGCTCGATTTTGTTGATCCGCTGCTCGACCACTGGAGCCTGGGAGCCAACTTCAGCTACATCCAGTCCGAGGTTCCGCTGACGGATGTGGAGTTGTTCAACAAGCGGAGCGTCAACCCGGCCACGCCGACCACCCGTCCGCTCTACGACCAGTCCCCTTACATCGCGAACTTCGACCTTGGCTACGACAATCCGCGCAGCGGCACCACCGCCTCGCTCACCCTGAACCTGACAGGTGAGCGCATCTACATCGCGCTGGGCAAGGGGCCGGACATCTACGAGCAGCCGCCGATGACGATGGATTTCGTGGTGACGCAGAAGCTGCGGCCCGGCATGAAGCTGAAATTCACGGTCAAGAATCTCACCGATCCGACCTTCAAGCGCACTTACGGCGCGGAGGAAGGCGCGCCCATTTATTCCGCTTCACGCAAAGGCCGCACCATCGGTCTGGCGCTCACGATTGATCTCTGAGCGGAGCGGCATGTGACAGGTTTCGCACCGGCCTTTCACGAATACGTAACGCAACCGCACTTCGCACGTAACACGCCCTTGTTGAACTGCTCAAGTTGGCAAACCAACGCCCAGTCAAAAACACAGAACACCCAGAACACGCATGAAACTCAAACAACTCGCAGGCATGGCCCTGCTGGCAGCCGCGGCGCTGCTCGGCCAGAAGGCCAACGCCGACATCGTGCAAATCACGGATGCCTCCCTCACCGGCACCACCATCAACTGGTCCCGCACCAACACCTACGTGCTGAACGGCTATTGCTTCGTGAAGCAAGGCCAGACCCTGAACATCGAAGCCGGCACCATCATCAAGGGTGTCAACGGTGCGCCCGGGGTCTTCGGTGCGCTGTTCGTTACGCGCGGTGCCAAAATTTTCGCCCTCGGCACGCCGCACCAGCCCATCATCTTCACTGCCGATGTGGACAATATCGGCACGGCCAATCCTTGGCCGAACCTCGGAATCACCCAGCGCGGGCTTTGGGGTGGCGTGGTGCTCTACGGTCAGGCCACGTTGAACACGCCCAGCGATGCCAGCGGCGCGGCGGCCAATCCAAAGTATGACGTGTTCGAGGGGCTGCCCGACACGGTCATCAGCGGCCAGAACGTCCACCGCTTTGGCGGCAGTGATGACAACGACAACTCCGGCGTGATGCGCTATGTCTCGATCCGCCATGGCGGCAAGATCCTGGAGTCCAACAAGGAACTCAACGGCCTCTCGATCTGCGGCGTGGGCCGGGGAACGACGCTGGAGTTCATTGAGAGCTTCGCCATCGCGGACGACGGCTTCGAGTTTTTCGGTGGCACGGTCAACACCCGCTATCTGGTCAGCGCCTTCAATGACGACGATGCGTTTGATGCCGACCAGGGGCACCGGGGCAAGCACCAGTTCTGGCTGGGCATCCAGGCCCCGGACGCACGGGACAAGGGCTACGAGTTGAACGGCGAACCGGTTGGCCTGTCCACCGGGGCTTCACCCGTGGCGAACTTCACGGTCTATAACGCGACCTCCATCGGTGCCGGGGCTGGTTCTGGCGGCGCAAACAACAACGTCTTCACCATCCGCGACTACGCGGCCCCGCGCTTCTACAACTGCATCTTCACGGACTTCGCGCAACGCGGCATTTCGATCGACAACGCGTCCCTCACCCACCTGAACAGCGGCCTGCTGGATTTCCGTGAGAACCTCTGGTTCGGCTTCACCGCCGGCAACACGGCGGCGAACCTCGATGTCCTGAACGCCGCCATCCTCTTCTCCGACACCTCCCGCAACAACCTGATCGTGGACCCGATGCTGCGCGGCATCTCCCGCACGAACAACGGCGGGCTTGACCCTCGCCCGCAAGCCGGCAGCCCCGCGCTGGCCTCGAGCATCACGGCTCCGGATGACGGCTTCTTCAAGCCAGTTGCCTACAAGGGCGCCTTCGATACGAACGACTTGTGGTTCAGCGGCTGGACGGCGCTCTCGCAATATGGCGTCAGCGCGCAGCGCAGCCCGGCGAACCTCGTGCAAATCACGGACGCCTCGCTCACCGGCGCCAACATCAACTGGTATCGGACCAACATCTACGTGCTGAACGGCTACTGCTTTGTGAAAGCCGGCAGCACCCTGAACATTGAGGCTGGCACGCTCATCAAGGGCAAAGATGGCGCGCCCGGTGTCTTCGGCGCGCTCTTCGTCACGCGCGGCGCGAAGATCAACGCCTTGGGCACGCCGAGCAGCCCGATCATTTTCACTGCCGAAGCGGACAACATCGGCACGGCGAATCCCTGGCCAAACCTCGGGATCACCCAGCGCGCGCTCTGGGGCGGCATCGTGCTTTATGGTCAGGCCACGTTGAACACGCCGAGCGACGCCAGCGGCGCGGCGGCCAGCCCGAAGTATGACGTGTTCGAGGGCCTGCCCGACACCGTTATCAATGGCCAGAACGTCCACCGCTTTGGCGGCAGCGACGACAACGACAACTCCGGTGTGATGCGCTATGTCTCCATCCGCCACGGAGGCAAAGTGCTGGAGTCCAACAAGGAGATCAACGGCCTCTCGATCTGCGGTGTCGGCCGAGGCACGACGCTGGAGTTCATTGAGAGCTTCGCCATCGCGGACGACGGCTTCGAGTTCTTCGGCGGCACGGTCAACACCCGCTATCTGGTCAGTGCCTTCAATGACGACGACGCGTTTGATGCCGATCAGGGACATCGGGGCAAACACCAGTTCTGGTTCAGCATTCAGTCACCCGATGCGCGCGACAAGGGCTTCGAGTTGAATGGCGAACCAGTCGGCCTTTCGACCGGCGCTTCCCCCATCGCGAATTTCGAGGTCTATAACGCCACCTCCATTGGAGCGGGCATTGGTTCCGGCGGCGCGAACAACAACGTCTTCACCATCCGCGACTATGCGGCGCCCAGCTTCCGTAACTCCATCTTCACGGACTACGCGCAGCGCGGCATCTCGATCGACAACGCATCACTCACTCACCTGAACAGCGGCGTCCTTAAATTCGAGAACAACCTCTGGTTCGGTTTCACCGCCGGCAACACGGCGGCGAACCTCGACGTCCTTAACGCCGCCGTGCTGTTCAACGACACGTCGCGCAGCAATCTCATCGTGGACCCGCTGCTCACGAGCATCAGCCGCAGCACCAACGGCGGGCTTGACCCGCGTCCGCTGCTGGCCAGCCCTGCCCGCGGTGCCTTTGCCCAAGTCCTGCCCGTGGACGGGTTCCTCACGCCCGTCAACTACGTGGGCGCGTTTGGTGATCAGAACTGGGCCGCCGACTGGACGGCGCTTTCTGACTACCATGTGATTACTTCTGCCGGAGCTGCGACTCCGGCAGCCGCGCCGCAACCCACTGCCCCGGTGGTCACGGTTCAGCCGGTCGGCGGCATCGCCAACGGTGGCGGCAGCCTGACTCTCTCGGCGGGCATCGCCGGAGCGGGGCCGCTCACCTATCAGTGGTTCAAGAGCGGCACACCCGTGCGCGGTGCAACCAACGCGACGCTGGTGCTCAACAACCTCGCCGGAGAACGCGGCACCAACCACATCGGTCCCAGCACGGTGGTGCCCCCGGTGATGGATTCGCTGCTTCCTGGCTACGTCTTCGAGGCACTGTTCTCCGCCGGTGAAACCGTCAACAACAAGGCTGACGGCGTGACGACCTACCGCATGGTGGGCATCCCTGATGGTCTAGGTGCGTTCGACAACAACGACGGCACTTTCACCCTCCTGATGAACCACGAACTGGGCAACACGGTGGGCATCGCGCGCACGCATGGCGGCAAGGGCGCCTTCGTCTCTCGCTGGGTCATTGCCAAGAGCAATCTCGCCGTCCTGAACATCAGCGACCTGGTCACCAACGTGTTTCTCTGGAATGGCACGTCCCACACTCAGGCGGTCAACGCCGCGTTCACCCGGTTCTGCTCTGCCGACCTGCCGGCTCCCGGTGCGTTCTTTAATGCCACCAGCGGCCTGGGCTCCACGAACCGCATCTTCATGAATGGTGAGGAGAACAACAAGGAAAGCCGCGCCTTGGCGCACGTCGTCACCGGGCCTGACGCCGGCAAGTCCTACGAGCTGCCCTACCTTGGCAAGATTGCTTGGGAGAATGCGCTCGCGAATCCGTTCCCGCAGAACAAGACCATCGTGGGCTGCCAGGACGACAGCACGGTCAGCAACTCTCGCGTGAACTTCTACATCGGGACGAAGGCGAACACGGGGCTGGACATCGACAAGGCCGGCCTAACCGGCGGCACGCTCTACGGGGTGAAGCTGAACGGCTTCACCACCGAGACCGATGCCTCGGTGCCGGTCAACGGCACCGCCTTCAGCCTCTTCAGCTACGGCAATGTGGCGAACCTCACCGGCGCGCAGATTGAGGCGCTGGCCGTCGCAAATGGCGTGGCCTCCTTCCAGCGCGCCGAGGACGGTGCATGGGATCCGGCCAACCCGCGCGACTACTACTTCGTGACCACCGCCAGCTTCACCGGCAAGAGCCGGCTGTGGCGTCTGCGCTTCGCGGACATCGCGAACCCGGAAAATGGCGGCTTCATTGACCTGCTCGTCACCGGCACTGAGGGGCACAAGATGCTCGACAACGTCGGCTTTGACGCCGACGGCAACCTGTTGCTCCAGGAAGACCCGGGCAACCAGACCTATGTCGCCCGGATGTGGAAGTATGTGCCCTCGACCGGCGCATTTTTCCCCGTCGCTACGTTCCGGCCGAACCCGTTCACCAGCGGCCGGCCAGGCTTCCTCACTCAGGATGAGGAAAGCTCCGGGGTCATTGATGTCAGCTCCATCTTGGGCTACAAGGCGTCGCTGCTGGTCGCACAGATTCACACCACCAACGGCATTCCTGTTGGTGCTAGTGTGAGTGAAATCGTCGAGAATGGACAGCTCCTGCTCCTGCGCGAAGTGGACAGCGGCACCTACTCCCTCGTGGTCAGCAACGCGTTTGGCGCGGTGACCAGCGCGGTCGCCAATGTGACCATCACAGCCCCGCCGGCCATCGGCGACACCGCCTTCCACAACGGCCTGCCCGGGGCGACCGTCAGCAGCGGTGGCACGCTCATCCTCACGGTGCCGGCGAACGCGGTGGCGGGCAACGGACCGCTGGCCTACCAGTGGTTCCTCAACAACGTGCTGATCCCCAGTGCGACCAACAGCACGCTCACGGTGTCCGGCTTCGTGCCGGGCAACGCGGGCAGCTACTCGGTGCGCATCAGCAACGCCGCCGGGGCAACCACCAGCGTCCCGGTTCCCGTCAGCACGGCGGACATCGCCTTCTTCGGCGGTGTCACCATCGAAGGCCCGGCCAACGCCAAGTATCGCCTCGAATACCTCAGTGATGTCTCGAACACGAACTCTTGGACCACCCTCACGAACATCGTTCACGCGGGAGGCAAGCAGTTCTACATCGACACCACCTCGTCGGGCACGCAACGCCGGTTCTTCCGCGCCGTGCCCACGCCGTAAGGCGCGGCACTCAAGGGGCCGCCGGGGAGAAATCCGGCGGCCCCCTTCCAGAGTTCCCTCGTGTGAGGGGACGGCAGGCTCCAGTCCGAAATCGTGTGCGGCTGGGGCCTGCCTTGTTTTCCAACCGTAGGAGACGACGTGAGGAGTCTCTGATCGAGACCATCACTTTTCAACTCCGTGAAGTGCCCGATGGTGGAGCAACTGCGCGCTGCTTCGCTCGCCCCAACTTGACCGCCGTGAACTCACGGTTCGCCACATCCAACACGCTGCCGCCCGGCTGCGCGGCGTGCGCCGACGCGCTGAAGCAAGGGCAGTCAGAGGCGTCGAGTTGGGGCCGCCGCAGTTTCCTCAAGGCCACCGCCCGTGCCGTGCTACTTGTCGAGGCGTCCGGCCTGCCGTGGACGGACATTTTCTCCCCTTCGGCCTGCGCGGCAGACCCGCCGGTCGGAATCGTCCGCGTGGCGTTGTCGGACTTTCCCGCGCTCGCGTTCGTCCCAGGATCGGTTCATCTGGTGGTGGCCGCGCCGGCACCAATTTATCCCGTCATCCTCACGCGGACAGACGCGAACACTTTCGCGGCGGTCAGTTCGCAATGCACCCACAGCGGCTGCGTGGTCAACACGTTCTCCGACACAGATGGCTCCATGCTCTGCACTTGCCACGGCTCGCGCTTCACCGCGCAAGGCGTGGTCATCAGCGGACCGGCGGGATTTGACCTGACGGGCTACCCCACGCGCCTCGTGAGCATGAGCGTGGTGGAGGTGGAAATCCCCGGCTTAGGCTTCGCGATGGCCGGCGCGCTGGTGAACACGGCGGTTGGCCGCCGAATGCGGCTCTCCTTCCCGACGACCAGCACCCAGCGCTATGAAATCAGGCGCCGCGTCTTGATGACGACGCCCGCAGTCACGGTGGCCTTCAGCCTCACCGAGACAGGCGCGGCGACGCAGACCCAGTTCACCGGTGACGGCGCGACCGCCACGCTCTTCGTGGAAGCTGACGCCACCACCGGCTTCCTCTCCGTCTCGCGCTTCTAAGCGGCGCGGATTTTCTCCATCTTAAACGTGTGCGACCTCATCCAAAGCCACAATCGCCTCAACGGCGTGACGGCCGAAGTTTTACTTGGCGAGCAGCTTCGCCGGGAGGGGGAAGTAGCCCACATCGTTGACGACCTTCTGGCCCTCTGCGGTGCGCATCCACTTGAGGTAGGCGGCCACGTCGCCCTTGTCCAAGGCGGGGTTCACATAGATGAACAGGTAGCGCCAGATGGGATAGGACTCGTTCTGGACCGTCTCAAGGGTCGGCTGAATGGCAGGAGAAGCCGCGTCTTTCCTGATTTTCAGCGGCTTCGCGCCCGCGCCGTAAGCGATGCCACCATAGCTGATGCCACCCTTGTCCTTCGACACGGACTGCAACACGGCAGCAGTGCCGGGCATCGTTTGCGCGCTCGCAGCGAAATCCTTGCCGCCAAGGACGTGCTCCTTGAAGAACTCATAGGTGCCCGAGCTGTTCTCTCGGCTGTAAAGCGTGACCGGAGCGTCGGGTCCGCCCACTTCGTTCCAGTTCTTGAGCTTGCCGGTGAACAGCTCTTGCACTTGCTGGATGGTGAGTTCCTTTATCGGTCTGGACTCGTTGACGTAAACCGCAAGTCCATCCATGCAGACTTGGTATTCCCTCGGCAGCTTGCCGAAGGCTTTGATGCAGGTCTCCTTCTCCTTGGACTTGATTGGACGGGAGGCGTTGCACAGGTCGGCGGCCTGGTTTTGGAGCGCAGCAAAACCGGTGCCGGTGCCGCCACCGGTGACCTGGATTTCGACGCCGGGGTTCTTGCTCATATACACCTCTGCCCACTTCTGGGCGAGGATGACCATGGTGTCGGAATCTTTCACGGTGATTTTGCTGGCCGCGAGCGTGGTGGCAGCGGTTCCAAACAGGAGTGCGAGAGCGAAGATACGGGCAAGGGCTTTCATGGGGGGCAGGTTTTGAGTGCTTCGATGCGACCGAAAGGTGACGACAGCTGGTTAAGGCAACGCGACAACCGGGTTACAAACGGGAGAACTCGAAGGCCTCCTCCTCACTACGGCCGGAGGCAGTAGCCGGCGCTGCGCACGGTGTGAATCCACGGGCGCAATGGGCCCAGCTTGGCGCGCAGGCGGCGGATATGCGTATCCACCGTCCGGTCGGTAGCCAGCGTGGCGGCGGCCCAGACGTGACGGAGCAACTGCGCGCGCGTCTGCACGTGGCCGGAGTGTTCCAGTAAGGTAGTGAGGAGTTTGAATTCCGTCGGGGAAAGCCGGAGTTGTCGTCCGGCCACGCTTGCCTCATGCGCGGACAGATCCACGACCAGTTCACCGATGTGCAGCAGGGTATGTGGCTTGGTCGCCGGACGCGTGCGGTCAATCATGTTGCGCACGCGCAGGGCCAGTTCGCGCGGGTCGAACGGCAGCGGGAGGAATTCATCCGCGCCAAGCTCGAGTGCGAGCAGGCGCTCGGTCGGGTTGTTCCTCAGGCTGAGGATGAAGACCGGCATCCGCATGGTCGCAAGATCGCCGCGTAGCTCCTTGCAGACTTCGAGGCCGTCGAGACCGGGCAGTTGCAGGTCCAGCAACGCAAGGTCCGGCAGTTGCACGCGGGCGAGGCGGAGCGCGGCGGGTCCGTTGCTGGCGAACATCATTGCGCAGCCAGTGGAGGCAAGGCTGAGTTCGGCCCGGTTCCGCTCGCTGACGTCCGCACTGGCAAAAAGCACTTGGGCGCGGGGGGGTGGCATAAGCAAAAGGCGAATGTGCGGCGGACGAGTGTCGGCCGCATGGCGAGGAGGTTAAGAGGCGGTGACACGCACGGCGCAGATGGGCGTTGCGGAAATGTGACCGGAGGGACGTGTATTCGTGACTTGCCGCGGACAGATTGAGGTTGCGCCGCTGAGTGGCGGAGCACGGGTTCCGGCGACTTCTCCCGCGTTTTCCTCGCCGGAACCCGGTTTTCATTTTGTAGGTGAGGTGGCGTTGAAATCAGGAGCGGCTTCACGGAAACGTAACGTGGCGTGGCGACACAGCAGTGCTCACGGTGCGCGACAATTATTTAGTCGGTCTTCGCCTTCTGCTCCGCAATCGCGGGCACGGCGGCGACGAGTTTTTCCGCGCCGATGTCGATGCCGGGGCATCGGGTTGGGCATGGGGGGCAGGCCCTGCCGGGCGGACGCCCATATGAAACGGCAGATCATGGGCCGGGAAGTGGTCGTTGCCATCACCAAGGGGCGGCTGGACTTCGGTCCATGGGAGCAAATCTTCTACGGGGAATTTGACGGCAACCGCCGGAAACGTGTCCTCGTGAAGATCATCGGCGAGTGACCGAGCAGAAACGGCGTGCGCCGAGCCCTTCACAGCAGTGCGAAGCCGGGCAGGGCAGCGACGAGGCGGATGGCGGCGGTGCGGTTGGTGACGCCCAGTTTGAGGAACAGGTTTTCGCAGTGCTTGTCCACCGTGCGCTTGCTGATGAAGAGGGCTTTGCCGATGTCGCTCCGGTCCTGGCCCGAAACCAGCCAGTAAAGCACGTCGCCCTCCCGGTCACTGAGATGCAGCAGCCGGGCGATTCCCACGGCGTCCACCACCTCTTCCTCGCTCGTGACGACCAGGCAATGCGCCTCCACACGTTCGACCAGCCGCAATACCATTTGCCGCACTTCCTGGCGGCAGCAGAGCGCCTCCGGTTTGATTTGGCAGGCGATCTTGGCGAGCCAGTCCGTGATCGCGGGCTGAACTTCCTTCTTCGGCTCGGCGGGAAAGTATTTGGGCAGCCCGACTCTCGCCTGCTCGCTGGCCCATAGGATTTTCAGCCCATCGGAGCTGAACGCGATGACTCCGGTGGCGGTGAGCTGGGCTGGTGCCGGCTGCGCGGCAGCGGCCAGGGCGGTGAGCGGAGCCCCGTTGGTCTCGTCGTGATACTTGAACTGGTGCCGTCCGACGCGGATGGCGTCACCGGCTTTCAGCAGCGTGGGGGTGAGCATCCGCGCCTGATTGAGTTCGGTGCCTTCGGAGCTGTTCAGATCCACGAGGAGATCGCCAGCCCCGGGCGAGCGCACGATCGAGCAATGCTGGTGGGAGACTTGGCGTCCCTTCAGCCGGACGGTGCAGTCCGCAGTCCTCCCAATGATCATGGTGCCAGTCACCGGAAACCTTTTCCCGGCGGTGTTGGTGAGGAATGCCTTCATCTGCCGCATCCAACCTAACCGCTGGGGGCGAAGTAGCCAGCGCTTTCGGAGCGCGCGCAATGGATGATGGCCGAGATTAGGTGTTTCGGCGCATTCCCAGTGGATGGGATCTGGCATTCAATGAGGCGCTGATACTCGGTGGAAAACTCGCCGCGTTTTTGATGTCAGATTCGATCACCAGTCCTCCCGTCGCCCCTTCCCGGGCAGTGAGGGCACACTCATGATTCACTGCCGCGTCCCCGGTAACTCCCCATTTTGCCCTCGCAATCCATGACCACCAGCCTGCCCGACTCCTGCCCGGCTCCTTCGAGCAAGCTGGTGACCATGGTCGCGCACGGCTGGTTCTCGGCGCGCAACGGAATGATCGGGTCGTTCCTGTTGCTCCTGCTCTCCGCCACCGGCTTGCAGGCACAATGGCTCAAGCAGACCTTCACGCTCAAGCCGGGCTGGAACGCGATCTTCACCCATGTCGACGCTTCCTATGTGACCCTGGACTCACTTCTGCCCGACGCAAACGGTCCGGTGGCGGAAATCTGGCTGTGGAAGCCGACGTTTTCCACGATCCAGTTCGTGGACTCGCCTTACACCAACTCGGTGGCCAGCAGTCAATGGGCGGTCTGGACCAGCGCCCGGGGCGATACGGACACGCTGACGGCCCTGGTCGGCAACGGCGCTTATCTGGTCAACAACCGGAATACGAATGATTTTGTCTGGTCCGTGATGGGGCGACCGGTGCCGCCGACCTATCAATGGACCACGACCGGTTTGAACTTTCTGGGGTTCCCCACGCCCAGCAACGCGGCCCCGAGCTTCTCGACCTATCTGACGCCAGCCCCCAGTCTGGACTTGTCGAAAACTCTCCAGAATCAGGCCCATGCTTTCCGTTACGGGGGTGGCAATCTGGGCCCGACCAACCCCGTCGAGGTGGTCTCGTTCACCGCTTCCACCACGCCAGTAACGCGCGGCCAGGCCTTCTGGGTCCGGGGCAGCACCAATTACTACAACCACTATTACGGCCCGGTGGAGGTGTCGCTCCAGAACACTGCGGGCATCCAATATCGAGACACCTTGGGAACCTATGGCCTCCGGCTCAAGAACGTCACTGCCAGCAGCCGCACCGTCACGCTCAGCTTGGTCGCATCGGATACGCCTCCAACCAACCAGACACTTATCGTGGCCATGCCGCAGTTGCTGGTGCGTGGTGAACTCAGCACGACGACGTTGAACTACGACTACGCCGTGCTGGCGGGGCAGCAGCTCACCCTCGCGCCGCAGGGCCAGGCCGGGTCGGAACTGCAGGTCGTGCTGGGCTTGAACCGCACCCTGATGACCGGGGCTGCGGGGTCGCTCTACGCAGGGATCTTCCGGATCACGGACACCGGCGGTCTGCAGCAGACCGACATCCCCGTTTCGGCCACAGTGCCCAGCGCCTCCGGCCTGTGGGTGGGTTCGGCCACCGTCAACAAGGTGGGCGAGTATCTGAAGACCTACGCGAAGGTGGACACGACGCAGACCGACCAGACAACTCAAATCAACACCGCCGCCTCCGCCGCCGGCCTCCCCCCTAACGGCGTGGAAACGCCCGGGGCCGTCTTTGTGGCTCATGAGACCAACGTCTCCCGGGTCTATTCTGCCGTCGCGTCCTCGGCGGATGGTCGCACGCTGGTGGCCGCCGCGGCCACCAACGGGGCACTTTATGTTTCACAGGATTACGGGACGAACTGGACCGTGCGCGATACCAACCGGAGCTGGGCGGAGCTGGTTTGTTCTGCCGATGGCAGCGTGATGGCGGCAACGGTCTTCAATGGCGCGATCTACCTCTCCTCGAATTACGGCTCCAACTGGGCCGCCACGGCCAGTGGCACTAATGGCTGGGTCGGGCTGGCTCTTTCGGCGGATGGCAACGTCCTGGCGGCGGTCGCGAGCGGTGCGCTCTACACCTCGGTGAATCGGGGAGCGAACTGGCTGGCACGCACCAATGCAGGCCCCCTCAACTGGAGCAGCGTGGCGATGTCGATGGATGGCACCAATTTGGTCGCGTCCGTCAATCCTGGTCAGATCTACTTGTCCTCCGATGGCGGAGGGACGTGGCGCACCCAGGCCTTTTCCGCCAAGTGGTCCGCCGTAGCCTCTTCGGCCAGTGGCACCAACCTGATCGCCGCAGTCAATCCCGGCTTGCTCTACACTTCCACTAACGCCGGGGCGAGCTGGACGGCGCGGGCGACCACCAACAACTGGAACTCGGTGGCTACTTCTGCGGATGGGAAGCACCTCGCCGCCACGGTCCTGGGCGGCAAGCTTTATACTTCCGATGATGCGGGGGCGACCTGGGCCGCGCGGGATCAGACCCGCGACTGGGATGACATCGCCTCCTCGGGCGATGGCACGCGGCTGGTGGCCGTGGTGAAGGGCGGGGCCATCTACACCCTGAGCCGCACCTTCGCCAGCTACACGGTGGATCAGGCCTCCGGCCTGGTGATCTCCCAGAGCGGTTTCTACCTGACCACCGGCGTGAACACCAACCTGGCCAAGGTGGCCAGCAACTTCCCGCTGCGGCTCATCCTGCACCTCTCCGCCACGAACCGGGCCAGCCTGCTCCAGCATGTCTTTATCGGGAAGGGCCTCAACAGCACGAACACCGTGATCGCCAGCCGCGAGAGCCTGCTGGATCCTGCGCAGCTTGCCTCGGCTCGCCGCATCACCGCCGCGCATCTGCCCTTCTCCCGGACCAACGCGCCCTGGGGCGTGACCGGCTTCTTCAGCCCCGGCTACGTGCTGAGCTTCACCGTGAACGAGCTCTACAATGACCAGATGAGCAATCCGTTCCTGCACACCTTTCATCCCGACCACGACAATCTGGATGCCAAATTCAAAACGGTGCAGCCGCGCGGGGTGGAGTCCTACGACATCAAGCGGACGATCCAGCTGACCTTCACGACTCCGGGCACCGACTTCAACTCCCTCACCAGTTCCGCCCAGAGCCGGACCGGCCTATATGCGGAAACCATGACCCTCGGCGCACAGGGCAGCGCGAGCCGGAATTTCTCCCTCAGCGGAACCTTCACGCTGCAGCTCATCAGCCCGATCGCCACCCTCACGACCCCATGAATGCTTTCCGCCACTCAATCTCAGTGGCCACCGCTCCAGTTATGAAACGAAACTCCTCTGTCCTCCTTGGTCTGCTCGGCACCGGGCTCCTGCTGCTCGCCGCGAGCCACTCGCTGGCGCAGTCCAGTGGCAAACCTCCCACGCAGCTCACTTACCAGGGCTTCCTCACCGACGGCAGCGGCGTGCCGGTGGGCAACACGGCTCCGGTGAACAAAACCCTCATCCTTCGGATTTACGACGCGCCGGCCGGGGGGACGCTCAAGTGGAGTTCGCAGCAGATCGTCACCGTGGACAAGGGCTACTTCAGCGCGCTGCTCGGCCAGGGCAACGCCGTGGGAAGCGACCCGTTCAGCGCCGATCTTAGTGCCGTCTTCACGGGGCCGGGCGCCTCGGATCGCTATCTGGAACTGAACGCTGATGGCGCGACCATCGCGCCGCGCCTGCGCTTCCTGCCCGCTCCATACGCCATGCTCGCCAAGAGCGCCACGGAGCTGCTGGACCCCATTTACGGCACTAACTCCCTTTCGATCAGCAGCGGCAATCTCACGGTCGGGGGCACCATCAATGGCAACAACGTCAACGTAAGCAATCTAGGTGCCAGTGGCAACATCACTGCCGGGGGCAACATCTTGGGTTACTCCCTCTTCGCCGCGTCATCGATCACTTCCCATGCGCAGCAAGGTGCTTATCTTGAGTGGAACAAAGACGGTTACAACGGCATGAGTTACCTGCTCAATCAGCGCGGCAGCGGCGGCGGCGGCATCGTCTTTGGCGAAGTGTCCACGGCAAACGCCATCACCGAGCGCATGCGCCTTGATGGCTCTGGCAATGTGGGCATCGGCACCATCCCAGGCTCCAAGTTTCACGTAGCGGGAGGAGATTTCCAGTTATCCGGCGGGGGCATCTTACTGGATAATTCCAAGTCTCTCAAGGCGAAGAATACGGCGGGCGGTTATGAGACATTCCTCGTTCCACGCGATACCGATAATATCACCTATATGAATTACGGAAGCAGTGGCTTCAACCTCCGCAACAACGGCAGCACCTCGACGATGTTCATGGACAACAGCGGAAACGTGGGCATCGGCACGCTCACGCCGGCAAACAAGCTGACGGTGAGTGGCAACGCCAATTTCACCGGCAAGGTCGGCATTGGAACGTCTTCTCCTTCGGCGCCCCTGTCGGTAACCGCGAACGGCCCCTACGATGGATATGTCACTGTTCAGGGTGTTCATATGGGACCTAACGGCAATGTGAACACGAGCATTGAAGTGGTGGCGGCGGCTGGAGGGCAACCTTATATAGACTTCAAGATTGTGGGCGGGAACACGGACTATGGTGCGAGACTCATCTACAATGGCGATGACTTGGTTCTCAACGGCGCTGATCTCTACCTCGATAACGGGATCTATTGCCAGTTCTCTTCCGTGCGTTCCGATGAGCGTATCAAAGATGTGCTGGGCCGTTCCCTGGGAAGTCAGGATTTGAACACCCTGCTGGCACTGCAGGTGACGGATTACCGGCTTAAAGAGGGGCGCACCGTGTCTGCCAAAGTGCAAAAAAAGCTCATCGCGCAGGAAGTGGAGAAGGTTTACCCGCAGGCCATTTCGCAGTCGCGCGGCTACATTCCCGACATCCGCCAGGATGCCGCTTTCGAGAACGGCTGGTTGACACTGAAGACGGACCTGAAGGTGGGCGACCGGGTGCGGCTCCTCGTCGGCGACAGGCCAGTGGATCATGAGGTGTTGGAGACCAACGATACCGGCTTTCGAACGGGGCTGATCACGGATGCCAAAATGGTGTTCGTCTATGGCCGGCAAGTGAAGGACTTCCGGTATGTGGAATACGACGCCATCGCCATGCTCAACGTCTCCGCCACGCAGGAACTGGCCAAACAAGTGGAGGCCTTGCGCAAGAGCGAGGCGCGGATTGCTGAGCTCGAGCTGAAAGTTTCCAAACTGGACGTGCTCGAACGCGAACTGGTGGAGGTGAAGAAGCTGCTCACCCGCCTGGCCGAGCCGCGCAAAGACGGGCGTCCCGCCGCTGAACTCCCGACGAACGGCAGCCCGGCCGGTCCCGTCCGCTGAATCCACCGCTGATCCGGTGTGCACGGTGGCCTGCTCCCCCATGTCTCCTCTCTCCCGACTTATGAAATGGCTCTTCCGCCTGCTGACCGTTGTCTTGGCGTGCTGGGCCCAGCCCGCCGCTGCGGACCTCGTGCAGTTGGACCAGAACGCGGTCCTTTACGCGACCAACTACCAGCGTGGCATCAACTACAGTTCGGCCCGCGGCGCACCCGGTAAAGCCTCGACCAACTCCCCACCCGCCACCGATGGTCGCGCTCCATCCGGGGGCACTTCCGGTCAGTTTCAGGGCGTGGTGTCCTACGGGGCCATAGTTGTCCCCAACACCAACGCAGCGCTCCAGGTAGGCAAGAGCTTCGAGCAAAATGCCGTCAGCCTGAACCTGCCGCGGGTGACGACGGGCGGCACCACCACTCTGGTGCTGCGTTCGTTCCAGGCGGGTGCCCCCACCTTCTCGCAAACCGTCTCCTTCTACTTTGGTTCCATCATTGCCCCGCCGGGCACCGACGAATATGGCTCACTGCTGACCAACACCACCCCGGCCCAATACTGGAATCCTGAGCCCTACACCAATGGCGTTTTCACAAGCGCCGGGTATTACTACAGCCCGAATGCCCGGCAGGTCTTCGCCACCGTGCCGGGCCCGATTCAGGTGACCTGGCGGAAGGCTGATTCCGGCACGACCATCACCAACAAAGTGACCATCGGCGGGCTGGACTACGCCTTGACCAATGCGGCCTATGTTGTGTCCGGCTCGGCCGTGAAGACGCCCCGCAAGCTGTATTGGACCGAGAAGTCCTTTGCCGGGACGGGCAAGTCCGTGTCCGTGCCGGCGGCCAGCGTGGGTGTGGTCAATTTCGTTTACAATCCGGCGCTGCCGCAGACCGTGCCCGCGGAATTCAATGATGGCTACTCCACGGCCGGGGCGGGCACCACCAATGCCACCCTCCAGGAACTGCGCACGGTCTGGTATGACCCCGGCCAGGGGCTCATCCTCGCCTACAACGCGGAGGGCCGGGTGTTCATGGAACTGCTCGGGGACACTACCCCTTCCGGCGCGCGTGAGTTCCTGGGCTACGAGATTGTGGACGTGTTCCGGCAGCCGGCCGCCCAGTCGCTCACCAACGAACTGGGGGAGAAGCTCACGGCCTATGCCAATGGCCAGTCGGACACCGCCCTGCTTCCTTCCCCGTTGCAGGCCACGTTGAACACCGCCCTCCTATATCAGGACACCTCCGGGAACAGTGGCCGCACCGAATACTATTCGGCCGCCTTGACCCAGAACCCGAATGATGTGCTGGTGCACTGGCTGGAAGCCGGCGTCGTGGGCTTGCGCTGGCCCTTGGTCTTCAATCGCTACAAGCAGGTCTGGCCGGAGGATCCGGCCAAATACAGCCATTATGTGCGTCCGCTGGTGACCTCGGCCACCAACGCCTCGTTGACGGCCGTCCAGCTCTCGGCCAACAACTCGCCTACGATCCAATTCCAGGATGCCCTGGATTTTCCGCGGGCCACGCTGGACGAGAGCGCGCGCTTCTACACCTTCTTGGATGTAAGCCAGCCCACCCATCGCACGCTGCTGCGCTTCAGTTCGGGCACGACTGTTGCCTTTGAGCGCGTGTTCTCCGTGCTCGATTCCCAGCTCAAGCCGCTGAACGTGGTGACCGGTGCGCTGGACTTTAGCGTGCCGGGCCCGGTGCCTGGCCGCGGCGCGTTCCTCAACCTGACGAGCGGCGCGGTTGCGCTCCCCGCCGCGCTTGCGTTCAACAACCAGTCCTTCACCGTGGAGTCCTGGGTGTATCTGCGCACGAACTTCGCGCAGTTGTTTGCCTTTGATGTCGGCGGCCAGCCCAGTTCCCTGACCCTCACCGCCCAGGGTGATGGGCCAGTGGCGCTGACCAACAACACAACGAAAATCTCGCTGCCCAACGGGTCGGTCAAGGTCGTGGACCAGAATTACAGCGGCACCTTGTCCAAGGGCGGCGTGGTCATCAGCTTTGATTTTGAGAGCAATCCAGACTCGGACAATTGGACGGCTGTGGATCTCGGCATGTCGTCGGGCAACAAGAGCGTGAGCGTCAACTCCGGGGGCGAGCATTTTGGCTTTCTGTTCCGTAAAAGCGGCGGAGTCCAGGCCTTTGATGGAAGTGTGGACCAAGGCAGCCCCAGCCCCGGTAACTGGTCGTCCACCTCCCGGACCAATGGACACATTGACATCGTCTGCAGCGATCCCACCGACGGCAATCCCTTCGACGGCGTCGGCGTCACCAAGATCGAGGTTTACGCGAATGGTGCCGCCACTCCGATTTACACCTTCACCAAAGGCAATGGTGGTTACGCGAACAACTTCGTGAACTTCGTGTCCAACAACCCGCAGAACAACGCCACCCTGACCGGGTTTGCCATCGCGAGCGGCTCGCGCGCCCGACCCGCCGGCAGCACTGGCGTGTCGGTGCCGCTGAACCAATGGGCCCACGTGGCGATCGCCGGCGATGCCACGGGAAGTGCGCTCTATCTTAACGGCGTGTCAGTGGGACAATTGCCGGCGACCACTGCCGTCAGCGGGACGATGACCACGGGCACGATTGGTTCCGCCGGTTTGGCGTTGGATGAGTTCCGCCTCTGGTCGGTGGCTCGCTCGGTCAGCCAGGTTTTGGAAGGGCTGACCGTCCACTATCCCGCCGGCACCACTGGGCTTGAACTGCAATACGGTTTCAACGAAGCGAGTGCCTTTGCCTACGACTCGAGCGGCAAGCTGAACCGGGATCTGGTCTCGCTGCCGTCTGGCTCGGTGGTCACGGGCACTCCCGGAGCCGCTACGCCGGTCAGCCAGCCTGCCTATCCTCGCTACGTGCAGGCCACCGCCTATGTGGGTGACCGGATCAATGCGCCGTCCGGGGAACTGGGCAGCACCGGGAGTTACGCGGCAGGCTACCTCCTGCAGAGCAGCGGGACCTCCTTCCACCCCGGCGCGTATATTGACCCCTTCGCCAATGGTTTTACCAAGGCCAACGTCGGGGCGATCATCCCGGTGAATGCCATTCCAGGGACCAACACGCTGGAGGTGTGGTGGTTCCGGCAGAATGCGACCAACACGGTGAAGAACCCGGTAAATGGCTTCGACCCGATTTACTGGCCCTCGGTCATTGGCCGCTACTCCCTCGTCTGGCCGGACAACGCGACTCAGATCGTGTTGGCGGGCAATGCTGGTAGTGGCGGGCTGGCCAGCCTCCAGGCAAAGGGGACCATCTACACACAGAACGATCCGACGCAGGTGGGCTACAACCCGAACGAGGAGCACGCCCTCATGATCGGTGGCCAGGCCTATGCCTTGCGCGATGATCTGAATCTGACGGCAGGCACCGTTCCGGCCGTGCTCTCGGGCGTGAGCGCCACCTTCTCTTCCCGGTCCTACGTGTTGCTGGATTATACCGAGTCCGATGGCCGCCCAGCGTTGCGCCCGTTCAAGGTGCTGCGCGAGACCGCGACGCTGGTGTTCGATTACGTGGTCGAGGCGGGCAAACAGGTGCAAGCCCCGATGCCGCTGCCCATCATCCCGCTGCCACTGGCCACGCTCACGAACCTCACGGCCACGAGCACCAACATCTACGTCACCAACTACAACTCCGAGACCTCGGGTAGCGGCGGTGACCTGCCGACGGGCTGGAGCAGCAGCGAAACGAACGGCCAGTTCGGCAACTACACCTCGTTCACTTATCGCGACCGCAAGAACGGTTTCTGGGTGATGCGTGGCGCTCACGCGGGTCTGCCCGCACTTCGAGCGGGCACTTACTCAGCGAGTGTCACAAACAGCGATGGCTTCACGAACAGCGTGGTGGGCAGCGGCTCGCTGCACACGCCCTCCACCAATTACATTCACACTTCGCGGCGGATTGACTCGCTGGTGTTCAATGTTTCCCCGGCGCTGCCCGCCGGGATCACCTTTGGCGCACTCCCGGACGGGCTGGCCGTTTACGGTGCCTGGACCGCCAACAGCAGCAGCGCTTACCAGCTCAGCATTACGGATGGGGATGGCTCGCAGGCCGGGGTTACCTTCACTTTCATCAGCGGGAAGAACGCGCAGGGGCGGTTGTCGATCAACAGCACGAACACCTATACCGGCACGACCAACACGTTCACCGGACGGCCACCCCATCTAAGCCAGCCCGCGACGAATACGAACACCTTCGCGATGCGGTTCTATTACAAGACGCAGGACGGGTTCGCCTGGCCGGGTCACCCGACACCCCCGACCAATGGCACAATTGTCCCCTACTTGCGCCCCCCCGCGAACTCCGGTTCCAATTTGGGCGATTCCCCGGCGTCGGAGGCGCTGCCCATCGTGTATCGGCCGGTCTGGCCGGGCACGCCGCTCTCCATGGCGTTTGGCCAGACCCTTACTGTGGCGAAGGACGGCCTTCCCGCCATCCGGGGCCAGAGCAGTGCGCTGGTGATCTACCAGCAGGCCATCGCAACCAACGTGGTGCGGGGCACCAACGCGGCGGTGACGCTGCACGATCCCACCCGGCAGAAGACCTTCGCCTTGAAGACCAATGCGAACGACGGGCTCGCCCAACTGCCGGCAGGAGTCTATGCACGGGGTTATCAGGGGAAGACCTACTTTCCAAATCTCCCGCCGCATCTGGCCAACCGTTTCTTCTACGACCCGAACCTGTCCGCCAAAGGCAGCCTGGTGTTTAAGGGGGAATTCAAGGACGAGCCGACCGGCGAGAAATACCTGCAACTCAACCTCCTGACCGGTTCCGATCTAACCACGGTCAAGAACCTCTGTCCCGCCACGGACCCGGACAGCACGAAGTGGAACAACGCCGTGGCGGCGCTGGCGGTGAGCGTGGACACCTTCTACGAGAACCCAACGATCCCGGGACAGTTCATCGTCAACCCCGCCTGGACTGTGTCGCGGGGAGCGGCGGATCTGGTGGCCATCACCAACAAGAACACCCCGGTGGACAGCTACGCGTTGAGCGCGGCCGGACCGGGGCAGGGCTACTTCACGGTCATCGTGGGCAACGGCGACGCCTTCACGCCGCCCTCGGAACCCGTTTCGATGTATGTGCTGCGCGTGGCCGGCGAACTGTATCCCGGCGAGGTGAAGGTGATTCCTTCGGACAACCCGCTCAGTGAGCTGATCACGTTCGAGCACACGGCGGACCTCGCCGGCAAGACGGCGGAATACGAATATGAGTGGAAGATCGCCCCGCCGGTGGATGGCTTCCCGCCGGTGACCGACGCATCCATGAGCCTTTATCAGCCGCTGACGAACGGCACGGACATCAAGCGCTACACCCTGGGCGCAAGCGGCATCCTGATCCTGTCGGACAACTGGCTGGTCATGCGCTATCGGCCCACGAACACGAACCACCCCCTTTACCTTTACCGCGGTTGGTCGGACTGGACGGCACCGCAGTTCGCGGGGGGCTACGTCAAGCGCGTGCTGGACGGCATCAATCCGTTCAACCAGCGCACGTCTGATCTGGCGAACAATGCCGTGAACACTGGCGCAAGCATGCTCACGCAGGCGGGGAAGCGCTACGAAGGTGACATTGCGCTCAACCAGGACGCGCTGAACAGCTATGGGCTGATCGAGATCTATGAGACCGTCCTGAACCGCGCGCGCAACCTGAGCATCAATGCGGGCATCAACTATGGTCCGGCGAACGACTCGCTACTGCTGGCGGCGGGCTACATCAGCGACCTCTACAAGATCCTGGGCGACGAGGCCGCCGATGACGCCGACAACCCGACCATCGGCATCGGCACGAAGGACCACACGTATGGTGACATCGCCACGGCGCTGTTCTCCTTCAAGGGCCAGGTGCCGACGCTGCTCGAAGAGGAACTGGCGCTGCTCCAGGGCCGCGATGACGTGGCGCTGCCCGGCGTGCAGTCGGCTCCCGTGTATAACCGGCTGGTCTGGAACTACACCGGCGGCATTGACTCAGGCGAAGTCATCTATGCATTGAACTACAACATCCTGGATCAGAATTCCGATGGCAGCGCAAACGCTGCGGACGCCGCCATTCTGTATCCTCAGGGCCATGGGGACGCCTATGGTCATTACCTCTCATCCTTGAAGGGGTATCACTCGTTGTTGATGAACCCGAATTTCGACTGGGTGCCCCGTGTGCAGGCCGTCACCGTGCTGGGCCTGCCGGTGACCGTGGGCTACATGGACGAGCGCAAGTTCGCCGCCGCTGCGGCTGGCGTAGCCAGCACGGGCCGGAAGATATTTGATCTCACCTGGCGTAAATACTACGTGCCGGGCCCGGCGACGAGCTGGGACTCCTTCGCCACCAACCGGGTCTCCACCCGCACGGTGACGGATGGCACGAACGTGGTGAGCATCGTCCGCGAGTGGGGCGTTGACCAATGGGCGTCGCGCACGTTGCAGGGGGCGCTGGTCAACTGGGTGGTCGGCAACGCACTCCTGCCGGACGTGGACCCCGACCCGAGCCACGAGGGCATCCAGAAGGTGGACCGCACCACGGTGCCGGAACTCAACGAACTGGTCGCCACGGCCACGGATCTGCAGGCGGCGCTGGACAATGCCGAAGGCCGGCTGTCTCCGCTGGGCATCACGCAGGGCAGCATCGCCTTCGATCTTAATCCGGCACAGTTGATCGGCAGCGACCCGAAGACACACTTCGAGCAGGTCTATGAGCGCACCAAGCTGGCGCTGAACAATGCGGTGGCGGCCTTCGACGACGCGAAGGACATCACGCGCCTGATGCGGTCCGAGGGCGATTCGCTGGCGGACGTGCAGGCACAAAACTCACAGCAGGAACTGGCGTTTACCAACGCGCTGATCGAGCTCTATGGCACGCCTTACCCCGATGATCTCGGACCCGGCAAGACCTACATCCAGGACTATGCCGGACCGGACCTCTTCCATTACATGTATGTGGAGACGCCGGAACTGACCTTCCCCGGCATCCTCGAACCCGCGAGCACGAAGACGTATCGCCTGGACGTGCAGAACTTCCCGGCAGGCTGGGTCTCGGGCTTGCAGGCCAAGGCGGAGAGCTTCGACTTCCTGAAGTTAAACGACGATGGCAGCGGCAATGATCTCCGGGGTTCCACGGATTACGTGGAATACACCCTGAACTCGCATGGTTATTTCGGGAAGCCGTCGACCTGGACCGGCAAGCGTCTGAGTCCCGGTCAGCTTCAGCAGGCCATCTCGGGGTCGATCAATGCCCGGGCGGCGCTGCTCCAGGCGCTGGACAACAGCGTCCGGGCCAAGCAATCGCTGGACGGCATGATCCGTATGCGTCAGGCGCTGGTGCAGGCAGTGGCGGACACGGATGCGTTGACGAAGGGGCTGGATGAAGCCGACCAGATCATCGACAAGATCGAGAAGGCGGCGGAAATCTTCGGGATGGTGCAGAATGGCATCTCGGAAGCTTACAAGCTGGCGGCGGACGCTGCTTCCACCTCGTTGCCCACCTCGTTGATCGCGGGGTTGTCCGCCGGCGGAGACTTGACCTCGGTGGGCCGGGGGCTTTTCAAAGCTGCCACCGTGGCGGTGGAGAACAGCACGACGGCGATTGACATCGCGCGCAAGACGGTGGCGGCTGCCCGCTCTGCGCAGAGCCAGGCGGATGCCCTCGGCGTCCAGTATGGCCAGATCAAGCCCATCGAACAGACGGAGGACAACCGGGCGGCGATTAACGAGCTGGAGCAGGCGCTGATCGAAGTGCAGAAGTCCGCCTACGGCATCAATCAAGCCTTGCAAAACTACGACGATGCCCAGCGCAAGGTCACTGCACTCATCGCCCAGGGCAACCGCATCCAGCAAACCCGTGAGATCGCGCGGAAGCGCACGGCGGCCATCATTGGCGGGTTCAGCACCCGGGATGCGGCCTTCCGCCTCTTCCGCAGTGAGAAGCTGGAGCGCTACAAGACGCTCTTCGATCTCGCCTCGCGCTACGGCCTGCTCGCCGCCAATGCCTACGACTACGAGACCGGTCTGCTGGGCACAGACCAGGGCAAGGCCTTCATCAGCCGGATCATCAACAGCCGCGCCCTCGGCGTGGTCCGGAACGGCGAGCCGCAATTTGCCGGCAGCAACACCGGCGATCCCGGCATCTCCAGCGCACTGGCCGAGATGAAGACGGACTTCGACGTGCTCAAGGGCCGGCTCGGGTTCAACTCGCCGGATGTTTACACTACGCTGGCCTCGCTGCGCACCGGGAACCTGCGCATTTTGCCCGACACCAACGGACTCTCCGTCTGGCAGGATTATCTCCAGCGCAGCACGGTGGAGAACATTTTGGATGACTCGGACGTGCGCCGCTACTGCCAGCAGGCGGATCGGGGCGATGGTCTGCCGGTGCCGGGAATTATCATCACCTTCAGCACGGCCATCAATCCCGGGCAGAATTTGTTCGGCCAGGTTTCCGCGGCGGGCGACTCCGCCTTCCACCGCAGTTCCTTTGCTACGAAGCTGAATGCCGTGGGCGTGGCCTTTGAGGGCTACAAGGGCATGAACCTCCCCGGGGAAAACTATACGAGTGATCCCAACCTGTCCTACCTGGACCCGCAGGCGCTCATGGCCACGGCATACGTCTATCTCATTCCGGTGGGGGTGGACACGATGCGCAGCCCGCCGCTGGGTGACACCAGCCAGTTGCGCACCTGGTCGGTGGATGACGTGGCGATTCCGCTGCCGTTCAACATTGGGGCTTCGGGCTTCTCGGGCAAAAACTTCTACCAGTCTGCCGACTCGTTGACCGAGCCGTTGTTCACCGTCCGGAAGCATCAGGCCTTCCGTCCGGTGGATTCGGCCGGCCAGTTCTCGACCAATCCCTATCTGGGAACCTCGCTGCAGTTCTCGCAATTCACCAACCGTCGGCTCGTGGGCCGTTCGGTCTGGAACACGCAATGGAAGCTGGTGATCCCGGCCGACTCGCTGCTGTCAGATTCAAAGGAAGGCCTGAGCCGGTTCATTCAAACAGTGACCGACATCAAGCTCTACTTCATCACCTACTCCTACTCGGGCAACTAGCGCGAATCA
>CAZOCL010000030.1:0-32067 GCA_964578245.1 uncultured Klebsiella sp. | reverse complement strand
TCAAGAGCGGCTCGGTGGAGCACATCACGGCGCTCGTGGCGCTCTACCGTCCCGGCCCGATGGACCTGATCCCGGACTTCATCAAGCGCCGCCATGGCGAGGTGGAGATCGTGTATGAGCACCCGCTCTTGGAGAGCATTTCCAAGGAGACCTATGGCGTGCTCATCTACCAGGAGCAGGTGATGCAGGCCGCGCAGATCCTGGCCGGCTACACGCTCGGCGGCGCGGATCTGCTGCGCCGCGCGATGGGCAAGAAGAAGGCCGAGGAGATGGCCCAGCACCGCAAGCTCTTCGTGAAGGGCGCGAAGGAGCGGAACAACATCCCCGAGTCCAAGGCGAATTCCATCTTCGACTTGCTGGAGAAGTTCGCCGGCTACGGCTTCAACAAGTCGCACGCCGCCGCGTATGCCATCGTCGCGTATCAGACCGCGTATCTGAAGGGGAACTACCCGGTCGAGTTCCTCAGCGCGATGATGACGAACGACATGGGGACGCAGGACAAGCTCAAGATCGTCCTGGATGAAGCCAAGGCCCTCGGCGTGGAAGTGCTCCCCCCGGACGTGAACGACGGCCAGGCTTTCTTTTATCCCGCGCGCAGCCGGGCACCGCGCGCGAATCACCTCTCCCCCATAGGGGGAGAGGGCCAGGGTGAGGGGGCAAAGGCTGCCAACGCCGATGGTGTCACGAACTCACCCGCTGCCCATCCAGCATCCGGCATCCAGCAACCAGCATCGCCCGGGGCAATCCGCTTCGGGCTGGCGGCCATCAAGGGCGTGGGCGAGGTCGCGGTGCAGGGCATCATCGAAGCCCGTGACAAGGGCGGGAAGTTCACCAGTCTCACGGATTTCTGCGAGCGCGTGGACTCGCGGACCGTCGGGCGCAAGACGCTCGAAGCGCTCATCAAGTGCGGCGCGTGCGATTCCTTCGGCGAGCCGCGCGCCTCGATGTTCGCGGCGCTCGACCGCGTGATGGCCCGGGCGGCCAGCGCGGCGGCGGACCGTTCGCGCGGGCAGGTCTCGCTCTTCGGCATGATGGAGGAGCCGGTGACGAAGGAAGTCGAGAAGGCCACGCATCTCCCCGAGTGGCCGCAGCACGAGCTGCTCGCGCACGAGAAGGAGTTGCTCGGCTTCTACGTCACGGGCCATCCCCTCACGCCGCTCGCGCCGCTGCTGGAACGGTTTTGCCTGCACAACTCGACGACCGCCAAGACCCTGGCCCCGCGCACCATGACGCGCATCGGCGGGATGGTCGGCGCGGTGCAGCAGGGCATGAGCAAGAAGTCCGGCAAGCCCTACGCGATGGTCACGCTGGAGGATCTGGAGGGCAACTTCTCGATGCTCCTGATGAACGAGAACTACGACAAGTATCGCGACTTCCTCGTGAGCGGAAAGGCGTTGCTCGTCGTGGGCGAAGTGAACAACGACGAGGACAAGCCCAAGCTCTTCCCCAGCGAGATCATGGCGCTGGAGGACGCGCCGCGGAAGTTCACCCGGCAGGTGCATTTGCGCCTCTACCCCGCGCACCTGGACGATGCGAAGCTCGACGCCACGCGCGCGCTGGTGGAGGCGCATCGCGGCAAGTGCCCGCTCTTCCTGTGCTTCCGCTATCAGGACGCGCCGCCGCTCTACATCGAGACGCACGTACGCTACGCGATCACGCCCTCGGTGGCCTTCCAGCGCGCCGTGGATGACCTGCTGGGCGAGGAGACGTATTACGCGAAGGTGGACACGACCGCGCCGGAACGGCCCAAGCGGGCGTGGGAGCGGCGCGGCGGCGGGGAGTATGGGGAGGAGTGAGCTGCGGAGGAGCGCGGCGTTCACGCCGCAGAAAGCTGCGCGGGCAATAGTGCGCTTGGACCACGTCTGGCATGCTCCCGTCTCTGCGGCCTGAAGGCCGCGCTCCAGGCCGTCCGGCAGGGCGCAGATCAGGTTTTGAGCAGTGAATCCGCAGGGCCCAGCGGGAGGGCGCATGTCTGCACTTTGTAGCCGCCCTCCCTCACCCCAGCCCTCTCCCGCTGGGAGAGGGGGCAACGCCGTCCGCACTGGTTGGCAAAGGGACGCTTGGATTAGTCAGGACGGCGGCGAAGCTTCTCCCTCGCCCAGCGGGAGAGGGCCGGGGTGAGGGAGAGCGGCCACCAATTGCCCTGGCGAGACACGCCGCCGGGCGCAGTGCTCAAAAGCTGATTTGCGCCCCGTCCGGCATGAAGTGGCGGAATGAACTTGCCGGGCGCGCCTGTTGTCCGGCGCAATCAGCCTGTGCTCACTGTTCGCGCGATTCTGCCAGCCCTGCTGGCTGGCGTCCTGGCCGGCTTCGCCCAAAGCCCCAGCCTCACGCACACCGCCCCTGGCGCCCTACAGCCCGGCCAGTCGCAGGAACTCACCCTGCACGGTTCGAACCTCAGCGGGGCGACGAATCTCTGGACCAGCTTCGGCGCGAAAGTCCTGGTTGCGAACACCACCAACGCCAGTGCGGCTAAGTTCCAGCTCGCGGTGCCGGCCGAGACGCCGGTCGGCATCCACGCCGTGCGCGTCGCCTCGGTGAGCGGGGTGTCCAGTCCACTGCTGCTGATGGTGGATGACCTGCCGAGCGTGGCGGACCGGGGCACCAACACCAGTGTCACGAACGCCCAGCCGCTGACGTGGCCGGTGGCCGTGGATGGCGCGAGCGTGGCGCTCGGCTTCAAGTTCTACCGCGTCACGGTGAAGGCCGGCGACCGCCTCGCCATCGAGGCCGTCGCGAAACGGCTGGGCACCAAGCTCGATCCGGTGCTGCGCCTGCTGGACCTCCATGGGCGCGAGCTGGCCTTCAGCGATGATGAGTCCGGGCTCGGTGGTGACTGCCGGCTGGCGCATGTCTTCGCCACGGGCGGCGACTATTTCATCGAGCTGCGCGACATCAGCTTTGGCGGCGGGAGTGAGTATCGCTTCCGCCTGCGCGTCGGTGATTTTCCGCTGGCGAGCCTGCCCTTCCCCGCCGCCGTGCAGGCGGGTGCGACCGCGACCTTCGCCTTCGTCGGTCCACAGGTGGACAAGGTTTTGCCCGTCACCGCCACGGCCACGCCGGAGGACCAGAGCCTGCTGCTCTCCGCGAAGTTTCCCGGGGGCAAGTCCTCCACGTTCGTCACCGCGCTCGTCAACCCGACGGCGGAGTTCGTGGAAACGGAGCCCAATGACAGCGCGGACACCGCCACGTCCTTCACCCTGCCCGGCGGCTTGAACGGACGCCTGCTCCGGCCGAAGGACCGCGACTTCTGGAAGTTCACCGCGAAGAAAGGCCAGCGCGTGCTCTTCACCGCGCAGACGCGCAGCATCGGCTCGGCGAGCGAGGTGATGCTGCAGCTCCGCGACACGAAGGGCACGGCCATCGCCAGCTCGACTCCCAGCGACGCCGGGGAAGGCTCGGTGACCAACACGATCCCCGCCGACGGCACCTACTTCCTGGTCGTGGACGAACTCATCCGGCGCGGCGGCCCGCAGCACGCCTACCGCATTGAGGCCGAGTTGTTGAATCGCGGTGGCTTCACGCTGGAGACGGAAGTGGAGAAGGTCAGCGCCTCGCCCGGCGGCAGCTTCACCCTGAAGATCAGCGCTGTGCGCCGGGACTTCACTGGTCCGATCACGTTCGCCGTCACCGGCCTCAATGACGTGCAGCTTAGTGGGGAGACGCTCAAGGAAAAGGGCACGAACGCGACGCTCAAGGTGACGTTGCCGGAGAGCGCGCAGCCCGGCTCCCTCACGCACTTCCGCATCCTTGGCAAGGCGAAGACTGGGGAGACGGAGATTCAAGCCCTGGTCCATATGACACCCGCGTTGAAGAAGCTTTTCCCCACGCTGGCCATCCCGCCGAGGGTGCTGGAGGGCTCGATCGCACTGGGAATAAAGGCGGCGGAGGCTGCGCCGAAGTAGGGCTAGTGGACCTTGGGGAGTTCAACGGCGAAAATGGTTTGATAAATGGGAAGGGTGCAAAACTTCGTGGCCGCTCTCCCTCACCCCGGCCCTCTCCCGCTGGGAGAGGGAGAATCGTAGCCAGTCTTAGTGCGATACGACGCGTCCGGTTCGTCGAGCCCGGACTGCGTCGCCCCCCAGCGGGAGAGGCTGGGTGAGAATTCCCGGAACGAAAGCCTCGTGCTGAGAACCCTTGAACCGTGCCGGTGGCTTGCAGCCACCGCGTTGGGGGTGGAGAGCTGGAAGCCGGTTCGTCCTGCTGCGACCAACGGTCGGCGGCTGCAAGCCGCCGGCACAGGTTCAGGGGAGAGGGTGCGTGGCCGGCAAAGCAGGGCTGAAAGCCCGCCCGGTGACAGCCCGGGGTGGAGCCCCGGGCCGCCTGGCCGCGAAACACGCCCGCCCTGAAAGGGCGGGACGCTTGCCGGCCCGTGCCGAGTCCCGCCCTTTCAGGGCGGTGACGAACTGCATCGCAAACCCGGGCCTCCGCCTCGCGGTGCTCGGCTCCAGCCCGGGCTGTCACCGGACGGGCTTTCAGCCCTGGAACCGGTGCGCGTCTGGAATTCTTCCCAGGTGAGCAGTGCGCTGCCTGGGGCATTACCGCCTGGAGCATTGGCGACGCCGGCCACATGGCAGCGGCAGTGGGAGGACTGTTCTGTGCTGGCCTGCGGATCGCCCGGGAACCGGAGCCGCTCCTCGTGGCCGGGCTCGCCGAGCACGAAGGGTTCGTCTAGCGGCAGGCCCTCCGAATAGGCCACGCCCGCCTGCTGGTGCGTGGGGCGCGCGGTCTCGCCTTCCGCGGTGCGCCAGACTTTGTGGGTCACGCCGCCCTGCCGCAGGCCGGCGAAGCGCCCGGAGTTCACGGCGCAATTGGTCTCCATCAGCGCGATGACCGTCGCGCGTGCGCCCGCCGCTTCGTTGAAGACCGAACGCACGCGATCTGCGAGCTGCGCGAAACTCTCACCGCTCTGCGCACCCTCCGCGAGCGCCCCGCTCAGGGCGATGAAGGTGTCGTGGTTGATCTCCGCCAGGCGCGGCCCGCGCACGCGGAGAAAGTCCGCCGCAAGGTCCGGTGCCAGCGGGAACTCGCCGAGGCCCAGCTCCTGCCATACTTGCGCGCCACCGAACTCGAGGTCGGTGATCAGTGCGGGTTTCAGCGCGGCCAGCAGCAGTTCATTCTCTGCCTCCGCATCAAACACATCCGACACCGCGCGGCTGAGCAGGGATGACTGACCGTTGCCGATGGCCGAGGCGGAAAGCCATCGGCCGGGCACGCCGAGGTGCTTCCGCACCTGCTCCAGCTTGGCCAGCACGCGACCGCGCTGCCCGAGGAAAAACTTCCCCAGCTTCCCCAACTTGCTCCGCACGCTTCCCGCAATGCTCGCGGCATACTCGGCGGAGGCGGCGCAGACGTGCGGGGCGCGGCCTTCAGGCTGCTTCAACGTGCCCAGGTCAGTCGGGCCGGAAGCGGCATAAATGCCGCGCTCCAGGGCGGCCAGCGCCGCGCGCAGACTTCCCGCCGCTCCCGCCGACGGAGCGCTCTCCTCGCCGGCGCGCTGGTGTTTGGAACTCGCCGGGTCGGAGACCGGCGCTCCGCTGGCGTGGACCGCCTGGAGGCTGAACGGCAGATACCCCTGGTTCCCCCACGCATAGTCCGGGAAGCCCAGGTCCAGCACGCGGTTGATGTCGTTGAACGGCACGCTCATCGCAAAGAGCGCCGTGCCGGTGCTCACGCGCTTGAGCCGCGCGGCCTGCATGATGGGCAGGCAGTCGAAGTCGAAATAGCCGTGCAGGTCCGGCCCGAACGCGCGCAGCACCGGCGCGAGACTCGCCTGCAGGCGCTGCGCATGCGGCACGCAGGTGTGCTCGATGAAGTTGCACCGCGCGCTCTCGCCCACGCTGCGGTTCGCGTCCTCGCTGAAGCCGATCACCTCCTGTGGCACGCCGTAGATCGCGCAGATTTCCTGCCGGCTGAACTTCCGGTTTTCGAGGAACTCCATGTCCGCCGAGGACAACGCCGGCTTGTCCACCTTCGCCCCGCCCCAGAGAAAGAGCGGCCGGTCCGCCGTGCCCGCCTTGCGCTTGCGCTCCTTGAGCGAGGCCATGATCTGCTCGCGCTGCTGGTCGTCGAGCTGCTGCTCCGTGGTGACGATCACGCCGGTGTCGGCGTTGTTCAGCATCAGCCCCTTGTGGAACTGGCTCGCCGCGTAGTCCGCCTGCGCGGGCAGCGCCGCGACGCTCAGCGGGGCCAGCCCGCGCCAGATGCTGAAGGGGTTCGGCAGCCGATGATGGATCACCTCGCCGGGCAGCAAATCCATCGTGTGCAGCATGGCCTCGCGGCCCGTGCTGGTGTAGCGCCAGCCCAGCAACTGGCCGTCCGACACCAGGTGCCGGAAGCCCGCCGGATCAAGCAGCGCGAACTGATCAATCACCCGCGCGCCGCGTCCGCCCGCGTGCTCCAGATTCACCACCGCGCCCTGCGCATCCAGCGGCACGAGGAACACCTCCCCGCGCAGCAGCAGCCAGCACACGATGAGTTCCCAGAATTCGAAGTGCGTGAACTGCGGATGCGGGCGGGTGAAGAGCTGCGTGAGCGGGCCGGACTTGAGTTTCACTTCGCCCTGGCCACACCCCTGCGCGAGCGTGAAGGGCGTGTTGGCAATCTGCCGCGCGATGGCGGTGACGCAGGCAAAAACCCAGGTGCTCTGCACGAAGGCGTTGGTGAGCATCGCGCCCGAGCCGTCGGCCGCGTCATCGCCACGCAGGAAGGCCAGGACGGAGGAGGCGAAGGATTTTTGCACGGGGGCGGCGTGGCGGGAGAGGTGAAAGCCGAAGAGTTTCATAGGAGGGGAGGGTCAGAATGATGAGGTTGGTTGATGAGTTCGGAGGAACTGGGCGATGAAATTCCAAGCTTCAAAATCCAAGCTCCAAGGAAGCTCCAAGTTTCAAATTCCAATCGGAATGGGCGCCTGACCGGGACCGCGCCCGTTGAAGTTTGGAGTTTGGAGCTGCTTTGGAGCTTGGAGTTTGGCATTTGGAATTTCTCCTCGTTCTCATCCCACCAGCGCTCCCATGGTGGTGCGGCTCTTGGCGGCGTGCAGGGCGAGGGCGAGGGCCCAGAAGCGGTCGCTGTGGCCATTGCGGCCACGGTCGGCGGTGAACCGCAGGTGACCGCTCGCGGTCGTCTCCTTCTTGATCGCCCGCAGGTCCGCGCGGATCACGGGGTCACTGGGGATGCGCAGCGAACGATCCTCGAAAGCCGCGCGCACCGGATAGGCGAGTTCCTCCTTCACCGGTCCGCTGAAGTTCACGCCCTCCACCTTTCCCGCGCCAAACCGCTGCGTGGCCCGCTCCGCAAACTGCCGGCCCAGGCCCGTGCGATCCACGCAGCAGCGCCGCACCTGGCCGAGCCGGAGCCACGCATAGAGCACCTCCTCCTGCGCCTCGAAGGTCGCCTGCGCGAGCGTGATGACGGCGCGGGTGCAGGCGACGTCGCCGAGCTTCTCGAGGACCCAGATGACGGTGAGGTCGTGGTCGCGGCCGACGTCAACGCCGACGAAGAGAGTTGAGGGTTGAGAGTTGAGAGTTGAGAGGGGGACTTCCCACCGCTCGCCGGGCGGGTATTCGCAGCTTTGGATCAGCTCGTAGCTGAGGAAGGCGGACTGGTCGTCGCTGGGGTTGCAGCAGTATTCCTGCTGGAAGCTTTCCTCGTCCGGGCAGCCGGCGCGGATGAAATTGAAGTAGTCGCCCTCGTCCATCTGCTGCCGCGCGTCGTCCGCCGGGAGCTTTTGCTGGAGCTTGTGCAGGAAGCCCTGCTCCAGCGCGTCCTGCAGCCGGACGGTGTGCAGGCTGAAGCCCTTCGGGTTCCCCTTGTGCTTCACCTCGTTGACCAGCTCGTTGAAGAAGTTCGCCGTGCCGCGATGCGTGGAGATGATCTCGAAATTCCCGCCCCAGGTGATGCCTGGATACGCGATCGCGTAGAGCTGGCGGGGATCGGGATGCAGCGCGAACTCGTCCGCCACGCGCCGGCCACGCTTGCCCGCCTGCGCGTTGGGATTTGAGGAGAGCGAATGCGTCTGCCGTCCGTTGGCGTAGGCCATCACATACGCGCTGTGCTGGTCCTCATCCACCACCTGCTGGCCGAGGTCCTTGGCCGCGATGTGGAGCAGCGACGCGAAGCGCTTGCAGTCCGCGATGAAGAGCCGGGCCTGGAGTTCATCCCGCGAGGAGATCCAGTCGTCATGGCGTGCGTCGGCGAGGCTGGTGGTGCTGACGATGCGATAGGCCGTGGCCCAGGTGAAGCCGATCTGGCGCGATTTCTCGCACAGTTTGAGCCGCGCGTCATCCCGCACCCAGCGCACCTGATACGGCAGCATGAGGGCGTCCCGTGCGGGGAGGCACTTGGCGCGGCCGGGGGATTTGCGCGGGGAAGGCATCAGAGGGGGGACCCAAAGATTTGGGCAAGACAAGGATGGGGATGGGAGAGGCGGCGCTTGGCGCAGAGGCGAGATGGATGAAGGGAAGACCTCAGAAAGGACCCAAAGATTTGGGACGGACAAAGATGAGGAAGGGAAAAGGTCGAAGAGGACGTGACTTGCCGCAGGGGCGCAGGGGCGCTGCGCCCCCGGAGCGCGGCACTCCGGGCCGCTTTGCGCGTGCCTGTGTCAGCAGAGGGTTGGTTCCGTTTCCGCGTCCGTGCGCGCAAAGCGGGCGGGCCGCCCGCGCTCCGGGACGGGGTCAGGCGGCGTGCCTGCCCCAGGCATTCCCATCTTTGTCTTGCCCAAATCTTTGGGGAGTTCCTGAGGTTGTTGGCGGACTGAGTCTCCCCTGCTCGCATCGTCAGATGTCCCTCCCCCCTCTTTGTCTTCCCTGAATCTTTGGGTCCGCTCCTCATACGTCACAGCAGGTCCGCTTCGGCTTCGATCTGGCGCAGGGTTTCCGGGGTCAGGCCGCCCTGGTGCGTGGCCTGGTCCGGCGGTTCCTTCTCCGCCTGCGCAGTCCTGGCTTTTTCTTCGAGCAGCTTGACCTTCCGTTCCGCCAGCCCGTATGCCCGCTCCTTGCGGTTGTTGTCATCCAGGCTCAGATCCCGGTCCATGGTGGCCAGCACCAGCTTCGGATCCGCGAGCTTCTCCGCGAGCGCATACACGGTCTTGATCACCTCGCGCCGAGCCTCCTCGGGGGACTTGCCGCTGGCGCACAACTGGTTCTCCGTGCGTTCCACGATCAGGCTCGCCCGCTCCATCGGATACCACTGCCGCAAGGAAGTAGCCTGGGGGTTGAACGGCAGCACCACGCCATAGGTCTTCGCCACATGCGCCCGCCAATCCGGTTGCGACATGGTGTCGAGGAGCTTGAACAAGGCGTCTGCGGCTTCGATGGGCATCCCGCGCACCAACTGCTTGAAGCGCGTCTTCGGCGGCAGCGGCCTGCCCAAGCGGGGAATGCGGAGTTTGGGTGGTGGTTTCATGTGTGAAGGGAATACCGCGAAGGATGCGGGTGAGGAGAGCTGTGCAGGTCGGGGGCGTGTCGGCGAACGGCACCCCTCACCCCATCCCTCTCCCCTCTTCTGAGGAAGGGAGAGGGAGAGGAAACGGCTTCAAGCTGTCCACCCGCAACGCGGTGGCTGCAAGCCACCGGCACGGGGTTCAGGGGCTCACAGCACGAAGATTTCGTTCGGTGAAGTCTCACCTCAGCCCGCTCCCCTCCTCCGAGGAGGGGAGCGGGAGAAGAAACGGCGCGCAGAAGCATTTCTCTGGTCCGTGGGCGCATGTGTGTCATCAGGTCAAAGCTGTTGCAGCGCGATTCGGCCCGCGGGGCTCAGCGCCCAGCGCATCCGCCCGGTGATCGCCTTGGCCCCGACCACCCAGCGCTCGGCGATGCAGCGGTCACGCAGCGCGTTGAAATCTTTCAGCTCCAGGCGCACCTGGAGGCGGGCCTCGGTGAGGCCGTGCCAGCCGGCTTCCGCCAGCTCGGCCGGCTGGCCGTCGAGGACTTCGAGGAGGGTGCGCAGCGCGAGCTGCTCGGCATCGGTGAGTTCAGGGTTCATGGGGAGGAGGGAGGGTAGGCACCGCAGACGCGGGACGGGCGCAGAGGGATGATAAGTAAGAGGGGGCCTATAGGACTTATAGGGTGGAGAGGGCTGATAGGAAAGCGGGCGGAGGATTAGGAGTAAGAGTGAGAGGATGAGGGACGGTCAGTTGCGTTGCCGCCACGGGGGATTTTCCTTCCAGGCGCTGAGGAACGAGCTGGTGGCGGAGGCGCTCACGGCCAGGTCCTGCACGCTCTCGCTCAGCACCTCGAGCTTCTTGCCCAGGTCCGAGCGGACATGCTCGACGCGCGCCTCGATGGCCACGCGGCGCTTCTCGCCGTTGTCGCTGATGGACTGCCGCAGGTCGCGCAGGTCGCGGTCGATGCTGCGCACCTGCTCCTTCACCTCGCGCACCTCGCCCTTGCTGGCGAACTCCTCCTCGAACCGCACCTCGCGCTTCTGCGCCGTGCTGCGTGCGGTGATCTGGAGCCAGGCGACGAGGACGTTGCCGACGAGCGAGGCGAGGAGCATCGCCTGGAGCGTGAAGTCGGCGGTGGGGGTGTCAGCGGTGGTGTTCATGGTGCAATTTGAAATCTGGAATTTGAAATCAACGGGGGTCAAAGCGTCGCGCGAGCGCGGCGTTAAAGTTTGTTTGCGGAGCGCCGGGCACCCGCTCGGCGTGCTCGATGGATCGCGCCGAGCGGGTGCCCGGCGCTCCGTGCAGCAGGGCGTCGCGCAAGGCCGCCATCACCTGGGCGCGAAGTGCGGCGTCCGGCACGGCCCGCGCCACGCCCGCCCGCAACTCCGCGCCCAGGACCTCCGCCGCTGCCGCCGCGCGAAGCGAATTGGTGCCAGCGGAGGCATTCGTCGCCTCCGTCCGGTCCGCCTCCGCAAAGGTCACGTCCACGAGGCTCTGGAGCTGCCCCTGGTAAGGCCGCACTTCCTTTACGCGCTCGCCCAGCTCGGCGAGCCCGAACTGGAGCGCGGCCTTCGCCGTGGCCTTGAGCACGGCTTGCTGGGCGGGCGTGAGCGTGTCGAGCGTGGCGCAGCCGGTGAGGGAAAAGCAGAAAGCGGAAAGCAGAAAGCAGAGGGGCGCGCCGGGCAGCTTGTCCGACGCGAGCGGATTCCGCAGCGGCTCCTCCGCCTTGAACCGCCCATACGTGGCCCACGCGCCGCCAAGGCAGTCGCACAGCAGTTCCACGAGGGACTGGGTTTCCGCATCATTGAATTCGAGTCCGCACTTCTTGAGCAGGCGCGGGAGGAGGAGGAGCAGGATGCCTTGGAGTGTCTTGGAGAAGAGCGGATTTTTCATGATTTCACCTTTCTGCTTTTTGCTTTTCGGAGAAGGGCAGGCCGGAGGCTTCACGGCCCGAATGGGTTTGGTCCGACGCCTGGAAGCACAGGCGAAATCCATGCAGCGCCCGCGTCCCGCGGGCCATGTCGCAAGCGTCCCCGCTTGCCCGTCCGAAGCGTGTGCGAAAGCGGCGCGTCCCTTTGCCCACCCGCGCAGACGGCCGTTCCACTCCCTCTCCCTTCAACGGATGAGGGGAGAGGGCCGGCCCGCCCTCCGTAGCATGGCGGATGGAGGGGGTGAGAATTCCCGGAGCGAAAGCCGCGTGCTGTGAACCCCTGAACCCCGTGCCGGTGGCTTGCAGCCACCGAGTTGCGGGTGGATAGCTTGAAGCCGACTCGCCCTGCTGCAGCTCACGGTCGGCGGCTGCAAGCCGCCGGCACGGGTTCAGGGGGAGAGGTGTGCCCAGTTGCGTCATCACGCCCGCAGTCTGCGCGCCCTTCCTCGCGCTCGCATTTGCGCCACGCAAATGGAATGCACTTCGGCGGGAGCCAGTTTCGGAAAGGGACTGCGCGCGGGCCGGTGGAGTGATGCCGGGCCAGGAACTGGCCACGCTGATGGCACCGGCTCCGCGCGCAGAGGAAGACGGGACGTTAAACCTTGAAACACGCCCGTGGCAGGATGTGGAAACATCACTCATCACGGGCGCAGTCTGCGCGCGTTCCCACGAACGGGCATTTGCGCCACGCAAATGGAATGCGGTCCGGTGCGGATTGAGGTCGCGAAGATGGAAACGGCGGAAACGACTGCCTCGGGCTCCGCCGGGAGCGCAGCATTGGCCGCCACCAACAGCTCGGCAGGGAACGACCGTTGCGGCTGGTCGCCGCTGCACAGCCGGGCTCCCGGGTGCTCGTATTCGTATGCCAATAAAGACATTCGACCACCGAGACGCGATGGACACAGAGGGAACTGCCCCGGAGCGCAGTCTGCTTGCTTGAGGGTGCGGACCAGTGGTTTAGGCAAGCGCGCGCAAAGCGGCCCGGCGGGCCGCGCTCCAGGGGCAAGTGCGGAGGCGCCGGTTATTCTGGACGCAGTTTGGGCAACGGCAGGCGGAAGCCGAACCCCTCGACCGGCGGAAAGTTATTCACACCTGTCCACAAGGACAGCCCGTGTCCCACGCGCGACGCGATACTGTGCCCGACGCTGGCGAGGACCTTGAGGCGACGAGCCGAAACCGCCGCGGCAGGAGAGTGCTGGTTATGCAGAAGATCAAGATTCGCGTGCGGCTGGAGCCGGAGCTGGAACAGCTCGCGGGGTGCTGGGACGCTTCGACGCGCGAGGACGCGGCGCGGATTTACTACCGGTGGTCGAAGCAGCTTTGGGCTTCCGCTCGGATACTTCGGAACGCAGCGGGTGAGCCTGCGCCAGCGCGCCCGGCAGGGCGGCGCGCGAAACGCGCGTGAGCGGCGGCAGGGCGGCGGCGGACAAACCACGATGCACCCCGTCCACCATCGCCACCACGTGGCGGAAGGCGGCCGGATCGTGTTCGTAAATCTCCCGCAACTGCGCCGCCACCACCTGTAGTTCGGTGGTGTCCCGTGGGGCGCTCCCGGCGGGCGCGGGACTCCAGGCGGCGGGACGGTCCGAGACCAGCACGAGCTTGAAGAGGCGGACCATCTGCGGGCTGGGGCGGGTGACGCCGTTGGCATACTGGCTGATCAGGGAGGGCGTCACTTCGAGCCGCCGCGCGGCTTCCGCCTTGGTCCAGCCGGAGGTTTGCAGCAGCGCCAGAAATTCTTTGCTCAAGGGGTCCATGAGAAATTGTAGTTGCTACACTTTTCTAGTTGCAAAGCGTAAGTCACTACGCTTTTATGTGTAGCAGCTTAATGAACACAGGGACCGGAATCAAATCAAAACGCCGCCCTCACCCGGCTTCCTCCCCGACGCCAGACCCCAACCCCCAGCTCCGATCATGACCTCCTCCCTTGCCGCCCTCCCGCTCGTCATCGAACTGCCTTCCAGCCGCCCGCTGCTGCCGCTCGAGTTTGCCATGATCTTTCTGGATACGGACCAGGCCGGGGTCCTCGAACGCATGGAGGAGGGCATCATCTCCCACGCCTGGGACATCGGGCGCGGCGCTGCGAAGCGCGAGCTGCGCTTCTACTGGAAGTCCCTCGCCGCCGCGAAGGCCGCTGCGCGCACCAATTCCCGGCCCGTTGTGATTCCCGATCACCATGTCTATGCGGACGTCATCCCGGCCACCTGGGCCAAGCCGCGCGCCGCGCTGCTCTACCGCCGCTGGACCTGCTCGCCCCATCTCATTTGCGACCTCCTGGCGGCGCGTGAACTTCAGCCCCTGACCTCCACCCTGCGCGGCAATTCAGGGAGCCCCGAAATCCCGCGCGACAGCATCCTCCAGTTCCTCCACCGCCGCCGCTGCTCGTAATTCCCAGACCCCGGACCTGATTGCTCCATCTCAAATTCCAAATTCACCGAAACCAAAAACAGTAAACACAACATGATCGCGAACATTGAAAATCCCACCGCCCCCGCCCCCAAGCCGCGCCGCGAACGCCTCGGCCCCGTCGCCTCGCCCGCCGGCATGGAAGCCCTCGTCGCCGAGATCACCGCGCTCCAAGTGGAACAGGCCGGCCTCGCCGCGCGCATGGCAGAGTTGACGGTCGCCAGCGAGCGCGCCCTCGCCGCGCAGCTCCGGCCGTTGCAGCTCCAGGCGGAAACCATTGCCCGGCGCGTGAAAACCCGGCTCGCCAAGGTCGAAGTCTTCGTCACCACGCACCGCGACGACCTGCTGCCTGACCGCCGGAAGAGCTTCGAGCTGCCCACCGCCATCGTCGGCTTCACGCTCAGCACGAAGGCCAAAGTCGTGCTCGCCAACGACGGCGACGACTGGACCAGCGCCGCCCATCGCCTGGAAGCGCTCGCCTGGGGCGAGCCCTACGTGCGCAATCCCGAGCCGGAGGTGGACAAGGAAGCGCTCATCGCCAGCCGCGCCAGCCTGACGCCCGTGCAGCTCGCCGCCGCCGGCCTGCGGATTGAGCAAGGTGAGAAATTCTACGTGCAGCCCAAGAGCCAGATCGCCGCAGCGGCCAAGGCGGGCTGACCTGCCCGCAGCGCCCGCTCAATGAACTGAAGAGGGTCAGAAAGATGGGGTCAGAAAAATGGAGGGGTGATGGCAGGCTTGTCCCGCTCTACTCCGCAGCGCGCCCCCTCCTCATGGGCCGCGGAGTTTTTCCTTACCCGCGCCGCCGCGTCCTCCTAGGCTTCCGCGCAACGTCGTGCCGCCGCGTCTGCGCATCCTCTACATCAACAACAGCGCCGATCTCTACGGCGCGAGCCGCGCCTTGCTGCGCGTGCTGGTGCCGCTGCGGGACCGCGGCTTCGAGCCGGTGGTCGTCGTGCCGGAGCGCGGCCCGCTCCAGGCGCGCATTGAGGAGCTGGGCATGCAGGTGATCGTGGACCCCGGCCTCTCCATCGTGGATCGGGCCACCCTCAAGTCCTTCCGTGCCTTTGCGTTTTTCTTCGGGTTCCCGTTGTCGGTGTTCCGCTTCTTCAAACTGATCCGCCGTGAACGCATCGCGCTCGTGCACACGAACACCGCCGTGATGCCCTCGCCGGCGCTGGCCGCGTGGCTCGCGGGGGTGCCGCACATCTGGCACATGCGCGAGATTTTTGACGAGTTCCGGTCCGGGTGGAAAATCTACTGGCGTTATCTGCATGCGTTCTCCACGCGCATCCCCTGCATGTCGGAAGCCATCGCGGCGCAGTTCCCGAACCGCACCAAGACCTGCGTGCTCTTCGACGGCCTGCCGCTGGAGGAATACCCCCGCACCGCCGTGCTCTCGCGGGCCGAAGCGCGGACGCGCTTCCAGCTCGGTGCAGGGCCGGTGATCGGCTGCGTGGGCCGGATCAAGTTCGTGCGCAAGGGCCAGGAAGTGCTCGTGCAGGCCGCCGCCCTGCTCAAGCAGCGCGGCCTCGCCGCGAAGCTGCTGCTGGTCGGCGCGCCCGCGCCCGGCAACGAGGAGCACGGCGAACGGCTGCGGCAATTGATCCGTGACCTGGGCCTTGAAGCCGACGTGGTGATGCCCGGCGAACTTCCGGACCCCAAGCCCGCCTACGCGGCAATGGACATCTTCGTCCTCCCGTCGGCGCAGGCGGAGCCGTTCGGCCTCGTCGTGCTCGAGGCGATGGCCATGGGCTGCCCGGTCGTGGCCACGGCCATCGGCGGACCGCTGAGCATCGTCGCCGAGGGGGAGACCGGTTTCCTCGTGCCGCCGGGCGATGCGACGGCGCTGGCCGACCGGCTGGAAGTCCTGCTGCGCGATGCCACCTTGCGCGAAAAGATGGCCGCCGCCGGCCGCGCCCGGCTGGAGACCAAATTCTCCTTCGCCAACACTGTGAACGAGCTGGAAGCGCTGTATCGTGAGGTGTTGAACGAACCGCCGCGTCCGGCCCAGACTCCCGCGCGATGAGCCCGCGTCCTGCCAATCCACAAGTCTTCCTGGACCGCCTCGCGGGGGATTACCGCGCGCCGGTGCTCACGGGCCTGGAGCACACCGGCTTCTTCCGCGACGTCCCGGCCGGCGGCACGGTTTTCCTCAAGCCCAACCTCACCTTTCCGGTGTATCGCCCCGGGGTGATGACGTCCTTCGAGTGCCTGCGGGCGGTGGTGGAAATCCTGCGCGGGCGCGGCTTCCAGGTCATCATCGGCGAGGCGGACAGCGGCGGCTACAACCGCTTCTCGATGGACGAGGTCTTTGCCAAGATGGGCATCACCGCACTGGCGCAAACAACCGGCGCGCGGGTGGTGAACCTCAGCTACACCGAGTCGGAGGCCGTGCCGGTGCACGCCGGCTGGCGGACGCTCTCCGTGCCGTTGCCGAAACTCCTGCTGCGGGAGGTGGACGCCTTCATCACCCTGCCGGTGCCGAAGATCCACATGAACACGCAGGTCTCCCTGGCGCTGAAGAACCAGTGGGGCTGCATCCAGGAACCCGCCGAGCGGCTCAAGCTGCACCCGTATTTCCCCGCCACCATCTACGAGGTCTGCCATCGGCTGCCGCGCCCCTACGCCGTGGTGGATGGCCGCTTCGGCCTCAACGGCACCGGCCCGATGCAGGGCAACCCGGTGGCGCTGGACTGGCTGCTCGTGGCCAACGACCTCGTGGCGGCCGACCGCGTGTGCTGCCGGCTGATGCAGGTGGACGAGACGCGGCTGCACTACCTCCGCCACTTCCGCCGCCAAGGCTGGTGGACGGATTACGCGGCCATCCGGGTGAACCAGCCGCTGGAGCCGTTCCTACGGGAGAAGTTTTACCTGCGCCGCGCGTGGACGGATTACCCCGGGCTGTTCTGTTTCAACAATTCGTTCCTCGCCTGGCTGGGCTATCGCTCGCCGCTCGCCGGCTTCGCGCACTGGCTCCTCTACAAGTTCCGCAAGCCCTTCTACGACTACGACGCGGAGGCGGAAAAGGTGAAGGGACGCGCGGAGTGATCCGCTTCGGCCTCAGGTAACAATGGCATTGTTTTCCGGCGGACACCTTCGATATTGGTCTGGATGAACTCAGGCAACGCATGAACCGGCCATTTTTCACCGTGGTTACGCCCGCCTTGAACGCCCGCGCGTTCCTGCCACGCAACCGCGCCTCCGTGCTGGCGCAAGGCATGGCCCCGGGCGAAATCGAGCACTGGGTCATTGATGGCGGTTCCAAGGACGGCACGGTCGAGTGGCTGCAGGCCCAGCCCGACCTCAAGTTCATTTCGGAAAAGGACCGCGGCCTCTCCGACGCGGTCAACAAGGGCATCCAGCGTGCCACGGGCGAATGGATTCTGTGGCTCAACGCCGACGACGAGCTGGGCTCCGGCTCCATGGCGAAGTTCAAGGCCGCGACCGCGCGCTACCCGGATGCCAGGGTCTTCTGCGGCGCGGAGGAAATGCGCGGTTACGACGGAACGGTGGAGACCGTGCTCGAACCGTGGGATTACAACCTGCGCGAGCTGCTGGGCACGCGCCCGGCCATCAACCAGGCCGCGACGTGGGTGCACCGCTCCGTGTATGACCGCGTGGGCTTGCTGGACGTGTCCATCCGTTACGCGATGGATTACGAATGGACCGTGCGCGCGATGCGGGAGTTCACCTGCCAGCCCATTCCGGACGTCCTCGCCGTCTATCATCGCCGGCCTGGCTCGCTGATGGATGCGCACATGGCGGCGCACTATGAGACGTTCCTCCGGGTGCGTCGCAAGCTGGGCATGGGCTACTTCGACCGCGGCGAGTTTGCCATCCGCTTCTATCTCCTCACCGAGCCGCTGCGGCGGCAGCGCTGGCTGCGCGTGCTGGTGCGGCAGGTCAAGGGCCTCTTCGGCTGCGCGCCCGCCCATCCACTGCCGCCCTCGTCATGAGCGCGGGCGGCGTGAACGTCCTGCAAGTGCTGGGCGGGACGAAGCTCGAAGGCGGCACGGCCAGCTTCGTGACCCGGCTGGCTCGGCTCCCGCTCGAGGACGTTCGTCAGCGGATTTGGATGCACCGGGAGTTTGTCCCCGCCCAGGACGCCGGAAAGTTCGTGTGCGGCGGCACGGCAAGACGCGTGAACGCCTCCATCCTGCATGACGCCCTCGCCGGAATGCGTGAGGGGCTGGCACTCGCGGCCTGGCTGAAGCAGGAAGGCCGCGTGGTGCTGCACGCGCACAGCCGTGTCGGCCTGGTGGCCGCGGGTCTCGCCGGCCGCTGGCGCAATTGCCCCGTGGTGTTCCACTATCACTTCCTCCCCACGCGCCCTTGGATTTACCAGCGGCTGCAACAGCATTGCCGGGCGAAGCTGATCTTCAATTCAGCCAAGACCTGCCGACACTTCGGGGCGCGGCCGGAGCAGTCGTTTGTCCTGCTGCCGGAAGTGGACTGGCCGGCCAAGCCTCTGTCACCGGCGAGCGGACGCCCACGCTTCGTCGCCGCTGGAGCCTTCGTGCCGGGCAAGCACCTGGAGTTGCTCGTCGCTGCCTTCCGACGCTGGCGCGCAGGCGGAGGCGAGGCGGACCTCGTCCTTCACGGTCAGTCAGCCATGCCGGATGACCCGGAGTGCCAGCTGGCCATCGAACAGGCGTGTGCCGGTGATCCGTCCATCACGCTGCGACCCTGGTCTCCGGACTGGACGGAATCCCTGACCGCCGAAGACATCTTCGTGCATCTGGGCGAGCCCGAATCCTTCGGCCTGGTCATCCTCGAAGCCTTCGCCCGGGGCTGCCGCGTGGTGGTGCTTCCCCAGACATTCCTCAATGAACTACCCGCACCCCATGGCCAGACCGGCGTCTTCCGCGCCGCTGAACTGGAGGCGGCAAGTGTGGCCGAGGCCATGGGCCGGGCCATGAGCGCGCCCACTGCCGAAGACCTCTGGACCCGACGGCGCGCGGTTCAAGGCGTTTTCTGTATGGAACAACATGCCACGCGTCTGTCATCTTGGTATGCCGACATGGCAACGGTGATCCGATGAATTATTCCGTCCAGGCGCTGCTCTTCGCGGCGGGGAGCCTCGTGCTCTCGCTTATGGTCGCGTTCGCGCTGGCCACGGAAAATTATTTCTTCCTCATCCTCGGCCTGGGCACCGCCCTCGTGACAGCGGTGCTGGTGGCGGAGGGCTTTTCCGCGCTGATCGCCTTCGGGCTGCTCTGTCCATTCACCTTGCCCGTTCCTTTTGTCCGCGCGGTCCCGCTGCTCGCCTCGGTGCTCGCGCTGTGCGTCTTGAAATACGTTCTGCGCCTCGCGGTGCGGCGGTCTGATGTGAAATCGGCCGTCTGGCTGCTCACGCCGGGCATCGCGCTGTTCTTTGTGTGGGTGCTGATCCGCTACGCCATGGACCCGGTGCTGCCGAATCCGAAGGGCCTGGGCGCGCATGTCACAGGGTTCCGGGCCTACTTCAGCTACGCGACCTGCTGCGGCTTCATCGTGCTGCTCGGCGCCACGATCAACACGCGCGAGCAGTTGCTCAGCCTGCTGCGCTGGCTGGGGATCATCGCCGCCGGGCTCTCCGCCATCTTCATCCCCTTGGTGTTCACGCGGAGCATGGGCATCGCCAGTCTGCTGGGCCAGTTCGGCGTGTTTGTGACCACGTTCGACAACGGCTTCCTCCGGTTCGTGGTGCTGCCGGGCTACGGGATGTTGCTGGTGATGCTGGCCGTGCTGCCGAGCCTTTGCCGGCCGAAGCCGGAGCTGCGCCTGGTGATGTTCGGTCTGGGGGCGATCGCCGTGGTGCTCGGTGGCAGCCGGAGCAGCTTCCTTATGCTGATGGTGATGCTGCTATGCGTGGCGGCCATGCGCCGGCGCATGCTGCACACCCTGGCGTTCGGGAGCGGGTTCGGGGTGTTGCTGGTCGGGTTCTTCCTCATCGGCGAGCACGCTCACATCCGCGAGGTCGGCCTGCTCCGCATCCTGTCGCTGGCCAGCCCCCGCATTGCCAACCAGACCGACGCGGCGGAAAACATGCGCTGGCGCATGGCCCGGTGGGAACGCGCCGTGGCGGACATCGAGCAGCGCCCGTGGGTCGGCAAAGGCTACGGCGGACTCGACAACGCCTGGGTATTCCAGACCCGGCAGGACTTCGAATCCGCCATGGTGGACGTGGACGTGGCGGCCGGCTCCGTGCACAACGGTTATCTGGCGGCGGCCCGGGCCTTCGGCGTGCCAGCGGTGGTCTTCTTCGTGCTGCTCCAGCTCGGGCATGTGATCTGGAATTTCCGGCTCGCTCGCCGGTTGCGGCAGCTCGACCCGCTGGCCAGCGATCTGCATCTGCTGGTGCTCGCCTATGTGTTGAGCTACTCCGTGGCCATCTACTTCGGCACCGATCTGAACGACCCCATGGTGTGGTTCGCGTTCGCGCTGGGCCTCCTGGTTCACCGTATCCGAAAGCACGAAGCCCCGGCGCTCGTCCCGGTGCGCACCCCTCGCCTGTCCGAAGCCCAGCCCGCCCCGGCCATGTGAGACGTAGGCTCGTTTCCTGCACCGAGGAACGATGGTTCGTCGCCGTGTTCCCTGGCATGGGGTGTGGAGGAAGCTCCAAATCCCAATTTCCAGAGAAGCTTCAAACTCCAAATTTTAAAGGGTAGCGTCGCCCGGGCTAGCCGGACCAAACCAGTCAATCTCGAAATTAACGGCTACTTTGGGAAAGTTTTTAGGCCATCTTCAAATACCTCTTTCAGACTAATCTCCAGCATGTCAACTATGAATTTTGCTTGATGAGTTTTATTCCAGTTTGCCACAACTACTGTCAGCAATCCTTTAGCGCATGATACCTCGCTAAGCACAGGAATCTTTTCAGGAGAAAATGCGTATGCACGCAAATCATACAATGACTCTTCTCGCACGTGCTGATGCACTGGTATTACAGTTTCTATTGGCTCACCACTAAACCCAAATCTTGATGCCCGAAGAGCATCTTCATAACGCACATTTTTTGGAACGAAACCCCGAACACTCATTGGACTGAGTGCTACGTGTCCACCGAAAAGCAGACTCTTTGTGAGTTGTATTCCGATATGGGATAAAGTTACTCCCACGATTCCCTGGTCTGTCACCACATAAGCATGCTGAGTGAAGCCAACCCATACGTGGCCCGAATTTGGCTCTAGGAATGAGGTGAATTTTAAAAGTGCGGATTGAATTGGGTCGGCAGCATCTGTAATTTCATACGCATGAGCTTCGATATTTGATCTCACGCCGGATTCGGATTGAACCGTTTGAACATCCACCAATTTGTGTTTGTATTTTGTATGAGTTGTGTGAGATGTAATAATTGTGTGGCTTGTTGAATCAAGCCGTGTGCGCAGACACCCGGACGTAACAATTAAACCGGAAACCAGTGCGACGAGAGCAACAGAATGCATGCTTTTCATATTAGACGCACCAGGCCAGCCCTGCCAATTCCTCATAATTCATTCCACCAAAGGCAGGGTGTCGGTTGCAGGTGCCAATTCCGATTCGTTTAGTCTAGTGCTATTCTTCGGAAAATTGGAATAAGGCCGTTTGTATATCAAGCTTGGGTTTGCTCTCAGGCTGTTGAAGCCAAGGATTTGGAAGTTCCGATTTCTGTCTTTCCAAAATCTTTGGGCTCCCCTCCGTTCCCCTTTCGCTGTTTAGCGTGTTTCGCGGCTCCGCTGCCGCATCACTGCGGCGTCTGGTCCCGCACCGCCGCCTCGCACATGCCCCGCAATTTCGCGGCGATGTTGGGCCAGGAAAAATCTTCTGCCAGCCGCGTTGGCACCGCCTCCGTCCACGCCTGCTGCAAGGCTGCCTGAATGGTGTCGAGGCTTGTGTTGTTCACGCAGGAGAGCCGGTTGAAGGGGGGCTGGGTCGTATAGCCTGCCCGCAACAGCAGCACCGGCCGCGCCGCCGCCATCGCCTGAAGCACGCTGATGGGCTGGGTTTCCTCTTCGCTCAGCAGGGCGAAGAGATGGCAGGCATGATGCGACGCGACGAGCAGCCGATCGCCGTGATCCAGGCCGTGAACCCACCGGCCGCCGAACGCCTCGTTCAGCTTCATTTCGGCGGCCACCTGGTCCGCGTAAGCCTCGCATCCGGGCAGCACCGGGCCGATGAGCACCAACGGCAGTTCCAACGCATTCGCCGCTTCCGCGAGCAGCCACTGGTTCTTCCGGGGCTGCACCGCCCCCACGCAGAGGATGAACGGTGCCTCGCCATGCACCGCGTGCCACGGCTGTGGATCGCGCTGGAAGTAGCCCGGGGCCACGCCATGGGGCACGACCGCCACCCGCCCGGGGCCCAGACCACAGATCTGGGCGGCGGCCCGCGCTTCCGCCTCGGTGATGGTGATGACCCGCGCGGCCCCCTGCAGCGCTTTCCGCAAGGACTGCTCCGGCGCCACGGCGGCCTTCAACCAGCTTCGCGCGGCCGCCAGCCGCACCGCTCCCATCGAGGGCGCACCCAGCAGCAACGTCACGAGATAAGGGCGGCCCTGCACCGCGACCAGCTCCGCCAGGCGCACCTGGTGCGACGGCATGCCGATAAAGTGATACACGTCCGCCGGCGGCCGGCGCGACGACCAGTCAAACAGCTCGCACTCCAGCCCGCCCAAAGCGGTGAGCGCCGCGCAGGTTTCCTCCGCCTGCACCTGCAGGCCGCCGGCCATCAGGTTCAGCGGATACTCCGGCACGATGCACACGCGCAGTTTGCCGGAACTGGGGGATGGCTGGGTCACGCGGCGGGTTTGGGCGTTGCTGCCCAGTTACTGTGGTCAATTTGCCGGAGCGTGTAGCCATGGCCGGCCACTCGCGACAACACTTCGAAGGCCGTATGCCCAAATGTCCGGCACAACAATTCCGAGCACTCGAAGAAGAGCAGCGGCCGGCGTGGGCCGGACAGCAGGCGCTCCGCCCCCTTGAAGACGAGCATCTCCGCGCCCTCCGCATCGAGCTTGATCAGGTCCACTCCGGGCAGGCGCAGTTCCTCGCACACCGCGTCCAGCGGACGGCAATGCACACGGATGGTTTGTTGCACGGTGAACGATTCATTAGGCTTCAGGCTTCCGTGACCCTCACGGCCCGGCACCGGGCAGCAGAATTCGAGATCCCCCTCGTGATCACTCAAGGCCACCGGCTGCACGATCACATTCGCGAAGTGATTGAGGGCGAGGTTGTGCCGCAGTTCGGTGAGCATGGTCGGGTTCGGCTCGAAGGCCACGACTTTGCCCGCGGGGCCAACCGCCTGGGCAAACAACACGGTATAGTAACCGAAATTCGCCCCGATATCGAGCACGGTCATGCCCGGCCGCAGCGCCGCCAGCACGTCGCGGCGGAAGGCGTCTTCAAAGTGCTCGTCGCGCAGAATCTCCCGGCCCAGTTGATCGTTCAGCCGCACCTCGATCAACGGACCGCCTTGCAGTTGCGTGCGCAGGCGGGGCTGGCCGGTCGCCTGAGCGGCCAGCCGCCGGAGCCGGCGCAAGACGCCTTTGCCGAATTGTTGGACGCGGTTCATGTGGCTTCGTCGCTGATCGCTTCCCGGGCCAGGGCGAGGGCGAACGGGGTGTAACAGAAACCAAACGCCAGGCAGCCGGACCACACTACGCCCGCCAGCCCGTGCGTGCCCGCCACGGAGAGCTTGAGCACCAGCGCCACGCCGGCGGCCAGGCCGTAGAACCAGACCTGACGGCGGAGGTAGCGCCCATGCACCAGAAGCATGGAGAGATTGCCGCACACCAGCATGAGCGCACTCAAGACCAGAAATCCGATCAGCACCGTTTTGTCGGGCCGGAACCCCGCGCGCAGCAGGTCCGCCGTGATCCAGTCACCCCAGATCACCAGCGGCATGCCCGCCGTCACACACAGGCCCAGGCTGCCCAGCAACGCGCGGCTCAAGGTCCGCCGCGCCCACGCCGTGTCCCGCCGGGCGAGCGCATCTCCGTAGGCGGGCCACAGCGCGGTGATGAAGAACTGCGCGACCATGGTCACGCCGAACAGCCGCAGCAGCACCGCATAATGTCCCGCGGCTTCCAGGCTCACCGCGTGGGTGATGACAAACACATCGAGGTAATTCCAGGCGAGGGCAAACACCTGGAGCAGGAACAGCGCGCCGCCGGTCTGCGCCAGCCGGTGACCTTCGTCGCGGGAACAGGTCTGCCACTGCGGCCGCAGTTCCGGCCGGCGACGGTGGAAGTAGTGCAGCCCGTTCAGCGCCTGCACGAGCACCGGCAGCCCGGTGACGCCCGCCACCAGCCACACCAGCCCGCCCTGGCACGCGACCACCACGAGCAGTGCGACGAAGCCCGCCAGGTTGCCCGCGATCTGCCAGAGGTTGCTGCGCAGGCCCTCCTGAAATCCCAGTTGCACGCGCGACACCACGCTCATCGGCAGGCCCAGTGCAAAGGTCACCACGAACGCGGCCACCGCCGGACCCGCCTCGGCCATGGCCGAGGGCGTGCGGACGTTGAACAACGCGGGCCACGGCAGCAGCGGATACAGCACGGCGAACAAGGCCAGCAAGCCCGCTGCCACGCCGCACAACAGGAAGAACCCGCTGCTCACCGCCGCATGGACACCCCGGAGATCACCCCGCCCATTGGCCTCCACCACGCGGTTGAGCAGGCCGTTGCCCAGGCCGAAATCCAGGAGATTCAGGAAGGCCACCAGAGCGCTCACGGCCATCCAGAGGCCGAACCGTTCCGCGCCGAGGTAGTGCACCGTGAGCGGGACGCTCACCAGCAGCGTGAGCAGCGTCACCCCCTTCGAGCCCAGCGACCCGAGCGCGGTCAGCGCCGCGCGACGATACCGTTCCTTCGACTGGCCTTCTGGCGTCGTCTCATCGAACGGGTGCAGCCGCAGCAGGCCCCACGCCGCGGCCAGTCGCGCGCGCGTGATCTGGGCCCGTCCCGGCTGCCGGAGTTCGCTCATGCTGCGCCGGCATTCAAGCAGAGCCATGGCGAAAGCACAATTCGCGCGGACCCGCACCGGAGCGCGGGCGTCCCCGCCCGCTTTGCGCATGCGACTGCCGCAACGCTTCTTCTATCCTGCCACATGCACGCACATTGCGGGCCCGCGAGACGCGGGCGCTACACGACGTAGCGCCGGCCTCCGGCCGGCCGTGCCGCAAGCGTCCTCGCTTGCCCGACCGCGACGCCCTGCCAGCCGTGCGCGTCCTCTTGGCCAATGACGCCCGTTCCACTTCCCACCCGCCGCCAAACTTGACTTCACGTCGAGGCCCGCGAAAGCATCGCGCCATGGCGTTCGACCCCCAAGGCATTCGCTTCCTGCTGCACGCGCAAAAGCGCGGTGTGGCCTTCGCGGAGGTCGCGACGCTGGGCCGCCAGACCCTGCTCGCCTCCCGTGCCGGCCTGGCCGCGCTCGCCCCGCACTTTCCCGCTCACGAACCCGCCCAGCGCGAGGCGGTGCTCGGGGCGGCAGGTGGTTTCGCCGAGCCGCTCTTGCAGCTCCTCGGCGCGCGGACCATCACCTCGTTCGACGTGTCGGACTTCGAGGGCGCGACCGTGCGCCACGACTTCAACCTGCCGCTCCCCGACGGCCACGACGCGCGCTACGACACGGTGATTGACGCCGGATCTCTGGAGCATGTGTTCCAGTTTCCCGTGGCGATGGCCAATCTCATGCGGCTCGTGAAGCCCGGCGGCCATCTGCTCATCATCACCCCGACGAACCACTTCTCCGGGCATGGATTTTACCAGTTTAGTCCGGAACTGTTCTGGCGCGTGCTCGCTCCGGAGAACGGTTTCCAAGTCGAGCGCATGCTGGCGACCGAGCTGTTCCCCGACTCGTTCTGGTATGAGGTGCCCGACCCGGCGGCGGTGCGCGGCCGGGTGATCATCAACAGTGCCTGTGAAACCTACCTGTGTGTGCTGGCGAGGCGCACTCGGGTGTGCCCCATCTTCACCAACTCGCCGCAGCAGAGTGACTACTCGGCGCTGTGGCAAGGTTCCTCAACGCCCGGCGGTCCCGCCGTCCCGCCTGCGGCCGCCGTCGCAAACAGCCTGGGTGCCAAGCTGCGCCGACACCTGCACCACCGGCTCCTCAAATACCTGCGCTTCCGTGGCCACGACCGCGAGATGATGCTGCGCTCCCCCGTGTTCCGCCGGGTGGAGCTGCCGTGAAGCTGGACTCTGAATTGAGTCCACGAGAAGGGCTGAAGAACCTTGGGGAGTTGACGCGAATTGCGCGAATCGGCGCGAATTTTCCGACCGCCCCAATTCGCGATAATTAGCGCCATTCGCGTCAAAACTTCTTCTCCTCGGCCGTGCGCGATCCTTTTGGACTCCGGCTTTCCTCGAATGCCACCGGGTAATTATCCTCACCATTTTAGCGTGTTTCGCGGGCACCCTCCGGCCTTCAGATCAAAGCTCACAAAGCCGCTGCAAGCTGGCCGATCCGTGTTGCCCACGTGTGCTCCGCGAGCACGCGGCGGCGACCCGCCCGGCCGATCTGCTCCGCGCGAGCCGGTTCGTGCGACAATCCCTTCAGCAAGTCCGCCGCCTCTTCCATCGTGCGGTAGGTTAGCACCTCGCGGCCCACGTCCAGCGCGGAACTCACGTCGTCGTTGTGCTCGGTCACGTAGCAGCAGCCGTGGCCGGGGAATTCCAGGTCACGCAACTTCAGGTAGCTGGTGACGCGGCCCAGGGCATCGCGCCCTTGGTTCAGCCCCAGCACCGTCTGGCAGCCGCGCAGATACTCTGGCATGGCTTCGTCCGACAGCGGACCACGCGCCAAGGCCTGGACCACCGACCAGTGCGGCTGCTCGCGCAGATGATCGCCCAGCCCGTGAAACACCATGGCGCGGCGGGTCTGATCCGGGGAGCCGGGGTCCGTTCCAGCCCGCTCCTCCTCCCAGCCCGGCCCGCGAATCTCAAACTCGCAACTGGCTTCCCGCAGCCAGCCGAGTTGCGTCACGCGTGGGCCCGTGGGCATGCCGATGAAAGCGGCCGGCCGCTGCGCCGTATGGCACGCGCAGTCCGGCAGGTAGTCGGGGTTGAACGCATAGGGGAGGCACGCCCACGGCACACCCAGCGCACGGTAGTCCGGGATCGCCGCGTGCTCGACGAACCAGTTCAACGACACGACCTGCGCGAGCGCTGCGACTTCCCCAAAACGGTGCGTGCTGTCGCAGAAGAAATTGATCCACGGCACGCCCTGCCCGATGACCCCGCGCACCAGCTCCGGGTTCAGGTCGTGGCCGAAACAGTAGGAGATGACCGCGTCCAAGCCATGCGCAGCGTGCGCCCGGGAGATTTGCGCCGCGAGCTGCTCGCTGGTGCGGTCGCGTGGGGCGTCCAGGCCGGCGATTTCACCTGGTTGGATTTGTCGTGCCCAGCCAAAGTCAATGGCTTCGGGCAGCACGAGGCGTTCGACCACGGCCCGCAGCCCCGCATAGAAATGCCGCTGCCAGAGCGATTGGTAATGTCCCGACGGGGAGTGACAGTCCGCAACCACACCGAAGACGTGGCGAAGCGGCCTCATGCTCAGCCGTCCGGGGTCCGCTTGCGCGCGGGGAGGATGGCGCAGGCTTCCTTGCAGCCGAAGACCTTGCTCAGGAGATACCGGTTCCGGCTGATCCACATGTAAAACCGCTCGGCGATCCAGATCACCCCAGGAATCCACAGCACCAGCGCCAGCGGGACCAGCAGCGGCATCCGCATCCCCACGAACCGCAGACAGCGTGCCCCACGGTGAATCGTGCCGTCCGTCGTGACGCAGTGGATGGCCTCCATTAACGCCTCGCGCGTGAGCGTGGGGGCGACGCGCGCCGCCTCGGGGTCCGCGATGGGCAGCAGGCGCACGACATGGCACCAGTCCAGCCAGGTGAGCAGCCGCATCTGGAACGTGCAGAGGGAGCACTCGCCGTCGTAGAGGACTATGTGGCGCGCGGAAGACACGGTTGAACTTAAGGGCATGGGCGGGGCGGCGTCAAACGATGCGACGGTTTTGAACACCAAACAGACGGCCAACGAAAGTCTCCGCTTGATTTCACCTTCAAAGTGCGGGGCGGCCGCTCTCCCTCACCCCGTCCCTCTCCCGCTGGGAGAGGGGGCGTCTCAGTCCGCGTTGGTTGGCAAAGGAACGCAGCAATCACACAGGACGGCGCCGGAGTTCTCCCTCTCCCAGCGGGAGAGCGCAGGGGTGAGGGAGAGCGGCCACCCACTATTATAGGGACGCAAGACGCCGGGCAGCGTTGTTCAAAGCTGGTTTGCACAAGCAAACCGGCCCACCACTAAATCTGCTGCACTACCTTCTGGTAGCACTCGGGGCAGATGCCGTGGGTGAACTTGGCCTGCGAGTGCGTGGTGATGTAGGACTCCACCTCGTGCCAGTAGTTCCGGTCGTCGCGGATTTTCTTGCAGTAGCAGCAGATGGGCAGCAGGCCCTGAAGTTGTTTGACGTGCTCGAGCGCGGCTTCGAGGTCCGTCACGCGGGCGGCCAGCTCGGTCTGAAGATGCACCACGCGCGCGCCGACCTGGACGCGGGCCTTCAGCTCCTCCTGGTCGAACGGCTTGGTGATGTAGTCATCCGCGCCGGACTCGAGGCCCTGCACGATGTTCGCCTTCCCGCCCCGGATGGTGAGCAGGATCATGTAGAGCGGCGAGAGCTTGAGCTGATGGCGGGCGCGGCAGCACAGCTCCACGCCGTCCATGCCGGGCATCTGCCAGTCAATCACCGCGAGCCGCGGGGGATTCTCCACCTGCAACGCCTGGATGGCCTGCTCGCCGTTGGTGGTGCTGACCACCTCATACTGCCAGCGGGTCAGCAGATCCTCGAGGATCCGGCGGACCACTGGGTCATCTTCAACGATCAGGACTTTCATGTGCTTTGGCTGTGAAGCGGGATGAGCCTTCCAAGAAGGGGGAGGCGCGTCAAGCTGCGCGTGCGGGAGGCGAAGGAACAGGGCGAGGCGTGGCGCGGTCCCGGAGCGCGGGCGGCCTCGCCCGCTTTGCGCCTGCGGACACTGGAACGGTGCGAATCGCTGGGTCGCACGCACGCGCAAAGCGGCCCGGCCGGCGGCCGGCGCTACATGGCGACGCTTACGGATTCCACTGGTAATCCGGCGAGTTCGGGTAGTTCGGCTCGCCGGGCACGGCCACGCGATGGAAGCCCGCGTGCCCGTCGAGGAAGGTGTAGTTGCACTTCACCTCCTTGCCGTCCACATGCCACACCTCGCCGCGTCCGGCGGCGGTGCCGCCGGAGTAATTGAAGGCTGCGTTGTCGGCGAAGATGATGGTGGCGGTCGGCTTGTTCGCCTTCTCCGCGTGAAACTTCGTCTGCCCCGCCGTGCTGAAGGTCGCGGTGCCCGCCGGGTCGCGGTAGTTGATCATGTAGGAGTTCCCGAAGTCGCGATACACGTTGTCCGTGGCCGCGAACGTGCCGAAGGCGACATGGCCCTTGTCGCTCGGACACTGGGCAACGGGGACCTCGGCGTTCGGCGCGTAGGGGCCGCCGTTGTAGCGATTGAGCCAGCGCACCGGGTCATCAGCGGGCAGATTGTAGGGCGCGAGCGCGAGTGCCCCGCGCTTGCCGGCGAAGGTGATGGTGGACATCACGGTGTCCGCCGGGAAGTAGCCTTCGTTGTCGTCCACATAGAGCCGAAAGGCCAGGCCGTATTGCCGGAGATTGTTCGTGCACTTGGTCCGTTTGGCGCGTTCCTTCGCCTTGCCCAGCGCCGGCAGCAGCATGCCGGCAAGAATGGCAATGATGGCGATCACCACCAGCAGCTCGATCAAGGTGAAGCCAGCCCGGGCCAGTTGACTCGTCGACGTGTTCATGCGGTGGGGAGGCAATACGCCCGCCGCGCACGGCTGTCAACCGCCTCACGGGCCGCACCTCCTCTCCCCCGCCCTCCTCCATTCCATGGAAGTGAGGGGGACCCGAGCACGCCAGAATAATCTCACGGAATCACCGTGCTCCGCCCAGCGTCAGTCTCCTGCGACCATGAAGTTAATTGCCCTCCTGCTCGGCCTGCTGCCGCTCGCCACCCTCGCCCAGACCAGCCGCCTCACGGAGCCGTGGCAGTCGCCTTACACCGGCACCAACTCGACCGGGGCGCATGTGCTCGGCCACTGGCGGTTCGAGACGGGCGCGGTGACGAATGATTCCTCCGGCAAGGGCCGTGAACTGAAACTCGTCGGCGCAGTGGCAAACGAGCATGGGAGGTTCGGCGGGGCGCTGGAATCCTTCCCCGGCTGGCCCAAGGACAAGGCGCAGCACGGAGCCGTGACCACGAACCATCCGTCGCTCTCGCCCAAGGGCGCGTTCACCGTCGAGTTGTGGCTGCAAGGCAAGGCGGAGCTGACCAACCGCGCGCAGGTCCATCTGCTCGACAAGAAATACGCGTCGCACAACGACTACCAGCTCCTGCTCGCCGTGCCGGACAAGAACGGGGCGCGCCGGCTGCTCGTGAACCTCGGCTTCGGCAAGGACTCCGAGGCGTTCCAGTCGGACCCGGCGGAGTTCGCGTCCGGCGAGTGGCATCACGTCGCGTTCAGCTACGATGGCGCGGGCACGGTGCGGTTCTTCCGGGACGGTTCGTCCTTCGGCATGGTCACGCGCGCGGGACGCGGAGCGGTGTCGCCGGGCACGTATGGGCTGTGTCTGGGCGACCGGCTGGGCAGCAACTATGGCGGCTTCCCCGGCCTGCTCGATGAAGTGCGGCTCTGCACCGGCACGCTGGATTTCACGCCCGCCTCGCTCGACTTCAGCGCGGAACGCACGACCTATTTGCGCCGGGAGAAGTCACCCACGATCAACGTGGTGGTGCGCAATTTGCAGCCCTCGGTCTTGAGCAACGCGCGGATCGTCCTCACTGGCACGGGCACGCCCGCGCGGACCACGACCCTGCCGCCCATCCAGGCCGGCGCGACGCACACGCTCGAAGTCCCGTTCGACACGAACCTGCGCGCCGACGACTACGACCTGCGTGCGCGCCTCGAAATCCCCGGCGAGCCGCCCGTGGTGCGGGAGGAGACGCTGCGGATCACGCTCGCGCCGCGACCGGCCCCGCGCATGCCGGTGATGATGTGGGGCATCAGCAGCCCGCAGGAGTTCATGCGCGAGCTGCCGCGCATCAAGGACCTCGGCTTCACCCACTGCCTCGGCTTCGGCGCGAACGTCGCCAGCATCTGGAAGGCGGGCCAGCCGGAGGTGGCGAACACGCCGGACGCCGTGGCCGCGACCAAGCGCATGCTCGATGTCGCGCTCGCCAACAACATCGGCATCGCCGCCCAGCTCTCCCCGGGCTACACGCTCAAGGGCCGGCCCGAACTCCAGCGCGTGGACCGCGCCGGCCAGCCTTACGCGCGCCGTGATGCCATCGCCGCGATGCCGGGCCTCGCGCAGTTCTGCGAGAACGTCGGCACGTCCGTCGCGCGGACCTACGGCGCACACCCGGCCTTCCAGGCCGCGCTCATCAACACGGAGGTGCGCGATGATTCGCAGGTGAGCTTCTCCAAGTTTGACCAGGAGGCGTATCGTGCGTTCTCCGGGCGCGACATTCCCGACGAGGTGAGCATCAAAAACGGCGTGACGTGGCAGTCCTTGAAGGGCTTTCCCGCCGACCGCGTGATCCCGGACGATCATCCGGTGCTCCAGTTCTACCGCTGGTTCTGGACGGTGGGTGATGGCTGGAACGGGTTGAACTCCGCGGTGCATCGCGGCCTGAAATCCACCGGGCGCACCGACCTCTGGACGTGGTCCGATCCCACCATCCGCGTGCCGAGCATCGCGGGCAGCGGCGGCACCGTGGACGTGCTGAACCAGTGGTCCTACACCGAGTCGGGGCCGCTGCGCGTGGGTTATTTCGAGGACGAAGTCTTCGCCATGGCCGCGCTCGCAAACCCGCCGCAGCGCGTGATGAAGATGACGCAGCTCATCTGGTATCGCTCCGCCAGCGCGCCCATCCGGGCGGCGACCAATCACGTCGCCAACCCATTCGATGACCATGACCCGGACGCGGCCTACATCACCATCGCGCCGATGCACCTGCGCGAGTCGTTCTGGACCATGCTGTCGCGGCCCGTGGCCGGGCTGATGTATCACGGCTGGGCCTCGCTCGTGCCCACGGACGGCACACACGCCTACAAGCACACCCAGCCGGACACGCAGGCGGAGTTCCGCCGGCTGCACCACGACGTGCTTGAGCCCATCGGTCCTGCCCTGCTGCACGTGCCGGACCGCCGCAGCGAAGTCGCCTACCTGGACAGCTTCACGGCGCAGATGTTTGCGCGGCGTGGCAGCTATGGCTACTCGCACGATGAGGCCTACCTCACGCTGCTCCATGCGCAGCTTCAGCCGGAAGT
>CAZOCL010000029.1:0-32194 GCA_964578245.1 uncultured Klebsiella sp. | reverse complement strand
TTCTGCCCCAACCCAGCGCGTCCCCTTCGTCGTCTTTTAATTTGAGTCAACTCGCAGCAGAAAGGGCAGTTCGTTGCCGGTTCGTTGACAGGCCAGCTCCTCCACCGACGCCTGGCGAACATAGCCGTTGTAATGAAAACTCGTAAGCCCGATCAGGCTCGCTGCAAATTTGGATTGTGCGAGATCGCGCACGTCAACGGCACGCAGATCATGCCACCGCCGGTGCTCATAGTATCTGTATGTCGCCAGTCCGCGCGTTCTTTGATCGAGTGTGGCCAACTCCAGCGGAGACAATTCAGTAACCAGGCCGTGAACCTCCGACGCATCTGTGGAAGCAGCAAAGCGCCGCCACCAGTCTGCCGACTTGTCGAGTCTGCGTAACCTCGTCCTGGGTTCTGACCCGCCTGGCTTCATGCGTTCGAGGTTGCTCAAATTCGTTGCTGATTTCGAGAGAGTTTAAGCACTGGCTTCAAAAATGCATTGTTCTGAAATGGTTGCCCAGAGCTGCGCTCGCGGGCCGTCGCTGGCCCTGGGCTGTTATTGGTTCAGTTTGAGACTCCTCACGCCGTCTCCTACGCGGAGTGTTCCTTCACAAACAGCCCCCAGTCCGCGATGCCGTGGGCGTTGCGGATGAAGGCGCTGGCCGGGAGTTCCTTCGGCGCGCGCGGGACGGCGAGCAGCTTGAGGCCGGCCTCGTGCGGGAGGCGGTCGGCCTTGCGCTGGTTCACGTCCTTCGCGGCCCAGACGAGGTTTTCCCAGGTGTCGCGGCCGCCGCGCGAGCGCGGCAGGACGTGGTCCAGGCTGCCCTCATCGGGGCGGAGCGGGCGGCCGGTGTATTGGCAGCGGTTGCCGTCGCGCTCGCGGATGCTCTTGGCGCACAGGCGGGGGCGTTGCCGGGGCACCTTGGCAAAGTTCACAGCCACGATGACGGTGGGCATGCGGATGAGGCCGCGCACGGTGCTGACGGCGGCATCGCGCTCGCGGATGGGCAGGGCGAGCCACTCGTCCCAGCGCACCGGGCGGATGTGGCCGTCCTCGGCGATGTCGAGCGCGGTGGCGACGTTGGTGGCCATCTGGCAGAAGGCGTCGGCTGGCGTGCGCACGCCGATGGCCTGCCAGTTGCGGTTGAGGACCAGGACGGTCGTGCGGTTCAAGATGTCGTTCATAAAAGTGGCAAGTGACGGGTGGCAGGTGACAAGGGATGGCGCGCGTTGCCGTTCACTTGTCACCTGCCACCGGTCACGCGGTAAGGTGTTTGTTCTTTGTTGAAAGGGTTTGCCCGCAGATGACGCGGATAGCGCGGATGAAGGCGACCGAAGACTTCCCGCAGATTCAAGGCGACCCCAGATGGAAAATGCCTTCATCTGTGGCCGGCTTGAATCTGTGGGAATCACTCCGATGAGTTTTTCCGCGGGCAACCTTCACGCCGGATCGGAGACCGGCGCTCCCGGACAATCCCGGTCCCGGTGAATAACTTTTCCCAACTTTGTCGCTTGGCGTCGCCCGGCGCGGGGCTAGGCTGGCGGATGCGTGATGAACCGCCTCAACCGCATCCTGCACATGGACGGCGACGGTTTCTTCGCCAGTTGCGAGATCGCGCTCGATCCGAAGCTGGAGGGGCGGCCCGTGTGGGTGGGCGGCGGGCGGCGCGGGGACGGCATCGTGATCGCGGCGAACCGGCTCGCGAAAAAATTTGGCATCGAGACAGGCATGGCGTGCTTTGAGGCCAAGGCGCGCTGCCCGAAGGGCGTGCTGTGCCGGCCGCACTATGACGAGTATCGGCGGCTTTCCGCCGAGATGTTTCACATCCTGGAGCAGTATTCGCCCGTGCTGGTGCCGGTCTCGATTGACGAGGGCTTCCTCGATTTCACCACGATGGACCAGCACATCTGGCGCGACACGACGCCGATGGATTACATCCGCGGCATCGGCGAACGCATCCGGCGCGAGGTGAAGCTGCCGGTGTCCGGCGGGCTGGCAAACTCGGCGCGACTGGCGAAGCTCGCGACGGACGCGGGCAAGCCGGGTTTCCTCGAAGTCGCGCCCGGGACGGAGAAGGAGTTCCTCAAGGACCGTCCTGTGCGCGAGATGTCCGGCATCGCGAAGCGCCGCGAACGCGCGCTCTCCGCGCTCGGGGCAAAGACGTTTGGCGATGTGGCGAAGCTGCAGTCCATGCTGCTGAAACAAAAATTCGGCATCTGGGGCCAGCAACTCTGGCTCTTCGCCAACGGCCAGTGGAACGAGCCGCTGCTGCTCGGGGTGAAGGATCGCACGACGACCTCCAGCAACACGACGCTGCCCTACGACGAGACGGACTACGAGGCGGCGCTGACCTTCACGCTGAGCGAGGCGACGCGGCTGGTGGGCCAGCTCCGGCGCGAGCAGCTCCAGGCGCGCGAGCTGGCGCTGACGATCCGCTTCTGCGACTTCACGGAAACAGGCAGCAGCCATCGCTTCCGGCATCCGCAGTTTCAAAACTCGGTGATGAACCACGCGGTGGAGGAGCTGTTCCGCGAGCTGATGAGCCGCGAGTGGAAGCCGGTGCGGCAGATCCGCCTGGCCTTCTGGAACCTGGAACGGTTCGACACGCAGCCGACGCTCTGGGGCACGACGCACGCCGAGCGCTGGGGCGCGCTGGACGAGGCCGCGCACCAGCTCAACACGCAGTTCGGCCAGCCGGACAAGCCGGCGCTGATGACGGGCGCGCAGCTCGCGCTGCGGCAGATAGATGACACGCACAAGAACCCGAAGGCGAAGTGCCCGTTCGTCCCGCAGCGCGAGATGGTGAAGAAGCTCTGGGGCACGGACGCCGACCCGCTGGCGAACAAGGGCAAGTGGGAGAAGCAGCTCGCGCGGGTGAGCAAGCAGGCGCAGTTCCGGCACTGACGGAGGGGAAGCAGTAATCAGTGTTCAGTATTCAGTGGGGACAGCCTGATGAGGCCGCCAACTGAATACTGGATACTGGTTGCTCGGCTCCGCCTCGTCACCTCGGCGGCTACGGGAAGCTGGCCGCCTCGCCGGGAATCGCACCCGGACCTCCGGTGTCAGAGACCGGCGCACTGCTGGTTATGCAACGAGGCAAAGGAAATGTGGAAGGGAGAAAGCGGAATGCGGACATGCGCGGCCCGGGATTCCGCACTCGGCACTCCGCATTCCGCATTTGAAAGTGGTCGCCCGGGAAGGAGTCGCACCCTCGACTGCCGGGTGTGGGCCGGCCGCGATACTGTTTCACCACCGGGCGGGAGAAAGGCGGAATGAAGGCGGCGCGCGTCCGCAGCATTGATTCCGCACTCCGCATTCGCCCTTCCGCATTGGAAAATGGCTGCCTCGCCTGGATTTGCGCCAGGGCCGTCGGGGTCAAAACCCGGTATGCTGCGGTTACACCACGAGGCAGTGAATTGGTGGCCCGCCAGGGTAACGCGCCCTGTTCTACGGATTAAAAGTCCGTTGCATCACTTTAATGCTTGCAGGCCAAATTGGTGCTCGCGGTCAGACTTGCACTGACACTGGCGACGTTCTCGACGTCGTGCCTCTGCGTTGGGCTACGCGAGCGAAACGCATCTCCGGCCGGTCTCTTCCACCGGCTCATGGCCCGTGAGGGATCGCTCGAGCTGCTTCGCGCTCAGTGATGCGAAAAGGGGATTGACTCAGGGAGGAGTCGAACCTCCAACCGTGCGCCCGTCCGGCGCTTCCCGCGTATAAGGCGGTCGCTCTGCCCATTGAGCTACTGAGGCGGAAGATGGCGGAAGGTCGTGGACTCGCACCACATGCCTCACGGCACGCATGGTTTAGCAAACCAGCCCGGCTCGCTGGTCCGGTTGACCCTCCGAGAGGAAGTGACAGGAGGCGAGTGACGGGTGACAAGGCGCCGGGCGCTCGAATGCTCCTAGCCCTTTGCCCCTTGTCACGTATCACCTGTCACTTCCCACCGCATGGCTTCCAGAGCTAGCCGCCGGAACTGGACGTGTCCGGCAGGATGCCGCCGAACCCGCCGAGCACATTGCGACGGAAGCCGACCAATTCGAGTGCGCGCTGAAACCACAGGCCGAACCAAGTTGGCTTGTTCACGATCAGCGGAGCCGGCGGACCGGCAACCTCAAGGTCCTTGAGCGTGATCTCCAGTCCGCTGTCCTGCCAGCGGCGTAGCGTGTGCGCCAGGTCCGCCTGCGGCTGCGTGGCACCGCGCTGCACGAGCAGCACGCGGCGCATTCCGCGCGCGAGCAGAAGGTTTGCGGATGGGAAATCGGTCACGAAACTGATCGAGCGGTTGTCAAAGCACCCTGGCGTCGCGAGCCGCTGGCCGACACGTCGTCGGGCATCCAGCAGGAATGCGGGCGGGGCCTCGGCGGGGAGGCCTGCGTCGGCGAGCCTCCGCGTGGCTGCGCGCAAGGTGTTAAGAATGCCGCTCACTTCCACCAGCGGAGGCGTGGCCAGCCAGCCGGTAGCGCTTAACTCCTGTTCGCGCGGGCCGGGCAGCGCGTTGTAGAGCGGGACCGGGCGATAGCCGCATCGCGCCAAGTCCAGCGCCACCGCCACGCCTTCGTGGCCCGGCAGGTCCAGGACCAGCACGATATTCTCCGCCGCCGATGGCAGCCACTCCGTGCACCAATGTGCTGGTGGCGCGGGCATGCCCAGCAGTTCGTCCCACGCGCCTTCATTCAGGCAGGAGAATAGCACAGGCTTCACCCACGGGGACCAGACAGCCGCTGCGGGTGCCCAGACCTCAAACAATTCTTCACGTTTCATCGTCCTCCACCAGCAGCGCCACGTCCATCGCGGCAAAGTCCACCACCTGGCCGCGCGCCAGCCGGGCATAGGCCCCGCATGCGCGACCGTTCACCGTGTAAACACCCACGCACGGAAACATCGGGCCGATGGGCGTGTCCAGCGGCAGGGTGGTGAAGCGGCGCTGGGCCACCCAGCCGTCCGGGTGGCGTTGCACCTCGCGGGCGGCGGCGGCCCAGCGCTGCGCGTCCAGTTCGGCGCGCACACTGACGGTGTCCCCGGTGTTGCACATCGCGGACTTGAGCAGCCACGCATCGTCGTCGCGCCACGGCGCCTCACGCGGATCGCGGGTCTCGGGCAGCAGTCTCTGCCAGGTGGGCAGTCGCGTCGCGAGTCTGGCCCACGTGAGCGGAAAGCGTTTGCTTTCAGACACGACGGCGATGCCGGGGTTCGCCACCGGCGTGCGGCCATTGCGGAAGAACCGTGTCCAGCCACAACGGTCCGGAAGCTGCGCCAGCCATTCGCCTTGGAAGAAGCGCACCACGACATCGAGCGGCAGGTTGCCGGACCTGCCCGCGAGTTCCGCGCGATCCTCGCGCCACACGAGCTGGCCGGGCTGCGCCAGCCCGGCACGGCAGCCGCGCTCACGCAGCAGCCGCGCGAGGTAGGCCATGATCTGCTGGTCCTCCATGTAGCCCGGCGCGGAGAGCAGCGCGACAGCACCGCCATCCCCGACACACCGGTGGATGGCCTCGACCCATGCAGGCGCGGGGGCTCCGGCAGGCTGCGCGCCCGCAACGTGTTCCGCGACCAGACTGGTGAAGCAGGTCGCCTCGGTGAAGCCGCCGGGCACGTCACTGTTCGCCTCGGAGATCTGCCACCCGTCCGTGGTGAAGTGAAAATCAAAGCGCACCGTTCGCGCGGCCGGCGGAGTCAGTTCGCCCTCGGCCTGCAACGCCCGGCACACCGCGCGCGGGAGCCCGAGATCGTCGAGCAGGGCAGGTTTCGTCAGCACGATCTCGCGCTCGGCGGCGATGAGTTCCGCCGTGAGCTGCTCCGCCCAGCGGGCGAGTTGCCGCCACTCCCCGCTTCGCAGCAGCAAGGGAAAGTTCGCGAGCGTCGCGACATCCCCCACCTGCGGGTCCCACTTGCAGCCCTCCAGCACGGCGCGTCGGCGCAGGACGTGGAAGACGTCCGCCTTGAGTGACGGCCCTGCCCGCAGCGGAGCTGCACTGGACTGTGCGTGCGGCGCTTCGAGTTCGGCGAGCACGGCGTTCATCGTGTGACCTCCCAGCGTCCCAGCAAGACGACCCACGCCACCGCACAGAGGAGATAGGCAACGGCCGGCCCGCCGCCATGCGTCCGCCAAGGACGGGTGGGGAACTGCGGCGTGGGCCGCCAAAGGCGTTCGAGCATTCCGGCGATGCAGGCCAGCACCAGAGCGAACCAGCCTTGCCGCCAGAAATCAGCCATCGTGTGCCGGATCGAATGCCAGTCACCGGCCACCGCGCGTCCAAGGATCAGCCCGGCAGCGACCAGCAGGCCGCCGAACCGCACGCCCGACGCGAGGTCGCGATCAATCGTCACCACGGCAGTGATCTTGCCGGCAAGTTCAGTGATCAGCCAGACCGCAGCCAGGCCGGCGGTGGCGAGCACGGCGCAGAAAACGTTCTGCTCGAGATGCGATCCCGCGCCGATGTTGCTCCCGGCATAGGCCAACGTGACACCGAGCATGCCTCCACCCCAGGCCACGGCGGCGGCGGAATTTCGCCGCTGGACCACGTCATCCCGCAGGCTGACCCCCAGCCAGTGAAACAGCAGCGTTGCTCCGCCCAGCCACGCACCACCGAGGAGCAGGAGCAGCACCTGGTAGAAGACCATGGTGCGCACCTCGCGATCCGCCCAGCTCCGCAAGGCGACCAACATGAGCAGCAGGCAGACGGGCGGGGTCAGCGCGAGTGCGAGCCGCATCGTCCGGTTCGCTCTGCAGGTCTTGGCGAGCTGAAGCATCCCTCGCCAGCGAACCACGCTCACGAAACAAAGCGCGGCCGAGACGAGCAGCAGGAAAACCTCGTCCCCATCCACACCGCTCTGCGCGGGGCTCACTTGGGCGAACATGGAAGCGATTGCGAGTATTCGAGTGCGCGCAGGCTTTGCAAGTCCCTTGCTGGCTGTGTCGAAAAAATCTGGTGCCGCGTGCAGGATTCGAACCTGCAACCTTCCCGTTCTGAGCGGGACGCCTCTGCCAATTGGGCCAACGCGGCGGAAAAATGTTGAGAGATGAAGGTTGAGAGTTGAGAGGACGAACACGCGGCCGGAGCCTCTCTCAACCCTCAACCTTCAACTCTCAACTTCAAATGGTGCTCCCGGCAGGACTCTCACCTGCATCGCCGACGTTCGAAGCGTCGCACTCTGGTAATTGAGCTACGGGAGCGGGGAAATGCAGAACTCGGAGTGCGGAGTGCGGAACGCAGTTGCGGTGCGCTTCGCCATTCCGAATTCCACCTTCCGCATTTCAAACTGGGGCCGGCGGAGAGACTTGCACTCTCGTGGGGCGGGTGCCCGGCAGTTTACAAAACTGCTGCTGTCGCTGCTGAGCCACACCGGCGAAAATCAAATTGTGGGGATGAGGCGCTAATCACCGATCGAGGCATCCCGGTGCCTCCGCACTCCGGGCAAGCGAGGACGCTTGCGGCACGGCCAGCCGGAGGCCGGCGCTACTTAGCGCCCGCGTCTCCGCCGCCGCCGCGTCGGGCCGCCCCGTTTGACAAGCCCGGCCCGTTGTGCGATTCGTGTCCCCGTTGCAGCCTAAGCTGGCGTGCCTTCCTGCAGGCCAGCACGGGGAAACCACCCCGGAGGAAACTCCGGACGGGGCGCAGGGCGATGGCGAACCATCGTCCAGGTCACTTTCAGGACCCAGCCCGTCAGCTAACCTCGTCGGTATCTGGAAGGGCGATCCTCTAGCGCCGCACGTTGCGGCCCGCACGATCTCCCCACTTGAAAACCTCCGCCCCGGTGCGGTCTGCACCGGCGCGGTCTGCCGGAGACTCGTTATGACAACCTTGGTCCTGTTGGGCGTCCTCACCCCTGTCGAAATCACCCTGCTCGTCAGCCTCCTGCTGCTCCCTGCGTTCGTCCTGTTCCTGCTGGGAGCCGTCTGGATTCGCGAAACCGAGGTGGGCGTCGTCATCAAGAAATTCGGCCACCGCTCGCTCGGTCCGGGGCAGCTCATCGCGCTGGAGGGTGAGGCTGGCTATCAGGCGGACACCCTCCCACCCGGGCTGCACTTCGGCTTCTGGCCCTGGCAATACCGGGTGATCAAGGAGCCGGTCACGGTGGTGCCGCAGGGGGAGATCGCCCTGGTCGTCGCGGCGGGCGGCGCGGCCATTCCGGCCCAGCGCATTCTCGCGCGCATCGTGGACTGCGACAACTTCCAGGACGCGCGGAAGTTTTTCCTCAACGGTGGTGAGAAAGGCCGCCAACTCGGCGTGCTGACCGCCGGCACCTACCGCATCAACTCCGCGCTCTTCACCGTGATCCTGGCCAGCACCGCGCAGGAGCACTGCATGGCGCCCGATCAATTCCGCGTGCATCGCGTCAAGTCGGACATGGTCGGCATTGTCACGACACTCGATGGCCAGCCGATCGAGGCCACGGAGATCGCCGGTCCGTCCGTTCCCGGCCATGAGAACTTCCAGAACGCACAGGCGTTTCTGAATGCCGGCGGCCGGCGCGGCCTGCAGGAGCAGATCCTCCTCTCCGGATCGTGGAACCTGAACCCCTGGTTCACGCAGGTGGAGCAGGTGCCCATGGTGGAGATTCCCATCGGCTACGTCGGCGTGGTCATCTCGTTCGTCGGGCACGCGCATCAGGATGTGAGCGGCGTGGACTTCAAGCACGGCGACCTGGTCAATGCCGGACACAAGGGCGTGTGGGTCACGCCGCTCTATCCCGGCAAGCACCCGCTGAACACACGCGTGATGAAGGTGGAGCTGGTGCCCACCACGAACATTGTCCTCAACTGGGCCTCGCGCACGGAGTCGCACAATTACGACTCGAAACTCTCGTCCATCACCGTGCGGTCACGCGACGGCTTCGCGTTCAACCTTGATGTCTCGCAGATCATCCACGTCGGCGCGCTGGATGCGCCCAAGGTGATTTCGCGCGTCGGCTCGATGCAAAACCTGGTGGACCACGTCCTGCAGCCGATCGTGGGCAACTACTTCCGCAACTCCGCGCAGGATTACACCGTGCTCGATTTCCTCGGCGCGCGCAGCCAGCGTCAGGTCGAGGCGGCCGAGCACATCCGCCGCGCCATCGGGGCGTATGACGTGCAGGCGATTGACACGCTCATCGGCGACATCAACCCGCCCGCCTCGCTCATGGAGACGCAGACCGACCGGAAGATCGCCGAGGAGCGCCGCAAGACCTACGAGGTGCAGGAGGCTGCGCAGGTGCAGCGCCAGCAGCTCGTGCGGCAGACCTCGCTTGCGGACATCCAGCAGCAGGTCGTCAGTGCCGAGCAGGGCGTGAACATCGCCGAGCTGCAGGCGAACGCGCACATCAAGAAAGCCAATGGCGACGCGGAAGCCATGCGCCTGCACGCACATGGCGAGGCCGAAGCCATCCGTGCCACGGGCAACGCGAAGGCGGAGGCGTATCGCGTGGGTGTCGAGTCCCTCGGCGCGCAGGGCTACACGGTCATGCAGCTCATGCAGATCGTCGGCGAGCGGAATGTTCGGATCGTGCCCGACGTGGCGGTGAGCGGGGCCGGCAGCGGCAATGGCCTCGTGGACGGCCTGCTCGGCCTGATGCTCCGGAATCAAACCGGCAGCCACCCGCAACCCGCTGCGAAGGACTGAACGTCTGGTCGTCGGGCGCGTGCATTCCTGCACGCGCCCGATCAGGGGCTTTGGTTCAAGGTTGACGGATCGGCGAAGTCCCAACTTTGAACTCGGAACCTTGAACCCGGAACTGACGAAGGTGGTGGGTCGCCTCGGATTCGCACCGAGTTCTCGCCGGTTAAGAGCCGGGGCTTCACTGTCAAAGTTTGCAACCCTTGATGACCGTCTGCCTCGACCGCGACGCGGAGTTGAACCCCATCATCGGGCCGGTGAATTCCTAAACGATACGGTGTATGCGTCGTGAGAAAGTGCCTGCCGGGCCGAGTCCTCACGCCGCGCTGACGCGCGATCCGCCAGCCCTCTACGGGCGCATCTCAGCTTCTTGCACGCGGGGATGCTGGAGCCTTCTCCCTTCGCGGAGCGAGGGGAGAAGGTGGCCGGTTCGTCCGCCGTAGCCTCGGCGAAGGCGGAAGGCCGGATGAGGGGTGCGGCCACCCTCGCCCACGCACGCAACCTCTCACCCCAACCCTCTCCCCTTGCTCCGCAAAGGGAGTCGAAGACCAGTGACTTCGTAGCCCTGCCCGATTTTCGCTGCCTCATGGCCAAGCTATTGAAACACCTTCGCTCCGCTTGGCCAACGGACACCGGGCTCAAACCCGGTGCCAATGCGATGGCAAGAAACTGAGATGAGCCCGTCCTCTACAGCAATTCCGTCAGCAGCTTGACTTCCTTGCTCGTGTCCACAATCGGGATCGGCCGCGCCACTCCCACCGGGCGGTTCTTCCGCTTGTAGTCCACGCCCAGGACCGTGCAGACGGTGCCGAGGAAGTCGGGCACGCTGATGGGGCGCTCAACCACGGCGGCGCCGTCGCGGTCGGTGCGGCCCACGACCTGCCCGCCGCGGATGCCCCCGCCGATCAGCACGCTGCTCCAGGCCCGCGACCAGTGGTTGCGGCCGCCGCCAGTGCATTGCGGCGTGCGCCCGAACTCACCCATCCACACGATCAGCGTCGAGTCGAGCAGCCCGCGGCTCTCAAGGTCCGTGACGAGGGCGGCCAGGGCGGCATCGCACTCCAGCGACAACGCGCGAACGCGGGGGAAGTTATCCCGGTGCGTGTCCCAGCCCACGCCGTCGCCCATGACCACCTCGACGAACGGCACGCCGGCTTCCACCAGCCGCCGGGCCATCAGGCAGCCCTGGCCGAAGCTGCCGGGCCGCTCGCCGCCGCCGCCCAGCTTCACCATCTTGCCACCGGCCGGTGGGGCGGTTGCCGCAGGCGGCGGGCCATACAGTTCGCGGATGCTGTCCGGCTCCTTCGACAGGTCGAAGGCCTCTTTCTGCCGCGAGTTCATCAGCCGCACCGCGCGGTCAATGGAAGTGTGATGCGTCTCACCGGCCGCACTCTGGTAGCGGGCGTGAAATGCCTGGTCGAAGCCCTGCAGCAGCTCGATCTGCCGGCTGAACTTGGCCGGCTCGCCGGCCGGCTCGATGAAGTCCAGCCCGCGAATGGGATCGTTGACGGTCAGCGGCTGCTGCTCCGGTCCCAGGAAGCCGGAGGTCAGCGCTTCCTGCGGGCCGCGTCCGATCGTGATGAAGTTCGGCAACGCCACGTCCCGCTTGCCCAGCTCCTTGGCGACGAGCGCGCCGAGGCTCGGGAACGACACGGCCCCGGCGCGGTTTTGATAGCCGGTGTGCAGGTGATAGGTGGCCAGCTTGTGATCCGATTCCAGGGTGCTCATGCCGCGCAGGATGGCGGCGTGCTTCATCAGCTTCGCGAAGCGCGGGAAATGCTCGCTGATGCGGATGCCCGCCACCGAGGTTTCGATGGCCTGAAATTCGCCACGAATGTCGGCGGGCGCCTCGGGCTTGGGGTCGAACGTGTCAATGTGGCTGGGGCCGCCTGCCATCCAGAGCAGAATGCACGACTTGGGCCGCTGCCCGGCGGGGGCCGCCGCCGCCAGCCGGCTCAGCCAGCCATTGAGTGAAACGCCGGCCGCCGTCGCGGTCAGGAACGTTCGCCGGTCAAAGTTCGATTGCATCGTCAGTCTCCCGAAGTTGAGTCGCGTTTCAATGGTTCAGGGAAAACTCGCTGGTCATGATCAGCACCCACGCCAGTTCGCCCAGCGCGCCGGCGGCCGATCCGGAGCGATCCAGATAGGACTTGGCCTGGCGGAGTTCGTCCGCCGTAGGCCGCCGGGAGAGGATCGTCAGGAACAGATCCGACGCGATCTCCACGGGCGTTCGCTCGGCACCCGTGCCGAGCCGCGTCACGAGGCCATCGAGATTTCGCCCGGTGAACTGCCCCGAGTTCATCTGCCGCAGCAGGTGCGGAATCCCGCGCCGATACGCCATGGGGTCGGGATCGCCGCTCTCGCCAAAAAACTGAGTGAACTCCCACCGCGTCCCCGGCTTGGTGTCAATGCCCGTCACCTTCGTCGCCGGCCCGGAGATGGTCTCCAGTGAGTCATACAACTGCCCGGCGGAAAGCACCTTGATGGCCATGCGGCCGAAGAGCGCCGCCTGCTTGTCCTCCGTAGCCGGGGCGCGGGGGACGAACGGGTCGGCCGATTCACTGGACTGGCTGGTGCGCTGGTAGGCACGGCTCAACACGATGGCGCGGGTCAGGAGCTTCAGATCGAAGCCCGACTCGACAAAATTTCGCGCCAGCAGTTCCAGCAACTGCGGATGGCTCGGCGCATTGGCCTCATGCATGTCATCCACTGGCTGCACGATGGCCCGCCCCATCAGCCGCCACCACGTCCGGTTCACCGTGGCGCGGGCGAAGTAGGGATTCTCCGGTGCCGTGATCCACTGGGCCAAGGCGGCGCGGTGCGGGGTGGTTTTGTCCCCCGGAGGCAGCGCCTTCCCGCCGAGAAACGTCGGCGGACGCAGCACGAACCCATCCGGTGCGCCGGCGTCGCGCAAGGTCGCGAGGGTCAGGCTGGGATCGTCCACCACGCCCTTTTCGTAAACCTGCTTGGCGCGCTTCGGCGTCTGGATTTGCGTGAAGAACGCCGCCATTCCCCAGAATTCTTCCTGCTTCCACTTCACGAACGGATGATCGTGGCATTGGGCACAGTTCAACCGGATTCCCAGAACATACCGGGAGGTCAGGTCTGTCAGGTCCGGCACGGCGCGTGGCAGCCGCCCCTCGATAATGTAGGACACCGCCGGGTTGTCTTCCATCTTCCCGGTGGCGGTGATCAGCTCGGTGACGATCTGGTCCCATGTCTTCGTGTTAAACTCCCCTGCCAGCCAGTGGCCGAACCGTTCGGACCGCTTGTTCTGGTCATCTGCGAGCGGCGACATCAAGTAGCCCTGCCAGAGGTCGGCCAGATGCTGGCCGTAGCGCGCTTCGGCGAGCAGTGAGTCCACAAGCCGTGCCCGCTTGTCCTGCGCCGTATCGGCCAGAAAACGCTTGGCCTGTTCGAGCGTCGGCACCGCGCCGTGGAGGTCGAGATAGACCCGTCGAACGAATTCGGCATCGTCCGCCAAAGCTGCCGCCCGCACTCCCTCGCTGCTCAACCGCGCGTCCACCTGTTGATCGATCTGCTTTGCAAGTTCGGCGGCATCCGCCTGGCCAGCCCGGCTTTCCTCAACTGCCGCCACCGCGACGAGGACGGAAGCGAGGACGACGCGGACCAGGCGGTGCGTCGGCAGTCTTCCCACGTGGTCCATATCGCAAGGCATCATAGGCGACTCAAAATTATGCTGTGGGGTGTTGGACGCGTTGACCACCGGTGACATTCGTGAATCGCGCGGGAGCCGCAGAGCAACGAATAATGCAAGCGACACGAACGTGCGGGCGCTCCTCGACGGTTGAAATCAACGCGGCGCGGGGGCGGACTCGAACCGCCGCGGCCAGGTCTGTGGGGCCTGACCGGACACCTGCCGCCCGCACCGCGAAAGGGGTTCCCAAGCGCACCGGACCCGGCACGCAACGAGGCGGCCTGTGCCGGCACCTTGAGCCGGCCAGCTCGGTTCGCTTGGGAAATGGGATACGGGCATGAGGGAAGTGCGCCCTCTACTCCGGTTTGGGAAACCGGCGTGTGTCTATCAACACCTATGCCCGGAAAGTCTGGTAGCAGCCGACGTGAGGAGGCTCCATTGTTTGGCTGGACCCAAGCGCGGCACTCAAAGCGAGCCTCCTCACGTCGGGTGCTACCGGAGCGGACGGCTTGACGCCACCGGTCCTGGCAGGCGCAATGCTTGGACCGCATGGACGCCGTCCAAACCGATTCCCCAGCCCTCGCCGTTCCGAAGCCAGTCGGTCGCTGGCGGCGTCAGGTGCGGTGGGGCGCGGGCGGGCTGCTCGTGCTGCTGATCGCGGCTTACCTGCTCCTCACCGGGCCGCGCGATCTGGCGCGTTATCCGGCCCGAGAGACTTCACCCTACAAGCTGCCGTTTCCGGCGGGCCAGTCGTGGCTGTGCTGCCAGAGCAATCGCGGCCTCGTCAGCCATCGGGGTTCGGAGGAGTTCGCGTTCGACTTCAAAATGCCCGAAGGCTCGGACGTGTGTGCGGCGCGGGCGGGTGCGGTGGTGGCGGTCGTCGTCAGCCACGAAGGTCACGGACTGAAAGCGCCCAACAATTTCATTGCTGTCGAGCACAGTGACGGCACCTCGGGCTGGTATCTGCACTTGCAGCATGACGGCAGCCTCGTGCGGGTGGGTGAACGTGTCGTGCAAGGCCAGCGCATTGGCCGGAGCGGCCATGTGGGCCGGAGCATCACGCCGCACCTGCACTTCCATGTGCGTGATCCGGCCCGCCGCACCACGCTGCCCGTTTCTTTCGCGGATGTGACCAAGCACGCCGGCGTGCCCCGGATGGGCTTCCACTACACTTCGGGGAACGCGGCTCCCTGAGCGGCTGAACGTGGATGCGCGCCTCGCCCCGCCGGGCAAGCGAGGACGCCGGCTCGGCTTCGGGGGCTGTGTCAAGATACGCCTCACACTTCGATCACCAAGCCGGGATGGAAACCGGGGCAGTGCTCGTCTGGGTAGCCGCGCTGATTCGTCAGGACGCGGGTGGAGCCAATCCGGTAGTCCACATTGTGATGCGTGTGGCCGTGCAGCCAGAGGGGCACGCGGCTCTCCTCAACCAGCGCATCCAGATGGGAGGCAAACGCGGGACTGATGGGGCTGTCCGCAAAGCTAGGCGGCTCGGAACGTCCGCTCGGCGCGTGATGCGTCACCACAATGGTCCGGGCGCGGTCGCACCGGGCCAGCGCGCCGCGCAGCCACGCGACCGATTCGGCATGCAGCCGCGCGGTGTCCCGCGCGGTTAGCAGACGCCCCTCCGGGCTGAACTGGATTAGGCTGTAATCGCTCATGTTCAGCTCGGCCGCCCACATCGCCGCAGCGGGGTCCGCCGCGAGTTCAAAATCCGTCCAGAGCGTGCAGCCCAGAAACGTCCAGCCATTGATCTCCACCGCGCTGTTCTCCAGCACATGGATCGGGCTGCTGTCGGCCTCCCGCTGCAGCGTCTTGGTCAACTCGGGCAGCGCGTGCCGGTAGAACTCGTGGTTGCCCAGCACGTAAACGACCGGCCGGCCGGGAAACTGGCGGCGCGCCCACTCGCGCCCCTCACGGCCGAGATGAATGTCACCCGCCAGCACCACGACCTCGGCATCCGTCGCCGGGATCTGGGCCGCGCTGAACTCCAGGTGCAGATCGCTGAGGAGGTGCAGGCGCATGCGGTGATTGACGTTGAAAGCCGCGCGGGCGGCGAGATTTAAGCGGAGCAGCAGCGTAGTCCTCGTTTGGTGTCCACGCTTCAGCGTGTCCGGCGCGCTGGGACACCCTGAAGGGTGGACACCAAACAACGCGTGCCGTGTCAAAGTGGAGTCCCGTGCAGGAGTTGCACCTGCCTGGGCGGTGTTGCAGACCGCCGCCTGGGCTGCTCGGCCAACGGGACGAAAGTGTGCAGGAGCCAGCGCTGTTGCACGCTTGATGTGGTTGACGTGCCGATCTAGTTTCTGACCAGCACCCCCCCATACCATGACATGAGAGCCATCTCAATCCTCTGTCTTGCTGCTTTATTCGTCTCGTTTGGGTCCGCCCCGCCTGCTTACGCTGATTCGTGGGCTCCCCCGACTGAGTTTGAAGCTCACTCGGACAACAAGCAGTTCATCGCCCGCATCACTCCGGGCCAGCGAGATTCCACCAAGCCACGGGTGGTGGTATTTGCCGCAGATGGAGGTGCTGGCCGCGAGCGCTGGCGAGCTACGCTGAGTAACCCCGTGGCGCCGACTCAGGCATTCATCAGTGATGACGGGGAGGCTGTGGTCACTCTGGACAACTGGTTTGGCAGTGGCTACGGCGACGACCTAGTCGCGATCTACAACCGAAAGGGCCAAGGCGCGAAGTATTCGCTGGAGCAGATTGTCCCGCCCCCCAAACCGAAGCGGGCGGATGGTTCGCCTGAACTGGACAATGACTACGACGGCAAGATCATACGCACCACATCCTCGCGCCAGTGGCGGCAAAATAGTTTCGAGTTCATGTCCAAGGAACCGGATGGCTATCACTTTTGCCTCTGGCTGGATTGGGCAGACCGCTGGGTTGCATGGCGGCTCAGTGACGGACAGCTCGTGCGACCAACAGACGGCCAGACGAAGCAATGGAACGTCAGCGCCCGTCTGAAAGCGCTTGAGGCGGCCAAGTCGAAAGAATACTCCGCCGCCGCGCTCAATTTCCTTGGTCGGCTGCGCCATCCACAGGACCGCCCGCTCATCGAAGCGTGGCTCAAGCAGGGCAAGTTCAACCCCGGCTTGCGTCATTCATACTCATCCGAGAAAGCAGGCGTGCGCTTCGCCTTTACGTCGTCCCCATACCAGCGGTCCGAGGCAGACCGAATCCTTGCCAGATGGGATGGTGATGGCCCCGACAAGCCTGGCTTCGGAAGCCGTGAAGATTACTATCTCCTCGGCACCTTGGAATTCTCTGCGAATTTGGCGGAAGCCCCTCGGAAAGGCGACGGCATTTTGCACGCCTACTTGATTCCCGAGAGCCTACCCCTTGACCAGTGGAGCCGGTCTCAACCCGAGCACTATCTGACGGCCGACCTTGGCCTCATGTTCCCCATGGATATCCGCGCACGCCCCATGAAGGAGGGGAAACTGGAATCCCAAGTGAACTTCATCATCTACGGCATCACACCCGGCAATTACCGGGTGAAGGTAGTGTGGGACAAGGCCGCACCCATTGCCAAGTCGGACCAGATATTGGTGAAGCCTTCCGCCGGTGATTACGAGTCTGTTGAAAGCCCGGTGGTGGAGATCCGCAAAGGCGGAGTGACCAAGAACGTCACTGTGGATTGCCTCAAGCTCGTCACCGGAAAGTGAGGACGCGAGCGAATGCACTCGCACCCTCCCACGCCGTTTCACTCCGTGGCGTCCCTGGCTTCCGGCGCTGCTCGGCGCGGGGCTTTGGCTCTCGCCGGATTCAGACGGGCAGGTGTGGGTTCCCTGCCTTTGGCGAAGGCGGCGGCGAGGGCGTGGTCCAGCGGCCCGTGGTCCACCAGTCCGAAGTCGCGTAACACACTGACGCTCACGATTCGGCCCGCGAATTCGTGCACCGGCAGGAATTCGTTGATGCACTGGAGCATGCGGGCGTGGTCCGCGTCCTCCGGTTCGAGGGACGAGTAGGAGTCCTTGTATTTCGGCTGGGCCTCGCCGAGTCCCGCATATACCTCCACCGGATCCTCGTCCTCCAGGGGGTTGCGTTTGAAGAACACCCGTGCGTCGTCGCGGATGGTGCGCCGGTCGCCCAGGAGCCAGACCAGCACGGAGCCGTTGAGCAGGCTGGAGCGGGCGTTGGTGATGAGTTCGGTGCCCGGCGGGCGGCTCATCAGAATCGAGCGGAAGAGCAGCGCGGTGTCCCCCGGGATTTCCCCTTCGCCAATCAGTTCAAGGCGAAGGACCTTGGGCCGTTCCGTCAAAGCGGCCTCCAGCTTCAGCGCCCGCTTGATGAAGTAAGCATCCCCATAGCTGGGCAGCTTCAGACGGAAGTCGCAGATAGAGGCATTGGGTCGGGGTTTCATGAATGTGACTTTCTCATTGCAGGGGGTAGCCAAAGACACGCCCGCGTGTGGTTTGCTTATTCCCCGTGCTTGAGCGCGTAGCGCTCGCTGATCACCTTGGCGGAGCGCGGCGTTCACGCCGCAGAAGGCTTCGACTGGAAAAGTGTGCTTGAATCATTTGTGAGCTGTCCACGCTTCTGCGGCCTGAAGGCCGCGCTCCTCATGCAGGGTGTTTCGTCTCGCTCTCTTGAACTCGAATTCCGAACAGAGAGGTTGACGCGAATTGCGCGAATTGGCGCGAATTTTTGCCGACTCCAGTCGCGATAATTCGCGCAATTCGCGTCAAAGTGTTCTTCTCCGGCCGCCGTTCAGTTTCAGAGTTCTCAAAACATTTTCCAAATTTCGACAAAGGGACGCGGGCGGATGCGTTCGCATCCGCCCGCGCGTTGTTTACTCTGAGGCACTCTTCGCTTCCGGCGCGGGGCTGGCCTTCCCGCCCTTCAGCGGCACGAACCCGCCCGGCACGCCAAGCACGAACGTGCTGCCCGCACCCTGCGCCGCCGTGAGGGACTGGAGCAGACGCAGGTTCTGCAGCGCCGGGTTGTCGTCGAGCAAGCGGGCGGCGTTGGCGAGGTTGCGCAACGCGGCGCTCTCGCCCCGGGCGCGCTCCAGCGCGGCTTGACCTTCCTGCTTGGCCTTGAGCACGTCGGCAAAGGCGCGCTTGAGTTCCGCCGGGAACATCACGTCCTTCACCTCGACGGCATGCACGGTGACGCCGAGCTTGGCGGCCTCCGGCAGCACACGGGCGAGCAGTTGCGGACCGAGGTTGAGGCGCGCACCGAGCAGGGCCTCGACCGGCACGGCGGCCACCTCCGCCCGGAGGGCGAGCTGCGCGAGGTGGTAGAGGTCGGCATACCAGCTCTGCGTCTCGTGCGCGGCGCGCACCGGATCACTGACCTGGAAGGCGACGGTGAGGGTGAGCTTGAGGCCGACATTGTCCGCTGTGAGCACCTCCTGGCCGGCGATGGCGAGCTGCGTGCGGCGGAGGTCAAACGCGGTCAGCAAGAAGCGGCGGCCCCAGCGGATGTGCCGCCCCACGCCGAGGCGCTCGATGAACTTGCCGTCTTGGTAGAGCAGGCCGGCGGAGCCTTCGCCCACCTGGAAGGCGTGGCGAAAGCGATTGGCGATCGTGACCGCAGCGGCTGCGGCGACGACGAGGGTGACGGTGATGAAAGTGATGGTTTCGATGGTCATGGTGAGGCTCCTTTCGGTTGAGAGTTATCTTGGACTGCGGCGGCAAGCGGAGCGCGCCGCCGCTTTCGCTTCCCCCGGAGCGGCCCGCATCACGAACTCCGCTCCGCGGGGTGCCAAAGCGCCGTCGCCGCTGCGCTCTGCCGGCGCAGTCCAAGACGCGATGATAAAATTGAACGCCAAGGGCAGGCGGCCACCGGTCGGCGGCGGGAGTCTGCGTGTGCAGACTCGCTGGGCCGCGTTCCGGGTGCGCTTGCGCGCGAGCCGCGCTGCCCCTGACGTGGTGCGGGGTTTCCCCCATCCTAGCCATGGATCGGTTATGAGCCGAGTGTGGAGTCGAACCACAGGTGAGCGGGCCAATCGCAGGACTGCTCTGGTCACAACCAGAGAGCTGCTGACCCGCTCAAATTGTATCGTGAAGGCTACTCGCGGCTGTAGTAGTTCCGCACTGAGCCATCATAGCGGCCCGTGCTCAGACAGCAGTTGCGGAAAGCTGCGGTCGGAGCCGCACGGACAGAGGTCGTTGCGCCCGAGCTTCTCGCGCAGCTCCTTGTCGCCATGCACGACCCGGAGGCCGCGCTTGACCTGGGTTTCAGAGGGGAAGCCCTTGCGGCGCTTGCTGGTGATCTCGAAAAAACGGTCCGTCTTCGTGGGGGTGCTGTGGATTTGCCATACGGCGTCCGGGGTTGAGGGTTGCGGTTGCGCTGCGCCGGGTTGCGCGCAGGCTCCACCCCACCCAGAACAGAATGAGGTGAAGGCTGCGTGCCAGCCGGGGCGTTCACGAGGCCGTGGCGGCGAAGTTCGCGGTGTGAGAGCTGGCGCTTGGCGACGCACACCCAGGCGATGGGTGGCAGGCGTGATTGGGCTTCCGTCCGGACGAGTTCGTGCGAAACCAAGTCGAACCGACGGGCGCCATCACGGATTTCCAACATCCGGCACTCGAACCAAATCCCGTTCAGGCGTCTCAGCATGAGATCGGAAGCGAGCCAGCGCTCCGTCGGATGCGGTGCCGGGGTGCCACGCTGCTTTCTCCGATAGACCGGCATGGCCTGAAGCAGTCCGGTTTCGGGATGCACGTAGGCGACGGACCAGCGACCACCGAGCTCGGCGATCGGGATCTCTCGCTGGTTGTAAGAGGCATGAAAGCACCATACCGCTCCCTCCTGCATGAAGGTATTCCACTCCACGAACTCCAGCAGGTGCGTCTTGATGTGCGCGCGGACGACGCTGTCGGCCTTGATGACGGCGCAGGCCTCGGAGTAGACGTCGTCCCATGGGCGGCCCAGTTGCGCGCGCAGCCAGCGACGCAGCGGGCCGAGCAGGTCGGTGAACCACTTGCGATGCCGGTGGGGACGCCTGATGCCCTGATGCCTGGGCAACTCGTCGAAAGGGACATCCGGGCGCGGGAACTTCTTCGCCCAGCCTTGGCCGCCGCGCGGGCGCTCGACGACGACTTTGTGCATGTCTGGTCTCATGATCGTGGTGTGTGAAGGGGGGATGGCGGGCCTCGAACCCGCGTCTCCCGGGCTAAACCCGGTTGCTCTGTCGCTGTTGAGCTACATCCCCATCGGTTTGGTCGCTGCAGCAATCCGCCGTGAGGAGGATTGCAAATTGGGTTGGCCAGCGGGACTTGCACCCGCACCGCCGCCGTCACAGGGCGGGATGCTGCTCTTACAACATGGCCAACAGTCGAACGTGGAATGCGGAAGTGGGAACGCGGAACGGGGCGAAGGCCGCCACTGTTCCGCGTTCCACGTTTGAAATGGTGCTCTCACGTGGACTTGCACCACGAGCCTCCGCCTTCGCAAAGCGGCGTGCAGAACTACTTACACCTTGAGAGCTGAAATGTGACAGGTGACGGGTGGCGGGTGACAAGGGCTGGCGCGCGTCGAACGGGCCTCGGCTCTGGTCACTTTTCACCTGTCACTCGTCACCGAAATGGTCTCCGTGGCCGGACTTGCACCGGCTAGGACCGCCTTGAAAGAGCGGGCGCTCGGACTGCTTTGCATTCACGGAGTTGCACGGTAGCAGCCGAAGTTAGGAGGCTCTGACTTCCTCCGCGCTTCACATCTGAAGTGAGCCTCCTCACGTCGGCTGCTACGGCAGGTAAAGTGGTCGCTGGAGTCGGGGTTGCGCCGACACCTCTGGTTTTTCAAACCGGCGTGCAGCACTGCTTGCACCTTGAGAGCGTGGCGTTCCCGGCGGGACTCGCACCCGCTAGTGCTTCGCGTTGAAAGCGCGACCGCTCGACGACTTTGCGCTCGGGAACGGAAATCATTTTTGACTTTGCTTCGACCGCAGCTTTGCTTTTATCACCAACGGTGAATCCCTCGTGCCCCGGATGCAGTCAGCCGATCCCGTTCGCCGATGTGAATGTCGGGACCGACATCGCACTCTGCCGACGATGCCAGCGTCATTTCAGCTACGCGGAACTGGTGGCGGCAGGGTCGGAGAGAAAGGTGGACCTGACGCAGCCGCCCAAAGGGACTTGGTTTCAGCGGACGCCACGCGGATTTTCCGTTGGTGGTTCCACCCGCTCAGCCGAGGCTTTTTTCCTCGTGCCGTTCATGTGTGTCTGGTCCGGATTCTCGTTAGGAGGCATCTACGGAACACAGATCGTCAGGGGTGAATTCAGCCTCGCCATGTCCCTGTTTGGCATCCCCTTCATAATGGGGACGGTGCTGATGGGCAGCCATGCACTGATGACCCTGTGTGGCAAAGTCGAGGTGGCGGTGGAAAATGGACGGGCAACCGTGTTCACCGGCATTGGCTCACTTGGTTCGCGGCAGCGCTTCCTGTGGGATGGGGTTGGCAGCCTTCGCACAACTCTCAAGCCCAGCCGCAAAGGCGGGACCTCGGAACAAATCACCCTGGAAGGAACAACCCGGGTGGATTTTGGGAGCAGGCTGAACGCAGAGCGCCTCCACTTTGTATTGTCCGCACTAAAGCAGATGCGCCGGGAGCAGGGATAAGATGGCCGCTGGAGTCGGGATTGCGCCGACGCCTCTGGTTTTTCAAACCGGCGTGCAGACTGACTACACCATCCAGCGTTGCTTGGCGGGCGGGGAGCGGCTTAGCCTTCCCCACTGCCATGAATTGTTCCGTTCTTCGCGCGGTGGGCTGCCTGGCCGCCGCTGCCTGCCTCACCATTGAACTTCGCGCGGCGGATTCGGCGGCTGCCGCGCGGTGGCGCGCGGAGCACCGCTTGATTGACCTGCATCAGCACGTCAACTCCACCACGCAGCACCTCGCCCGGGCGGTGCGCCTCATGGATGCGGCGGGCATCGGCGTGGCGGCGAACTTGAGCGGCGGCACGGTCACCGCGACGGCGGGCAAGACCTCCGCGTTCGCGCGGAACAAGTGGCTCGCGGACACCCTCGCGCCGGGGCGCTTCGTGCTCTACTTCAACCTCGATTACGCCGGCTGGGGCGAGCCGGACTGGCCGGCGCGCGCGGTGAAGCAGGTCGAGGAGGCGCATCGTCTCGGCGCGGCGGGCCTCAAGGAATACAAGCGGCTCGGTCTCTTCCTGCGCGACAAGGACAACCGGCTCATCGGCGTGGACGATCCCCAGCTCGATCCGGTGTGGAAGCGGTGCGGCGAACTGGGCCTGCCCGTGAGCACCCATGTGGCGGACCCGCGCGCGTTCTGGCTGCCTTACGATGACAAGAACGAGCGCTGGAAGGAATTGAAGGACCACAAGTCCTGGTGGTTTGGCGACCCGGCGAAGTTCCCCAAGCGCGAAGAAATTCTCACCTCGCTTGATCACGTGATCGAGCGGCATCCGAAGACGACGTTTGTCTGCGTCCACTTCGCCAACAACGCGGAGGACCTGGACTGGGTGGACCGCGCGCTGGACCGGCGGCCCAACATGATGGCCGACCTGGCGGCGCGCATCCCGGAGATTGGCCGGCATGATCCGGAGAAAGTCCGGGCTCTTTTCACGAAGCACCAGGACCGCATTCTGTTTGGCACGGATTTCCAAGTGTATGACCGGCTCATCCTGGGCAGCAGCGGCAACGAGCCACCGCCAACCGATGCAGACGCACAGACGTTCTTCAGCAAGCACTGGCGCTGGCTGGAGACGAACGACCGCGACTGGCCGCACATGACGCCGATCCAGGGCGACTGGACCATCAGCAGCATCGGCCTGCCCGCCGAGGTGCTGCGCAAAATCTATTTCGACAACGCGCGCAAGCTGATCGTGCGCTCGCTGCCGCTGCCGGTGGTGAAGGCGTCGCGGCTGGGCGCGGACTTCAAGCCGGACGGGAAGCTGACCCACCCCGCGTGGTCCAGGGCGCAGGTCGCGCGGTTGGAATACACGCTGACCGAGGGCTGGGCGCGGCCGGGCATCGCCACGGAAGCGCGGCTGCTGTGGTCCGACGAATATCTCTACATCGGCTACCGTGCGCCTTATACGAAGCTCACGCAGTTCCTCCCGGCGGACGTGACCAAGGAACGCATCGGCTTGTGGGACCGTGACGTGGTGGAGGCGTTCATCGGCAGCGACCCGACGAGCATCCGTTCCTACACCGAGTATGAAGTCGCGTCCACGGGCGAGCGGCTGGACCTCATCATTGACCCGACGAAGAAGGACTTCGCGTGGGACTCCAAGTTTGAAGCCGTCGTGCATGTGGACGAGACGGCGAAAGTGTGGACCAGCGAGTGGCGCATCCCGCTCAAGGCGATTGGCGGAGTCAAGCCCGCCGCCGGCGTCCGCTGGCGGCTGAACCTCTTCCGCCACGACATCGCGCACAAGTCGTTCCTCGCGTGGAACCCGACCGCGACCGGGACGGCGCACACGCCGACGAAGTTCGGCTGGCTGGAGTTCGCGGAGTGAATCCGGTGACGCACACTCCGCTCAACATCGAGGAGCCGAAGGAGCTGACCGGCTACCTGCGCGAGCACGGCCACGCCGGCGCGGATGAATCACCCGCCATCACCGTGCTGCGCGGCGGGGTGTCCAATCGCACCGTGCTCGTGGAGCGGGCGGACGGCGAATCGTTCGTGCTCAAGCAGGCGCTGCCCAAGCTGCGCGTGCAGGTGAACTGGGAGTGCGACCCGCGACGCGCGCACCGTGAGGCGCTCGCCCTGCAAGTGCTGGAGCGGGTCGCGCCGGCCGGGGCGATCACGCCGCTGCGGTTCGAGGACGAGGCGCATCATCTGCTGGCGATGGCCGCCGTGCCGCCACCGCATGAAAACTGGAAGACGCTGCTGCTCGTCGGGCAGGTGGACCTCGGCCATGTGCGGCAGTTCGGCGAGTTGCTCGGCCGCGTGCATCGGGAGTCTGCGCGGCATCTGGGTGAGTTGCCGGATGACTTGCGCGACCGGAGCTTCTTCGAGGCGCTGCGCATCGAGCCTTACTACGCATTCACGGGCACGCGGAATCCGGTGGCTGCACCGTTTTACTCCGCGCTCATCGCCGAGACGCGGGCGCAGCAGGTGGCGCTGGTGCACGGGGATTTCAGTCCGAAAAATATTCTCGTGCACCAGGGCCGGCTGGTGCTGCTGGACCACGAAGTGGCGCACATTGGCGATCCGGCATTTGATGTTGGCTTCGGGCTGACGCACTTGCTGAGCAAGGCGCTGCATCTATCCCAGCAACGCGAGGCATTGCTCGGCGCAGCAGGGGTCTTCTGGGAAACTTGGCGGCAGTCGGCGGGCGAAGTCGCAGCGGCGACCGGCATTAGTTCGCGGGCGGCGCGGCACACGCTGGGCTGTTTGCTGGCGCGGGTGGATGGGCGCTCACCGCTGGAATATCTTGAGCCGGCCGAGCGCGATCAGCAGCGGGCCGTGGTGCTGCGGTTAATCGAACGTCCGCCGGACGACGTGGGTGAACTGGTCCGGCAGTTTGGCGAGGCACTGAAAGCATGAACGCGAACGCAGTTGCGACTTGGCGGTGGGGATGGCACGGGCTTTCGCAAGCTCTCTCCCTCACCCCGGCCCTCTCCCGCTGGGAGAGGGGGCCACGCAGCCCGCGTTGGTTGGCAATAGAACGCAGCGACTACTCAGACCAGCGACGAAGATTCTCCCTCTCCCAGCGGGAGAGGGCCGGGGTGAGGGAGAACGGCCACCTATTTCCGAAACCGCACTTGGAGACAGCATCATGAGTGAAATCAAACAACTGAGCGCGCTGGAGATTCTCGACAGCCGCGGGCGGCCGACCGTGCAGGCCACGTGCCGGCTCGCGGACGGAACGTTGGCCACGGCGTCGGTGCCGTCCGGGGCTTCGACCGGGAACGCCGAGGCACTGGAACTGCGTGATGGTGATCGGACACGCTTTCGCGGGCTGGGCTGCCAGAAGGCGGTGGCGAATGTGAACGACGAGTTGAATCGGGCGTTGTCCGGCCGGGAGTTCGCCACCCAAGCCGCTCTTGATCACGCGATGCTCGAACTGGATGGCACGCCAAACAAGGCGCGGCTCGGGGCCAATGCACTGCTCGCGGTCTCGCTCGCGTTCGCGCGGGCGGTGGCGTGCGAACGGAATGTTCCGCTCTTTCAATCTTTCGCGGAAATGCTGGGCCAGCCGGCGGGCACCATGCCGCGCCCGACCATCAATCTCTTCAGCGGCGGCAAGCACGCGGGCGGGCAGTCGCCGTTGCAGGATGTGCTCGTGGTGCCCGCGGCGGCGCGGACGATGTCCGAGGCACTCGCGGTGACGTTCGAAGTCTATCAGTGCGCGGCGGAACTCATGGCGCGGAAGTATGGTATGCGGCTGCTGCGTGCGGACGAGGGCGGCCTGGCCCCGCCGTTCGCCGGTGCGGAGGCGATGCTCGAGGATGCGGTCACGGCGATTCAGGCCGCCGGGCTGCAACCGGGTCGCGATGTGGCCCTCGCGGTGGACGTGGCGTCGAGCCAGTTTCATCACGCGGGCGTTTATGAGCTTGGTGCGCAGCCGCTCGACAGCGACGGGATGATCGAGCAGCTCGCGCGCTGGGTGGCGACATATCCCATCGTGAGCGTGGAGGACGGTCTGGCGGAAGATGATTGGGCGCACTGGCCGAAGCTGCGTGAGCGGCTCGCGGGGAAGTGCCTCGTGGTGGGCGATGATTTTCTCTGCACCAACCCCGCCCGCATCCGCCGCGCGGTGGAAGCCCGCGCGGCGGACACACTGCTGCTCAAGGTGAACCAGATCGGCACGCTGACCGAAGCTCTCGAAGCGCGGCGGCTCGCCCGGGACGCAGGCTGGCGCGTGACGGTGAGCGCGCGCAGCGGCGAGACGGAGGACGACTGGCTCGCGGACCTTGCGGTGGGCTGGGCCGGCGACCAGATCAAGATCGGCTCGATCACGCAGTCCGAGCGCCTGAGCAAATACAACCGCCTGCTGGCGATCGAGGCGGCGACGGGTTTCCCGCTGGTGCGGTGGCCGGCTTAAGAGGCGCGCGGCATTTATGCCGCTTCGGCGTGCGATGGCCCCGAGTGCCGCCGCGCACCAAAGCCTTCGCCTGGTGAAGCGGCATAAATGCCGCGCGCCACCGCGTCAGGCCGTCCAGCGGGGCCAGTTGCGGGACAGCTCGGAGAGGTGCCGGGCATGCTCCAGTTGATGGAGGTCGCAGGCCGGTGGCGGCTTGAACTCGGCGGGGAGTGGGGGCCATCCCGGCGAGGGGAAGGCACACTCCCAGCAGAAGCTCAGCGAGGTGCGCAGGCCAGCGGCGAGGGCGGAGCGCACGGGTCTGGGTTTGGGTGAGGGGTCGGGGGACATGGGTCAGGTGGCGGTTGAGGATTCAAATTGGTGCGGAGGCGAAAGCGGTCTGGCGGCCACGAGCGGCACTACCAGATGCGGCGAAGGGCGGAAGGTGACGCGCACCCGGCGGCCCGGCTTGTAGCTGCGGCGATTGAGGAGCTGGCTCTGGAAACGGAGGGTGGTCTTCATAGGTTGAGTAGGGGAACGGAGTGGTGGAGTGATGGAGAAAGGGAGTGATGAGGGAACGAAGGCCCGGCTTTCCAGCACTCCATTGCTCCGCTTCGGCAAATTGGTCGCCCCGGCAGGTAACGCTCCTGCGTCTTCCGGTTATCAACCGGGCGCTCTGCTATTGAGCTACGGGACGGGGGGAACGCGAAACGCGGAATGAGGAACGCGGAAAGAAGGCGGCGTGCGTCAGCCTAATTCCGCGTTCCACGTTCCGCGTTTCGCATTGAAAAGTGGCGGATGGTGTAGGAGTTGCACCCACGCAGCCCGGAGGCTCGCTCGGTTTTCAGGACCGGGGCATTACTGCTCTGCCAACCATCCGAAATGGTCAGGGCGGCGGGACTCGCACCCGCGACCTCCTCGTTCCGAACGAGGCCGTCTGCTGCTGACATTACGCCCTGGGGAAACGCGGTGTGCTCGTAGTTCGACATTCCAATGTCGAGATTCAATTCGGGAGCAGCGCAGAACTCGACATTGGAATGTCGAGCTACGTGAAAGCGCGGCCCACCAGGAGCCGACCGGCCGCGCAAAAGGCGTGTCAGGCCGGAGCCTTGGGTGTTAACTGCCGCCTGACATCCATGTATCGGCAGCTTGACGCAGCAAAAATCGTGGCAACGGCGAAGGCTTTGCAGAGCCGCATTGCGGAGCGGTTTCCCGACGCGGGGCTCAGCAAGCTCAGCGCGGAGGTGTCCGTGGTGGCCGATGAAACCGTCGAGCGCCTGCACTGGATCAACCGGCCGCATGTGCCGCTGCGCATCGCCATCTGCACGATGGTGGCGGCGGTGCTGGCGGTGGCGGGGGTGTGGGTGACCGGCCTGCGCGGCTCGGACCTGCACGAGGTTGGCGCGTTCATCCAGGTGCTGGAGGCCGGGCTCAGCTCGCTCTTCTTCATCGGCGCGTCCGTCATCTTCCTCGTCACCTGGGAGTCGCGCATCAAGCGGAACCGCGCGCTCAAGGCGATCCATGAGCTGCGCGCCATGGCGCACATCGTGGACATGCACCAGTTGACCAAGGATCCGGATGCGATTTTCTCGGCGGGCCGGGACACGGCGTCCTCGCCGAAGCGGACGCTCTCGGCGGCGGACCTGGGCCGGTATCTTGATTATTGCAGCGAGCTGCTCTCGCTGCTGGGCAAGATCTCCGCACTTTACTCGCAGAGCCTCGAGGACCCGGTGGTGCTCGATGCGGTGGATGATGTGGAGGATCTCACCACGGAACTCTCCCAGAAGATCTGGCAGAAAATCACCCTGCTGGACACGTTGCAGTCCACCGGCAGCCGCGCGGCGGGACGGTGAGGTAATGCGGAGTCCGTAGCTCGACATTCCAATGTCGAGTGCTGCGGAGTTCCTCACCTAGGCGATTCTCGACATTGGAATGTCGAGCTACTGAAAGTGGCGCTCGCGGAAGGGGTCTCACCTTCATCTCCGGCGTTAGAAGCGCCGTGCTCTGTGGTTGAGCTACGCGAGCGGACGCCCGGTCGCACAGGGCGCGGTCTCCGACCATTACTTCGACCGTGCGAGGTCTCTGTCGGCAAACCGGCCCACCCGGGCAAAGTGGCTGCTCAGGCTGGGATCGCACCAGCACTTCTCCGCGTAACAGGCGGGTGGACTACTGTTATCCCACTGAGCAAGGGGATGTTGAGAGTTGAAGGTTGAGAGTTGAGTGGCGAAGAAGTCTCCGCAGCAGCTCTCAACTCTCAACTATTTACTCTCAACCTTTCCCAAATGGTCAGCGCGGCAGGAGTTGCACCTGCGATCACCCGGGCCCAAGCCGGGCATGTTGCTGCTACACTACGCGCTGAGAAGGCCCCGGCTCCGTCGGGCGACGGAGCCGGGACTGAGGCAAGCAGGACATAAACCCTGGGAACAGTCCCGCTGTGGAAGAGGGGAAGAAACGCGGAACGCGGAAGCCGGAACGCGGAAAGGGTCCGTTCTGCGTTTCGACTTCTACGTTCCGCGTTGGAATGGCGGACCCGAAGGGGCTTGCACCCTCAACCGCCCCGCAGACAACGGGGTGCTCTGCCTTGAGCTACGGGTCCGGGAAACGTGGAACACGGAGCGCAGAACGCGGAAAGGTGGGCATCGTGGCGCCAAGTCTTTCCGCGTTCCGCGTTGGAATGGGAAGCGCTGGTAATGCACCGGTCGTCGGCTTCCGGCTCGTTTAGTGACACCGGTTTTACGGACCGGCAGCCGGGACGTTTCCCGAGGAGTGACAGGTGGCGTGTGGCACATGTCACCAGTCACTTGATACTTGTGAGAATTGGTTGCGGGGGTGGGAGTCGCGCCCACTGAGGCAGAGCTTATGAAACTCGCCTGAATCTCATTCTCCCCGCAGAAAATCTGATTTGGCCTGATCGGAGTAAAGGAAGCCGGCCTGCCATCCGTAGCTTGGAACCGCAGATTGGACGGCCCTCCTTCGCCAGGGCGCTTCGGAGGGCACCATCCTGCGCTTGAAACCGCCTCACGGTTTCAAGCGAAGGATGGTGGAGTCGGTAGGTAACGCTCCTACATCGGCCTGCGTGCAAGGCAGGTGCATTGCTTGTCTGCCACGACCCCAAAAAACGGATTTGAGTTCTGAGTTTGGAGTTTCGAGTTGGCGGGCATGCCGTTGCGTCCGACTCGAAACTCAGAATTCCAAACTCGAAACCAAAGAAAGCGGCACGCCGCCTTGGTGCTGCCCCAAGCCCGCTGGGTTTTGGAGGCCCGGCTGCGCTGGCTGGCGCGCGGCGTGTTGGTGCGGTCGCCGGGAATCGCACCCGGACTTGCGCCGTGGCGGGGCGCCATTCTGCTGTTAAATCACAACCGCGAAGAAGTTGAGAGTCTGGGGTTGAGAGTTGAGAGGGTCGGCTCTCAACACTCAACTTACATCTCTCAACCGAAGAGAAGGGCCGGGAACGCTTGCGCGCCCCCGGCCCTAGCCATTTCAACAAAGAACAAACACCTCCTGGTGGTCTATGCGACCCCAGCCCGCGGATTCACGGCGGCTGTTTCGGTGTTTAAGGGCACACCTCTTGCGAAGCCCTTGGATTGTAAAATCTGGCTGGAACGCTCCGGCGGGGTTTCCGGTCGGCCATGGGCACACCACCTCGGTGGCGAGCTATAGCCCATCCGCGCGGAATATAATTGTCGGTCAGGTGACATCACTTAGATGTCGCGTTCGTCTGTCTCACAATGCTCGTGCCTTTCGTTCTCGTTGTCAGTTAGTCATGCCAAAACAAAAAACCCTGCTTCCTTTCGGTAAGCAGGGTGAGGGGAAAATCTGGATCTTCTCTTTACCTGCTTACCTCCGGCGGATTCAGATGAATGCTGGGCATATAGGCCACAAATCCACCAATCGAACCGGAGTTGAACGCGTCTTCACAACGCGCCCACTGACGGCGGGCCGCGACTGCGGCGGTCAGTGCTTTTAGTTGTGATTTCGTCGTTGTCATTTGCAGTAGCCTTCTATCTGAAGGTTCAAGACGAATACTCAAAGACAAAGGTTACGTCAACTGCTTTTTATGATTATATGGAAATTATTTACCCACAGTGAGTGGCTGCCTGTTCGCGGTTGAGGCGAACGACATTGGCGCGCGACGGATTATAGTCGTCGCCTCGCGTCCCTCGATACGCCGTCGGCGCAGTTCATTCCACCGTGACCTTGCCCTCCGGGGCCTGCGGCGGAACTGGCGTCACCCAGAGTTCCAGTCCGCCGACTTCGTTGCGCAGTGCGTGATTGCCGTGGAAGTCCATGGACCAGGTTTGTGAGCAGCGCTCGTAACCCTGGTCGGTGATCATCTCGGGGCGGTCGGGATTGCGGATGTCCCAGATCTGCATGCCTTGATCGTAGTCGCCGAGGATCACGTAGCCGTTGTGGCAGACCACGCCGGAGTGGCGACGGCCTTCCACGAAGCTGCGCACCGCAGGCTGTCCGGGGTCTTTCACATCAATCACATAAAAACCTTCCGTGAGCGGATCGCTGGTGTAGCCCTGCGAAGCGACGAAGTAGTTCTTCCAGAGCGAGCAATACGGATTCCGGCCGTGCAGCCAGGGGATCGCGACCGCGCCGAGCTTGAACGGATGGCGCAGGTCGGTGACGTCCAGGGTGACGAGGCCCTGCTGCGTGAGCACGTAGGCGAGCTTGCGCGTCCCCTCCTTGCGCACCTCGATCTTGATTGGGCCGTCCGTGCCGGAGTCCACCGCGGCGGCGACGCGCGACACCGGATACAGGCCCTTCTTCTTCAAATCATAGAGGAACACATCGTGCCCCTGCGCCGTGTAGAGCACATCATCATCAACGAACGACGTCATGTTCGCCCGGTCGCCGCTCGCAATGGTTGTCCAGCCGGGGTGCTGGCCGGTCGCATCCAGCGGTTGATCGAAGCTGCCGTTCTTGAGCAGGTTCTCCCCGCCGCGCAGCAATTGCAGATCCGACACCCACGCCTGTCCCTTCACGGCGACCTGAAAGATCAGCTTGTCCATCTTCGGCGGCACGATGAATGGGCGCTCGATGCGGTAGAGCACGCCGTCCTGACGGTCATGCGTGTAGGCCCAGGCCTGCGCCTTCCTGCCCTCGAACATCGCCGCGAAGGTCACCTCGTTGTTCGGTGTCTGCTCGGCGGAACGAACCAGCTCAAACTCCTGATACGGCACCGTGCGCGCAAAGCCCTTGAACTCGAGCCGCTCGCCCGGTTTGACATCGAAGGTCATAGAGCGAACCTGCGTCGCCGAGCGACCAGCGCTGGCGACGAGGCAAACCGGCCGCCCAGCCACGCGATACTCCGGGTCAGGCCCGACCCAAGCCGGAAGCAGCACATCCCGTTGCAGATCAAATAACCCGGTCTTCGCGTTGCGCTCCCATTTCCAGACTGTATCCGTCGCGACGTGATACTGACCCCAGTCGCCGGAGCTCGGGAAACCGCAGCGCAACGGATGTTCTGTCCACTGCTCCATGAGCGCGCGCGGTTTCACGGGGTTCGCAATGTCGATGAACAAACGCCGGTAGCTGCCGATGGAAACCAGATCGGTGTCATCCGAGCGAATCCACCACGACTCGCCGAAGCCCGGCCCGCCACCGACCACCTTGGGATGCTGCGGATCGGCGACATTGATGCCATAGGTCGCGCCGAAGCTCGACACCCACACGGTATTACCATCCTTGAGTTCGATGTTCAGCCCCTCCATGTCCTTGCCCGCCACCACCGAGACGCGCGGCTGGTCTTCCATGAACGAATACTTCCAGGTGCCGACAAACGTCGGCTCATCCAGCGCGGCGATCTCCTTGGGCGCTTTCGGCTGATGGCAATCAAGCACCCGGAACGACCGCGTGCCGCTCAGGTAAACATAGTCACCCTCGGGCAGGATGCCGGCCACGTCTTCGGGGATTACGGTCTTCGAGGCGAGGCTCGGGGCTTTCATGTCCTTGTGCTCGATGCACACGAGCTGCTTGTCCTTCACCTTGCCCGGTGT
>CAZOCL010000028.1:1777-32208 GCA_964578245.1 uncultured Klebsiella sp. | reverse complement strand
CGAGTTCGACCTCGCGTTTGTCGGCGAAGAGGAGGAAGCGGTATTTCTCCGGGAGCGGCTTGCCCTGCTCGAGGAGCTTGATGAGATCGCGCTTCTCGGCGTCGGTGAGCTCGTAGGATGTGGAGTCGGGACGGGGCATGGATTTTTAGATCAGCGTCAATCCGTGGGCGGTAAAGGGAACAAAGTCGCTCGTGTTAACCGTCGCAACCGGACACCCGGCCCGGATTGCACATGCAGCAATAATGCAGTCAGGCAGCGAACGAGAACGGCGGCCAGTCAGATTGAAAAGTGCGGAAGCACGACGACTTAATTCCTCATCCAGCGGGATTACCGAGCCGGCAAGCAGACCCGCCCAACCTTGTTCGATTTCCGGGTTGGTCGGCCCGCACAGATACTCGGCCCAAGTCATGGCGCACACAGCAAGTTTACGACCTTCGCTTTGCCATTGAACTAGCCGGGCTTGCACAGCATGCCCCGGCTGAGCTGAATAAATCAGGTAATTGGTATCGAGATGAATGGTCTGCATGGCTATCTCCAAACGTCCCGTGATTTCTTGTTCCACTCGTCAAAATCGACTCCGTTGTCCGCGAGTTTCTTACCGGCAGAAAAAATGGCCTTTAGCCGCTCGTCTGGCTCGGCTTCTCGATAGTCCGTGAAGGCGGTCGTCAGTGCGGCGAAGGTTTTCGGGGCGTGCTTCTCGAAACCGTTCTGATTGACGAAAACGAAGTCGTATTGCTGGCCGTTGTCCTCGGCAGTGTTCGCATCCGCACACCATTGCCTCAGCCGAGCCATCTTTTGCGGCAGGTCTAATTCGGCGCGGCCTTTGGTCTCCACGATCCAGACTTTTCGGCCGCTGGTGCGGACGATAAAATCAGGCGTGTAGTTGGACAGGTCGCCGTCGCGCTTCACGTAGTCGAGCTTGAAGCCGATGGCGAGGTAGTTTTTGGCGAACGCCTGCACGTCTGGCGCTTCCTCCAGAAAGGCGGCGAAGCGGAGTTCAAAACCGCCGGAGTTGGGTTCACCGACGACTTTGTTGAAAACGCTTTTGGTGGCGGACAGGTGCGCCCGGTAGTCGGTGCGGAAGGGGCGCGTTTCTTTCAAGCGAATCCGGTCCTCGATGCGCGTCGTTCCGGTTTCCTGAACTGTGAGGGCGTTGATGGCGGACTTGAATGAGTCGTAGAGAATCTTGCCCGCGTCCGGCTCTGACCAGTTGCGGAGCACAACGGGGTCTTCGAGGTCCACAGGCGACGGGCTGAACAGGTGCTCGCGCATGAAGGTTTTCACCTTGCCGTAGAGAATGTCGTAGCCGCCGACGAGGCGGAGGTCTTTGAGCAACTGGCGTGCGAAGAACGCAACGACGGAGCGGTAGTCCGCCGCGCCAGTGCCGTCGAGCTGGATGGTGTGATGGATTTCCGCGTCGAGCATGGTCTTGAAAACAATCTCGCGGGTTTCCTCTGGCGTGAAGGCTTTGAGCGGGAGGAGCTGGTTGCCAAACTTGGCGGGATCGAGGCCTTCGAGATTTTTGAACTCGCGCTGGTAGCGGCGAGTGAGTTTGGGTAGCGGAATGTCGAGATCGTCAAGGTTCTTGTCCTCGTTTTCGGCGTCCACTTCCACGATGAGCGAGTCATGGCGCGTCGTGCCGCCACCCATCGGGACGCGCTCGAAGGTTACGCCTTCGCTTTGGATGGATTCGACGAAGTCCATGAAGGCGGGCGTGCCCATGACGGAAACCGTTTCCTTCACCACGTCATTGCCGAAATACATCCGGCGCAGGCCGCGCCCAAGCGTTTGCTCGGGGAGAATGTCGCTCTGCGCGGCGTAAGCGCGCAGGCCAACGATGGTGGTGACGTTGCGCACGTCCCAGCCTTCCTTCAGCATGAGCACAGAAACGATGGCCTTGTGCGGCGACTTGAGCGTGTCGATTTCGTTCGCCTCCTTGCGGAGCTTTTCGAGTTCCTCCTTGTTCTTGCCGGAAGTGGCTTCGGAAATCTCGCCGTTGTTCTTGGTGTGAATCACCAGCACCGCGCCTTGCAACTCGGGACAAATCTTTTCGAGATACGCGCCCACGTCATCGCAGTTGCGCGTGTCGTCCACCATGACGAACAGGACGGCTTTCTTGCCGAGCGCCTTGTGTTCGGCGTAGCTCTTCTTCCATTCCTCGATTCCCAGCTTGAGGTAGTCGTCATACTTCTCGGTGAAGATGGCGCTCTTCTTTTCGTTGAGCTTGGCACGGCTGGCCGCGTCCGGGAGGACGGGATGCTTGACGACATTCTGATGGATGGCCTCGACGAGCGGATAGTCGGAGACGGTCTGAACGAAGATTGCACCGTTGTCGTGGCGCGGTGTGGCGGTTACGTCCACCTGCAATGCTAGGCGGCGATCCTTTTGAAGCATCTTGTGGTGGATGTCCTGAATGGATTTGAACCACGCCATGCGGGGGTCGTGAATGTGGTGAGCCTCGTCGTTGAACACGGCGAGTTCCTCAATCTCGCGAACGATTTCGCCGAGGTCAGTCTTGCTGTCAGTGGTCTTCCCGGCGGGCTTCTTCCCGAAGGCATCCGAGAGAAAATAGTCCCGCAGGTCTTCATCTTCCAGCGACGGGTCGCGGACTTCGCCGAGGAAAACGCGGTGAATGTTCGTGAGGAAGAAATTACCCGTGTCGCGAACGATGCGCACGTCGTCCTGAAGATGAAGGGTGAGTTGGAAATCGTCTCGCCAGTTATGGCCGTCGCTGCCGTTTGGCGGCAGGATGGGATCATTGAAGAAAATCTTGAGGCCGTCGAAGTCGGCGCGGAGTCGGTCAAGCACGATGATGTTCGGGGCGATGACGAGGAAGTTGCGGGATAACGTGGAGTCAGCCTCGTAGAGCTTGTGGAAGAAACTCCACGCGATAAGCAGGGAGAGCACTTTCGTTTTGCCTGCACCCGTGGCCATTTTCAGGACGTAGCGCGGCCAGTCTTCGGCAAACATTCCCGACGACACCGCGCCGGAAGCATCGAAACGGAGGAGGTCGTATTTGTCGCGGGCACTGCGCACTTCGTGAAGCCAGATCACGGTCTCTACCGCTTCGCGCTGGGCAAAGTAATAACGGAATGTGGACAGCGATCCATCGGCGTTCTCGGTCAGATGGTTGGTCTCGAACCAGTGGCGAAGCAAAGCCACGGAAGTCTGAGTTGCACCCGGATAACCTTTGCCGCGCCACGAGAAAACTTCCTGGCGCACCTTCGCCACAAGCGGCGGGAGAAGTTTCTCATATGCCGTGCTGCGCATTTCTTCGGCAGCAGGAAACCAGCGTTGCGTCGGGACGAGCGGCGCGTAGGGCGAGGTTGGGAATTCAGGGTGGAGCGACATGGCGGTTTAGGCACGAGCGGAGAACTTTGTGGCTTGGGTGTCTACACTACCAGACGTGCAAAACTGGCCATCCCAGGGGTTGATGCGGAGTGGGGTCATGACGGAGGTCAGTGTGAAACTGATGCACATGTTGTCGGTGCATCCAAATAAACCGTCCCCAGCCGCATAAGGTTGTCGAAGTGGTTCATGCTCTCGTTACCCGTCCTGCCGGACGCTGGCGTTGCCGCGCCCGATTCGTGGGTTGCTTGTGCGAACTCTACCCAAGTCCAAAAACGCTTCAACACTATTGGCGAAGGAAAGCGAAACGAATCAGGGAGCACGCTGGTAAAGGTGTCTGCAATGTCCACCACGACAACAGACGCTTGGCAACCTCCGAGGCTGAGGGCGATAGCCAAGACTCCGCCAACGGCGATGAGAACTCCAATTTGCCTCCAACTTCGCCTTGTTACCGTTGCGCTATCGGCCTAGAACTTCCCCGACGGCAAAGACACGATGTAACAGGATCAATCACAATTTAGCGTAGCTTCGGCTGCGGGTCTCACCAGAAAACCGCGAATTTTCCACCAAGAGGCCGACCGAGCACGCGCCCAATCGGGCGCGGCTTGGCGTGCTTTCTTGGCAGGCGCTTCGCGGTGCCTCTGGTGAGGGTGCGTTGAGTTCGCGCCCCTTTTTTGGCTCGTGGCCAGTTGCGCCTCGCCGCAACAAGATTCCATGAGCCATCGAATCCAGCAGGACACCAGTGGGGAGTTCTTTCTCTTTTACGAGGACAAGCAGCACGGCCCGCTTTCATCCGCTCAGGTGCGAGGGCTTTATTTGGACGGGGCTATTCATGACGACACGCCAGCTTGTCAGGCAGGAATGGCCGAATGGCAGCCGCTGAGGATTGTCCTGCCTGAGTTGGCACAAATCGCAGCCTCGCAACTCGCGCCGATTCAAAATCCGCTGCCTCCGCGCCATTCTATCACCCCCTCTGCTCCCGGAGGCTTGTCTCGAAAGGCACTTCTTTCCCTCGTAAGCTTCTCGCTCGTCTTCGTGGTGTTGGGCGGCGCGGGAGTTGTTTGGGGACTCCGCCAGCGCAATGAGTCGGTTCAGGATTTCTCGGCTTCGCCCGTGTCTGTTCAGCCTCGCACGGCGGACGTGAGGGCAGAGTCGCAGGGCGCATTAGGATCGCCGTTCCTCGAAACAAAGGCCAAGGCCGAAAAGGGCGACGTCAAAGCCCAAGACCTACTCGGTGAATCGTTCATGGAGGGCCAAGGTGTTGAGCAGAATTTCGCCGAAGCCGTGAAATGGTTTCGCCGAGCCGCCGATCAAAATTACGCCCCGGCTCAACATAAACTTGGCGGCTGTTACGCGTATGGCCATGGCGTGGCAACGAATCAAACCGAGGCGGTGAAATGGTATCGCAAGGCCGCTGAACAAGAGTTCGCTCCTGCTCAAACCAGCTTGGGTATGTGCTACAAGTGGGGGCTAGGCGTGGAAAGGGATTACACGGAGGCATTGAAGTGGTATTTCAGGGCAGCCAATCAAAATGACGCCCGGGCTCAGTGGCATCTGAGCGGCTGTTACGAACGAGGCATGGGTGTGAAACAGGATCACAAGGAAGCTGTGAAATGGTGTCGTAAGGCTGCCGAACAGGGTGAGGCGATAGCTCAATTGGAACTGGCATGGCATTACGACGATGGCAAGGGAGTCGAAAGGGACTATGCGGAGGGGGTGAAATGGTATCGCAAGGCCGCTGAGCAGAACGATGGATTAGCTCAAAGCACTTTGGGCCACCGCTATCAGAACGGCCTTGGCGTCGCGAAAGATTACACGGAGGCGTATGCATGGTTAAACCTAGCTGCCATAGCGGACGAGGAGTCTGCAAAAGCTCGGGACACTTTGGAGCGAACGATGACTCAGCAGCAAATTGCCGCAGGCCAGAAACGTTCAAAGGAGTTGCAAACACAAATCGCTGCCAAGCTCGCAGAGCGTCTGCCCCCGTCGAAGTAGCTCCGCTGTCCAAAACACGCTCCTGAGCCGCGCAGCGCGCAGGGCGGGGCATCGTAGCGCACCGTAGCCGAAAGCGGCTTGCCCGCTGAACCCCGATCCGTCAGGTTCCGTTCCAATGGACAAGCTGATTCCCTTCCTGGGTGCAATTCTCGCAACGGCGTTCGGCTTTTGGCTGAATCAGGCTTGGCAGGAAGCAAAGGAACGCCGAGCCAGACTAAAACGCGGGATCGCTCTTCTGGCTGCCGCTGAAGCGGAGTTGGGATCATACGAGGGCAAACTCGCCCTTATGGTCGGTATGCTGGAGGATTTTGTCAGAGCCAACGGAGACCTCCTGCCCAGCTTTGACTTCTACCCGGCCTTTCTGGAGAAACTGAAAATGGAGTTGATTGAGAGCAGTGAGACCTCCGCGATGGCCTCACTGATCGGGGAATGCGAATACGAGCTTGCCCATGTTCAAGCGAAGTTGGCGAGCATCCGAGGAAACATGCCAAAAGGCACCCAATTCAAAGAACCCCACGAATTTCTAGCAGCGTGGCGGTTGTGCAGGAAGAACGCCGAGGGATTGTTGCTGTTGTCTGCGGCCAACAGAAAACGCTTCAAAGATGCCCAAGTCACAGTCCAGGCCGAGAAGGCTGCCCTTCACGCCAGACTGGAGGGCTTTTACGACCGGAATGTGTTTGGTCCCCAGCTTCGCGACCAGGAATAAGGTTCCCAAAGCAGAATAGCCCGTCCCGGCGTGAATCCTGATTTTCTTGAAACCACTTTGGGGACAATTGGGGACAGATTTCTGTCGGTTTGCTTCGTGAAAACGCTCCGCCCGTAAATGAGCTTGAAGTCGAAATGGCGAAGAATCGTCAATGTTGGTGCGGCTAAACCTCACTTTATCCGAAATGATCCGAAGCCGCCCGTTTGGGTTCGACCCCCGCCTCGCGCACCATGCTTTTATGGAGTTTTTGCCTTTGCGCATGCCCATCTTTGATGGGGGATCGTGCGTTCGCCGCCGGTGGTGGGACACGTGCGATGGTCGGTGGCTTGCGGTCGCGCATCGGGCTGGTCTTGACTGGGGATGGTTGCTGGCGGTCTGGCTGTGCGGCGTCAACCTGGCATCCGCCCAGGGCACGAAGGCCAAAGATGATCTGCTCGAGGAGCTCACGGGGCCCTCGAAGGAGAGCATCGCGGTGTGGAAGACCGAGGCGCGCGCGGGCACGGCAGAGTCGGGCGTTGAGGCGATCTGGAAACTCGGCCAGCACGAGAACGGCATTCCGGCGCTGCTGGAGGTGCTGGCCGGTGCGCCGCCGGATGTGATTCCCAACATCCTGATTTCCCTCGGCTGGCAGGGATCACTGGCAAAGGCCGGGCTTGGGCCGGTGACGGACTGCCTGGCCAAACCGTCCTTCCACACACAGACCGCTGCGGTGTGGGCGCTGGGCCGGATCGGTGACAAGGCTTCGATTCCCAAGCTGCAACCCTTTCTCAAAGCCAGCCATGAGCTGCTGCGGTTTCTGGCCGAGGAGGCGATTACGCGTTGTCAGGGGAAGGAACTCCTGCCGAACACACCAGCCTCTCGCCCGTTGAAGCAGGCCACGTTGCTGCATGTGAGCGACATTGATGAGAAGGCGAGTGACTTCCTGTTTCGCGAAGCCTTGCAAGGCCTGGACGTCTCGTGGAAGGCGATCACGGTGCAGCCTTTCAATCCGTCCTGGAGCGGCATCGGCGGCATGCCGGCAACGGAAGAAGAAAAGTTCTCCCAGTTGCTTGCGTTCGCCGATGGTCAGCCCCAGGTGGCCGCCGTCCTGATCAGCAACTTGTATCCGGGCGAGTTGTCCTTCCGGCTGCGCTGGGAACTGTGGAACTATGTGCGACGCGGAGGAAACCTGGTCATGTCTTCGATTCTGTTCCAGCCGATCTCGGGCCGGAGCAAGTTCAAGTTCAACTACGCCTGGCGCAGCACTGTGTTCGATACGCTCCTGCCAAAGAGCATCGGAGCACACGACGCGCCGTTCCTGGACGGCGTGGGCCAGCCGGAACGGAGCCGCTACTTTGGTGAAGCGGCTTACGGTCGTGGACGCGTGGTGGTGCATGACAAGGACCCGGGACAAAGCCAGCGGTGGCTCAAGGCGGGTGCGGTTCCAATCGCGACGCTGTTCAAGTTCAGCCATGAGGAATGGCGACATCTGACGCGCGTCCGCAACATCGGAAACAACGTGGCGGACAGCCCGTTGCTGTGGCGGCAGCTTTTCACGCAGATGGTCGAAGGGCCGTCCGCTTTCATCGCCGGGGTGGATGTGCCGGCGATGCCCGCGTTCAAAGCGGGCCTGGCCACGGTGCTGCCGCTGGTGGTGAAGAACTACAACCTGCCCGCCACGGAATTCCAGCTGGACCTCACCTTGCAGGCGGAGGACGGCGGTCAATTAGTAAAGGCGCAGACGACTGTGGAGGTGCAGCCGAAGAAGACAGCGAAGACAACGGTGGCACTGGCGGTTCCCTTTGCGCTCTCCAGTGATCGCGGAGTGCTGCAAATCGTGCTGACGGATCGAGCGGGACAACCCGTGCGGCAGGAGCGCATCCCCGTGCGGCTGGTCCCGGCATTCCGCATCGCCCTCGAATCACCCGACACTTTCGCTGCGGGCACGCGAGACTTGGCGGTCAAGGCTTCGGTGGCGGAGGCCGAGTCCTTGAAAACCGCTGGAGTGCGGGTCATCGCTTCCCTCGCCGACATGAACCTCCGGCCATTGCTCCGGGAGGTGCGGGAATGGCGACAGGGAAAGGTGGATGCGACGGACCCGACGGGCGTGGAGCGGCGCGGGACGGAGTTCGAGTTTCACTTCGACGCCCACGAACTGCCACCCGGAGGTTACTGGGTGACGGTGGAGGTCGAGGCCGAGGGGAAACAGGCCGCGTTTCGAAAACGCTTTCTCGCTGCGCCGAAACTCTGGCGTGGCCGGGGCGAACTGGGGTTCCTGCTGTGGGGCACGTCACTGAATCTCCCGCCAGAAGGCTGGGCGAGGCTCCGGGCGGCGAATTTGCACGGCGGGGGCTTGCCGGAGGCGGGCTATTCGACTTGGGCCATCGGAGGGACTGAGTTTCCCTTTACGCCTTACGGGCAGTGGCGGGCGGACATCCTCGCGGGCCCCGGTGGTGAGGCCATTCGCCGGGCGGCGGAGAAACTGTCGGTGAACCCGTTCTTCTCGGCGCTTGATGTCGTAGAGGAAAGTGACCTGGAAGTCGGCACCGCCGTGAAGGGAATTGGCAACGTGGAGCAAAAGGGCTTCGAGCAATACCGCATTCATCTCAAGCAGAAATACGGGACGCTGGCGGGGCTGAACTCGGCGTGGAAGAGCGACTATCTCGACTGGTCGGAAATCCGCCTGCTGGGGGGCGTGAAGCAAAGCCGGGATGAAGTCACCTACACCAGCCGGATTGGGGGGACCTCGGGTGAGCTGGTGCCCGTGCCGGAGAAACTCGAGCCGGCCAAGGGCATTCTGAGCCTGGCACCCTTCGTGGACCAGAACGCCTGGCGCTGGAGCTACATGTGGCAGTTGATCGAGGTCTGGCACCAGGCGTTCCATGAGTCAGACATGGCGCACGGCCTCATGCCGGGTGGACACATGGGACTGGCGGCGCCGTTTGACTTTCCGCACACGCGCATCTACGCGGGCAACGCCATGTCCGTGCTCGGGATGCGCGCCACGCTGGGCCGCCCCACCTATGGCGAGAAGCCGCACATCATTCTCATGGGCCTGCCCGAGGGAGACGCCGCCAACCTCCGGCTGGTCTGGCAAGGTCTGGCCAGCGGAGCACGTTTGACGACCATCTACGCACCCGGTGACGGCTATGGCGTGAAGCTGATGAGCGCCGACTTCAAACTGACGCGGGCCGGAGAAAGCATTGCCGCCGCCGTGGCGAAGGTGTTGCCCCGGCAGGAGGTGTTCCTGGCCACCCGCAATGCGATTTCTCAGGACGTGCTCTTCCTCGGCGGCGAAAGCCTGTCGCCGGAATACTACGAGGCGTTTTTGCGCAGCGGGGTGCTGGTGGACTTCGACCGCAGCCCGCTCCAACGCAAGCTGATCGTGAGCGGGGCCGGCAGCTTGTCGACAGCGGCGCGCGGCGCTCTGCAGGCGCATGTGGCGAAGGGCGGCACGCTGCTGCTGCTGGACAACACACCGGTGGACTTGCTCAAGGAGATGGGCTTGGAAGTGACTGGCGATGCGTCGCGAAAAGGCCGCATCGATCGCGTGCAACTCGACGGCAACGGTCCGTGGGGAACGTTGGACAAAGCTGCTTTCACCAGCGGTGGCCGACGGCAACTGACGCGGACCGATCCAGCCTGGCAGCCGCTGGCCCGCTATGCGCAAGACAAGGAACCTGCTGTGCTGCGGCGCACACTGGGGAAGGGGGCAGTATGGTTCTTCAACTTCCACTATCAATACAGCACGTCGCTCGATCTGCTCAAGGAGGCCTCCAGCATCAACGAGGAGAATCAGGCGCTGCGCGAGGCCCGGCAGAAGCTGCAGCAGGATTGGTATGCCCCGGGGACTGTTGCCCGCCGCGAGGTCGAGTCGTTCCGTCGCCTGCTCGCGGCGATCATGGACCAGGCAGGGGTTGCACGTGCAGCCGAGACGGTTGATCGCGACGGCAGCGTCATTCCCTATGTTGAAGCGCAATTGCTGGAAACCTTTGACCAGTCCCAGCGTTATCTCGTGGTCTGGGCCGATCACCACCTGCCACCCGGAATCACCAACGCGACCGGCCAGATTGCGTTGAAGATTCCCGGCATCAAGGCGGTGCATGACGTCTACCGCGACCGGGATGCAGCAGTGAGTGACGGACGGTTTGCCTTCACGCTTAATCCAGGCGAGGGCACGGTATATAGCCTGCTCACCGAGCCTGTGGGCGCGTTGCAACTCGCTACGGAGGCCAGCGCGTTCAGTCCGGGGCACGCCATGCGGATCGCTGTGCGTCCGCGGAATGCCGGTGGCCAGCCGGCCGCCAGCACGCATTCGTTCAATGTGGAGGTGCGTGGGCCGGACGGGAGACTCATGCCTGGCTTGGAGTCGCACGTCTCCGGCTGGGGGCACGCAATCGCGACGCTGATCCCTGCCTGGAATGATCCTGAGGGAGAATGGACCATCGAAGCCGAAGACCTGACCACCGGTCGTCGCGCCACCGCCAAGGTCACGATGAAGAAATCCGGCCCGCCAACACAGAGCAGGGAGCCTGGACTGCAGTTCCGACCGGCCGCGCCAGAGCTGGTCTTGCGCTGCACGCCGCTCGAGCTCCCCGGCTTTGCGCACTTCGTGCCTCTGAAAGCCACGCTCCAGTCGAACGTGAAACGGCCAGTCAAGGTGCGGGTTACACTCGAACTTCCCGCGAGCGTTGAACGACTCGGCGGCGAGTTGTCGCGGGAACTCACCTTGAAGCCAGACGGGACCGGCGGAGACCTGTCCTGGGACTTGTTCGTCAGTCGGGACGAGGCGGTGGCAATGTATTACTCCGGCATGCCTGCGGGCTTTCGCGTCGGACTCGGCCCTGAAGTCCACCAGTATGCCGATACCGCCTATCCGGCGCTCCGGGTTGAAGTGCTGGAGGAGCAGCCGTTGCGGTTTGCAGCGGCACCGGACGCCGACTGGCAGACTGGCAGGCTGTTCCGGACTGCGGTTCCGGTGCGGCTCATGCCGCTGGAGTCACGGCCACCGCAAGTCGGCCCGGTTTCGTCCGAGCCTGCGGAACTGGTGATTTGGAACCGGCTCGAGCGTCAGGTGAAGGCGACGCTGCGCGTGGCGACCGCAGACACTCAGTTGCGGCCCCTGGCTGATATGCCTGTTGAAGTGCGGCCCGGCACGAACCAGGCCGTGCGACTCGACCTCGCTGCTGCCGCCCCGGTGATGTTGCCCGCGCTGGTAAACCTGCCGGTCACGCTGGTGGCAGATGGCCGCCCCCTGTCGGCGGGGAGAGTGACGGTGGAATCGGTGATTCAGCGGAACTGGCTGGTGCGAGCTGGGACCGAGGATACCAGTGACAAGAACATTGCGAAACTGATGGACCGGGCGGGAGCGCTTGCTGAAGCGGGTGGCTGGTCAGCCATGGTGGCCAATCGCGTCGAAGTGCCGCTGGCCGGTTCGTTGCAAAACGCCGCTCAGACTGCGGCTGCCGCACCGTTCGCGTATGCCTTCTCCCGCGTCTGGTCGCCCGCGAAGCGCGACATCACGGTGCGGCTGACTCTCGTTGGCGCGGAAGGCCGGGTCTGGCTGAATGGCAAGCTGGTCCATGCCTCGGCGGGAAACGAACCGGCGGACAGCTCGGCGGTGTTTGAGAAGGAGTTCGGGCTGACGCTCGCGGCCGGGTGGAATCCCATCCTCGTCGAATTGCAGCAGCTCCGCCCACGTTACCTCGACCCGCCACTCACGATTCTCACCAAGAATGGGGAGACAGTGCGTGATCTGGTGTTCGATGCAAACGGTTCGGCCGACCCATTTGCTCCTCGGCGCTGACTCGGTCAGCGGTGAACTTGACACCGTGCCGGGTCTGGAAAAAGGATGGGTCATGGACACACCTTCGGCCACCCCGGCGTCGCGTCGCGAATTCGTGAGAACTTCCACTCAACTTGCTGCGGCGGGCGCACTCGCCGGCGTCGTCCTGCCGCATGTGCACGCTGCGGGCAGCGACCAGGTGAATGTCGCCCTGATCGGCTGCGGTGGGCGCGGAGGCGGCGCGGCCTCCAACGCCATGCAGCAGAGCGGTCCGCCCAAGCTCGTTGCCATGGCGGATGTCTTCGATCACCGCTTGAAGGGCAGCTACGAGACGCTCAAGCGGAAGCACAAGGACCAGGTGGATGTCCCCAATGACCGCAAGTTCATCGGCTTCGATGGCTACAAGGGTGCGATGGACTGCCTGAAGAAAGGCGACGTGGCGATCTTCACCACGCCGCTGGCCTTTCGCTGGGTGCACTTCAAATACGCGATTGAGAAAGGACTCAACGTCTTCATGGAAAAGCCGCTGACGGCGGATGGGCCAACTTCACGCCGGATGCTCAAGCTGGCGGAGGAGGCCACGGCCAAGAACCTCAAGGTGGGCGTGGGTCTCAAATCACGTCACAGCCGCGCTCTCCAGGAATTGCACCAGCGCATCCAGGACGGGGAGATCGGTGACATCACGCTGATGCGCGGCTACCGGATGCAGGGGCCGATTGGATCGGCCTATTCCACCAAGTGGCCCGGCCAGCCGAGCGAACTCATGTGGCAGATTTCACGCTTCCACAGCTTTCTGTGGGCCAGCGGCGGCGGCTACAGCGACTTCAACATCCATCATATTGACCACCTCTGCTGGATGAAGAACGCCTGGCCAGTGAAGGCACAGGGTGTTGGTGCGCGGCACTATCGGACCAGCCCCGACGGCGAGCCCTTGGTGGATCAGAATTTCGATTCCTACTCCGTGGAATACACGTTCGCCGACGGAGCGAAGATGTATATGGATGGTCGCTGCATGGTGGGTGCCGCGCCGATCTACTCCAGCTACGCGCACGGCACCAAGGGCATGGCCATCGTGTCCAAGCAGGGCGATTGCGGGCGTCCCTCCAGCACGTATCGGACGCAGAACCCGACCAGCGAAAGCCTGCTCTGGAAGTCCAAGGACGTGAAGGACGGCATCGACGATCCCTTCAATAACGAATGGGCCGACCTGCTCGAAGCCATCCGCAATGACAAACCCTTCAACGAGGCCGCGTCCGGCGTCTATGCCAGCGTCACGACCTCTCTGGGCAGGTATGCGGCGCACACCGGACAGGAAGTGACCTTCGAGGAATTCCTCAACCACGAACACGAGTATGCGCCCAACGTGGACAAGCTCACGTTCGACAGCCCCGCTCCGGTGCAGGCGGACAAGGACGGGAAGTATCCGATCCCCCAGCCGGGCATCAAGACGAAGCGGGAATACTGAGTCTGGATTTGAAACCGGCCCCCGAACCGGACGGATGCCGACGCTGAGGAGCGCGGGCTTTTAGGTCCGGAGATATGGGCGTTCCTGTGGTGGTTCGGGCGGACTATTCTCGCCCAGTCTCCTGCGGTGAAAGCGCCGCGTTCGGCTGGCCGCGAGCACACCTCCGGGCGATCTGTTTCTGAGTTGGGGAAGTGAATCGTTAAGTCCCGGGTTCGTCGGGTGTTAGTGCATCTGCGAAGGCGAACAGCGATTGGGGCGAGGCGATTCTTCCCTGGCTGGACGCTGTTGAGCGTGCTGGGGGCGCTGGGCGTAGGGCACGGGGCGGAGCCGGAGGTGACGTTTGAACGCGATGTGCGCCCGATTCTGAAGGCCCATTGTTTCACCTGTCACGGCGAGGGGGAGAAGTTGAAGGGCGGCCTCGATGTGCGGCTGCAGCGGCTGCTAGTGAAGGGCGGGGAATCTGGTGCGGCGGTGGTGCCAGGCCACCCGGAGCAGAGCCTGCTGGTTTCGCAAGTCGAGAAGGGGGAGATGCCCAAGGGCGAGAAGAAGCTGTTGGCGGCGCAGGTGGAAACGTTGCGGCGATGGGTGGCAGCGGGAGCAAGGACGGCGAGGCCGGAACCGGAATCCCCAGTAAAAGGCCCTCATTTCACGGAGGAGGAGCGGGGTTTTTGGGCCTTCCAGCCCGTGCGGCGTCCGGTGGTGCCAGTAGTGGCGTCGGCAGCGGCAACGGATGTCGTGCGAACACCGGTGGATGCGTTCCTACTGGCAAAGTTGCGCGAGCGCGGGCTGGGCTTTTCGCCGGAAGCGGACAAGGCCACGCTGATCCGCCGGGCCACGTTTGATCTGACGGGATTGCCGCCAACGCCCGAAGAGGTGGATGCGTTTGTGGCGGACCACTCACCCGAGGCGTTTGGGCGAGTGGTGGAGCGGCTGTTAAACTCGCCGCACTACGGGGAGCGGTGGGGACGGCACTGGCTGGACGTGGCGGGCTATGCGGATTCGGAGGGCTATGATGACCGGGACACGGAGCGCAAGCATGCGTATCGGTATCGCGACTACGTGATCCGTTCCCTGAACGCGGACAAGCCGCTGGACCAGTTCATCCGCGAACAGCTTGCCGGGGATGAACTGGTGAAGCCGCCGTTGAAGAATCTGAGTGCGGAGGCGGTGGAGCTGATCACGGCGACGGGGTTTCTCCGCATGGCCCCGGATGGAACCACCTTCGCGAAGGACCAGAAGGCGGCACGCAATGCGGTGGTGGCGGACACGATCAAGATCGTCTCCACCTCGTTGCTCGGCCTGTCGGTGGGCTGCGCGCAGTGTCACGATCATCGGCACGATCCGATCTCGCAGTTGGACTACTACCGCTTCCGGGCAATCTTCGAGCCGGCGCTGGACTGGAAGAACTGGAAGACGCCGAACGGGCGGACAGTCTCGCTGCTGTCGGACACGGAGCGAAAGCGGATGCTGGAGATCGAGGCGGAGGCCAAGAAAATGGAGACGGAGCGGTTGAAGCAGCAGAACGAACTGGTGGCGGTCGTATTCGAGCGGGAACTGGCCCGGCTGCCCGAGGAACAGCGGGAGGCGGTGCGCGCGGCGTGGAAGACCGTGGCGGCAAAACGCAGCGGACCACAGAAGAAGCTGCTGCTGGACCACGCGAAAGTGGACGTGACGCTGGCGAATCTCGGTGACTACGAGCCGGCCGCAGCGGCGCGGTTTGCGGAAATGGCGGCGGCGGCGGCGAAGCTACGGGCGACGAAGCCGGTCGAGGAATTTGTGGCGGTGCTGACGGAGCCGGTGGCCGGCACGAATCCACCAACCTTTCTCTTTCACCGCGGCGATCCCGATTCGCCCCGGGAACGGGCGACGCCGGGCGAGCCGTCCGTGCTGGCGGCTTCGCGGGCGGTTGATTTCCTAGAGAAGGACAGCGCGTTGCCGACGAGCGGGCGCCGGCTGGCGCTGGCGAAAAGCCTCACGGATGGGACGCATCCGTTGACGACGCGGGTGCTGGTAAACCGCGTGTGGCTGCATCATTTCGGGCGCGGACTGGTGGGGACGCCCGGAGACTTCGGGCAGCTTGGTGAGCGACCGACGCACCCAGAGCTGCTGGACTGGCTGGCGAGCGAACTGGTGGCGAAAGGATGGAGCCTGAAGCAGTTGCACCGGGTGTTGATGACCTCGACGGCGTATCGGCAGAGCACGCGACGGAGCAGCACGGTCGAGGCGGCGGACCCGGACAATCATCTGCTCGGGCGGATGAACGTGCGGCGGCTGGAGGCCGAGATCATTCGCGACGCATCGCTGGCCGTGAGCGGCAAGCTGACACGCAAGCTTTACGGCCCGCCGGTGCCGATCATGGAAGATGACGTGGGGCAGGTGGTGGTGGGCGTGGACACGCGGGATGGCGCGGGCCGGCCGACGGGAAAGTTCGTGCCGTTGAACGAGGCGGAGTTTCGGCGAAGTCTGTATGTCACCGTGCGGCGGAGCAAGCCGCTGGGGATGTTGCAGACGTTCGACCTGCCGGCGATGGAGCCGAATTGTGAGGCGCGCGAGATTTCGACCGTGGCCCCGCAGTCGCTGGCGCTGATGAACGGCGAATTTGCGGTCGAGCAGGCGCGTTACCTGGCGGAGCGGGTGGTGCGTGAGGCGGGGAAGGATGTGCGGGCGCAGGCGGAGCGCGCGTGGCGGCTGGCCTACGGGGCGGTGCCGGGCGCAGCGGAACTGACGGGCGCGGTCGGGTTCATCCAGGCGCAGTCGGCCTGGTATGGGACGCACCCGCTGATACCGGGGAAGGCGGGACGGGGAAAGCCGGAGCCGCTCACGGATCCGGCGCTGCTGGGGCTGGCAAACTTCTGCCATGTGCTGCTGAGTGCGAACCGCTTCATCTACGTCAACTGAGATCAACGCCACGCATGCAACACAAAGCATGGAACGGACCGGCATGGACGGCGGATTCTGTATGAACGCGAATCGATCGATTTCAGGCTGCTTGAGCCGACGGCATTTTCTGAACCGTGGCAGTTTCGGACTGGGCGCGTTGGCGGTGGCGTCGCTCTTGCAGGAAGAGGGCCTGCTCGCGGAGGTGACAAAGCCCAATCTCGGGCCGGTGAAGTTCGACACGCTGCCGCGTCAGCCGCACGGCACGCCGCAGGCGCGGGCGATGATCTCGATGTTCATGCAAGGCGGGCCCAGCCATCTCGACCTGTTCGATCCCAAGCCAACGCTGGAGCGGATGAACGGGCAGAAGTATCCAGGCGAGATCAAACACGATGACGTGGCGAATGCCTCCATGAAGCTGCTGGCCAGCCCGTGGAAGTTCCAGCAGCACGGACAGTGCGGCGCGGATGTGAGCGAGCTGCTGCCGCACTTCAGCCAGATCGTGGACGACGTGACGATCCTGCGCGGGATGCGGACGGGGGTGAACAACCACGGACAGTCCGTGTTTGCCCTGCAGGCAGGGAGCATCCTGCCGGGCCGGCCAGTGCTCGGAAGCTGGCTGGTTTACGGACTGGGGAGCGAGTGCCGCGAGCTGCCCGCGTTTGTCGCGCTTCCAGATCCCGCCAGCCTGCCTGTGGAAGGCGTCCACAACTGGTCGAACGGCTGGCTGCCCTCGCTGTTCCAGGGCACGGTCGTGCGCGCTCGCGAGCCGCGAATCCTGAACCTGGACGCGCCCGGGCATTTGCAGGGCGAGGCCCAGAAGGGGTTCCTGAACTATCTCGGGCAACTGAACGAGGCGCATCTGCGCGAGACGCCTGGCGAACTGGATCTGGAGGCGCGCATTGCCAGTTATGAACTGGCCGCGCGGATGCAGACGGCCGCGAAAGAGGCCTTGGACATCTCCGGCGAGAGTGCGGCGACGCGGATGCTCTATGGCGTAGATGACGCGGTGACGCGGGATTTTGCGACGCGCTGCCTCATCGCACGGCGGCTGGTTGAGCGAGGCGTGCGCTTCGTGCAGATTTTCACGGCCAACCAGTTTTGGGACCATCACGGCGGCATCATTCCCAAGCTGCCGGGGGCGTGCCGCTACGTGGACAAGCCGGCGGCGGCGCTGGTGCGGGACTTGAAGTCACGCGGGTTGCTGGACTCCACGATCGTGCATTGGGGCGGCGAGATGGGGCGGTTGCCCGTGATCGAGTTCGACGGCGCGCGCGAGAAGATGGGGCGCGATCATAACACGAGCGGCTTCACCCATTGGGTCGCGGGCGGGGGCTTCAAAGGCGGGGTGACTTATGGCGAGACGGATGAATTCGGTCACAAGGCAGTGAAGGACGTGGTGAATCACTACGACTTCCACGCGACGGTGCTGCGGCTGCTAGGGCTGGACCACCAGAAGCTCGTCTTCAAGCGCAACGGCAGCGATCATATGCTGGTCGAGAATTCCGCGGCGCGGGTCGTGACGGAAGTGTTGCGGGGATGACTTGAGCGGGGAGGGAGAACGGCTGACCGGTTTGCCAAACCGGGTCAGGAACCGGTATCAGTCCGCGAAGAGGAAACGCAGGTCATCCAGCGTCAGCGCCTGCGCGAACTTCTCCTCGCCCAGCACGTCCTCCGCGAGTGCGCTCTTGGTCTTTTGCAGCGCGCGGATCTTCTCCTCGATGCTGTCCTTGATGAGCAGGCGGTAGGCGATGACCTTCTGGGTCTGCCCGATGCGGTGCGTGCGGTCAATGGCCTGGTTCTCCACCGCCGGGTTCCACCACGGGTCGAAGAGCACGACATAGCTGGCGGCGGTCAGGTTGAGTCCGAAGCCGCCGGCCTTGAGCGAAATCAGGAACACCGCCTCGCCTTCCTGCGCCTGGAACGCGCGCACCACGTCACCGCGGTTTTCGGTGTCTCCCGCCAGATAGTGCAGCGGCCAGCCGCGTCCCTCCAGAGCGTCCTTGAGCAGGTCCAGCAGCGTGACGAACTGCGAGAAGATCAGCACCTTATGCCCTTCCTCCATCAACGGCTCGAGCTGCTCCAGCAGCGCTTCCACCTTCGCGCTCGGGGCCTTCGAGTCGGCCTTCACCAGTCGGGGGTGACAGCAGATCTGGCGCAGCCGCAGCAGGGAGGTGAGGAGATGGAAGCGGTCTTTGTTGAGCTGCTTCTGCGTGGACATCTTGAGCAGCATCTGCTGGGCACGTTTCAACTCAGCGCGGTAGAGGGTCTTCTGCTCGCCTTCGATTTCGCAGAACAAGTCCTCTTCGACCCGGTCCGGCAAATCTCGTGCGACTTGGGACTTGGTGCGGCGGAGCAGGAACGGGCGCACGCGGGCAGACAGCCGACGACGCGCGTGCGGGTCTTCCTTCGCATCGTAAAGCTTCCCGAACTGCGTGCGGCTGCCGAGGACGCCAGGCATGGCAAAGGACATCAGGCTCCAGAGGTCCAGCAGGCGGTTTTCGATGGGTGTGCCGCTGAGCACAAGGCGGTGCTCGGCGCGGAGCGCACGGGCAATCTGAGCCGTCTGCGAGGACGGGTTCTTGATATATTGGCCTTCGTCGAGGATGACGGCCTGAAAGTCCGTGCGGGCCAGTGACTCGCCGATGAGCCGGAGCTGCGTGTAGTTGAGCACATGCAGATCGGCGGAGGCGGTGAGGGACTGAAGATCGCCCGCATCGCTGCCATGCCAGACCTTCACACGCAGGCTGGGAGCGAAGCGCTCGACCTCAGCGCGCCAGTTGTCCGCGACGCTCTTCGGGCAGACGACCAAGGAGGGCAGGGGCGGCGGGGCAGGGGATGCGCCCTCGGCAGGAGTAGTGATTGGAACCTGTGGCGCACGAAGCCACAGCAGCCAGGCGAGCGCCTGCAGGGTTTTGCCAAGGCCCATATCATCTGCCAGGATGCCGCCAAAATGGTTCGCGGCCAGGTATGCAAGGAAGTGGAAGCCCTCGCGCTGATACGGTCGCAGTTCCGCGTTGAGACCAGCCGGAAGCTCGGGAGCGACTCGCGTCTTCAGTTCATTGGCGCGACGCTGGATCGCCTGGGTCTGCGGCTCCGGCAGGAAACGCCCGGCGGCGGGGTCGGCGAGCTGGAGGGCGTGCAGGCGCTGCGGCTCGTCAGTTAATTCACGCGAGGTGAGCCCGAGCCGGGCGAGCTGCTCGTCCTCCTCGTCACTGAGCTGGAAGGCCAGCTTGCGCCAGCCCTTGTTCTCCAGCCGCACGTAACCGCCTTTAGCGGACAGGAGGAGTTTGATTTCTGCCTGGGTGAGCTTGGTGTCGGCGACATTGAGGATGACGCGCAAGTCGAACCAATCTACGCCGGCCTCGGTGGCTTCGAGCTGCACCGTGCCGGCGATGGCTCCCTGCGCGAAGGAGGCCAGCTCGCCATCCAGCTTGAGTTCGATGTCGGGCGGGACACCAGCCAGCCAGGCGGCAAACTCATTGGGAAACTTCTTGGTGACGCGCTTCGTTAGGGTGCCCATCCACCGGTCAAACTTGCACTCGAGCGGGGCCATCACGGCGGGCACAGCGGCGAGGGCGGCGCGGTCGTGGAAGATGATCTCGGCCTTGGGTGGCAGCGGCTTGCGCTTGGTGGGTTCAATGCGCTTGGAACCCCAGCCCGCCGGCGTCCAGTGTTCGAGCACCGTCCCGTCCTCCGAGTAGGCCTCCACCTCCACCACGCACTCCTCGGTCTGGGAATACTGATTGGCCATGCGCAGGGACGCGTGGATGCGCACGCGCAAGGGACGCGTCTGCACGCGCTCCTGAAGGCGCGGCGGGAGCGCGATGTCGAGCTGGCGCAGCAACTCAACCCCTTCGCGCTGTTCCAGGGCGGGAGCCGGGATGCGGTGCTCGACCGTCGGCTCCAGGCCTCCGGGCAACGCCGCTGGCCCGGGATACACCGTATCGATCCCCACATACAGCACGGGCGTGCCGGGCACCACAAAGATGAACTTTTGGGCAGGCGTGCCATCCGGCTGCACGAGCCGGAGGTGATAATCATCCTCGTCGCTTTCGGCGGGCATGAGCTGCCAGCGGAGGCTCTCGGTGCTCCACGTGAATGGCTGGCCGGTCAACGTGACCATGCGGTCGCGCAAGGGTGTTGTCCGCAGCAGGAAACCCAGTGCCCGTCCAGCGTCGTGGTCACGGACGGAGACTTGCCAGCCCATCCCGGTGGCCGAATAGCGGCCACGAAACGCCTGCCAGAGCATCTCCGCCATGGGTGTGAACGTGGTCCGGCCCCAGGTCACATCGTCGCTGAGCTTGGTGAACGAGGAGTGCTTCAGCTCGGCGAACTCCGTCGCGCCCGGACGCAGCCATTCCAGCGCCGCGCCTGTCGCTGTCAGCCGCACCCGCAAATCCACCACCACGGTGCCTTCGCTGCCCAGCGGGGTGCTGGTGGCGCTCTGCAGCCGCTTCCGCCACTCCTCGACCTCGCGCCCGCGCAGCCAGCGGCGCATCCGGTCACTGACCACGGTCAAGTCGGTGACCGGCTCCATGAACGCCGGGATTTCCCCGCCGATCTGTTTCACGGCGTGCGCCACATAGAGCCAGAACTCATGCTCGTCCTTGGGGAGTGAAGGCCAGATCTTCGGCTGCTCGTAAGGGCCGCAAGGAGGTTGCAGCCCCATCGCGATGAAGTCGGAGCCGTGAATGTAATGATAGATCGCCGCCCGCGTGGCGGCATCCCGGACCTTGCGGAGGAAAGCGGTTTCTTCCCTGGTCAGCTCCCGGCCTACGGCCGCCTGCAACTTGTCAGCCAGCGGGCCGGTATTGCTGATGAGCGCAAGTTCCCGGGCCTTGGCTGGCGACAGATTCTCCGTAGGTATGGGGACCGTGCCGGCGGTGGCGAACACAGTCTTCAGTGCGGCGTAGGCGTGTTTGCACCCGCCCCCAATGGGACACGAACATGAGTCGATCCATTCCTGATGGTGCAGTTCCAGTTCCACCGAGTAAATTTCACCGCCCGTTACTTCAGCATGGTAGTGGGTTCCTGGGACTACGCAGGTAACTCCAAACACATGACCGTTCCGGTAATACTGTTCGCCACGACTGCGGTCACCGGCGGCGAAGGACCCCAGCAGCGCGTAGGCCGCTTCGGGTGCCTGCATCGGAGGAAGCTTGGTCTTCAAGAGGGATTGGGCGAGGACAGCAGGCATGCGTGGGCTGCGCCTTCGCGACGGTCGCGGCGGCTGCCAAGACGAAGGGGGACTGTCGGCCAAGTATGTTGTGTGAGCGTCACATTCGATATCTCCACGGACCCGGCTTCGCGGGGTCGTCATCGCCTCACTCGACTATTTGGACGCACGACGAACGGTATCATGATTTGGCTCCGGCTTCCGGTCCAGTGCAGACATTGGTTTCTGACCTTCGCTGTGCAGTGAATATCTCTCCGTCACCCAGCCTCTACCTCTCCATGCCCTAATGGCTCGACGCCTCGCACCGGCGAGCTTGTCACGCGGAGGGGATGGCGCTCTGATTGGCCCGGCCAGCAAGACGGAATGCGAATGCTTCTAACTCAGGTTCGAAACAAGGGCGGCATGCTCATGCTGTCCACTTTGCTGCTGCTTCACTGCGCTTCGCTTCGCGCTGCCAGCCCCCCCAGCTCCGGTCCTATTGAGTTCAACCGCGACATCCGACCCCTCCTGTCCGACACCTGTTTCCAATGCCATGGCCCGGACAAGGCCAAGCGCAAGGGCGGGCTCCGGCTGGATCTGGAAGCCAGTGCGAAAGCGAGGCTCGACGGCCACTTCACCATCGTCCCCGGCCAGCCCGCCAAGAGCGAACTCATCCGCCGCATCACGACCAGCGATGCGGACGACCGCATGCCGCCGGCCGAAGCGGGGCGGCAGCTTAAGCCGGAGCAGGTCGAACTGCTGCGCCGCTGGATCGAGCAGGGCGCGAAGTGGCAGCCGCACTGGTCGCTCATCGCGCCGAAGCGACCAGCCGTTCCGGCCGTCGCCCATCGGCAATGGGCCATCGCCAATCCCATCGACAATTTCATCCTCACCCGCTTGGAGCGCGAAGGGCTTCAGCCGTCGCCTGAAGCCGACCGCGCCGCGCTCATCCGGCGCGTGTCACTTGACCTGACCGGTCTGCCGCCGACGCTGGCCGAAGTGGACGCTTTTCTGGCCGACTCGTCACCCCAGGCCTACGAGCGCGTCGTGGACCGGCAGCTCGCCTCGCCCCGTTTTGGCGAGCGCATGGCCAGCCGCTGGCTGGACGCGGCGCGTTACGCCGACACGAGCGGCTACCAGAGCGACGGCGAGCGTTACATGTGGCGATGGCGCGACTGGGTGATTGATGCCTACAACCGGAACCTGCCGTTTGATCAGTTCACCATCGAGCAACTTGCGGGGGATCTGCTGCCGAACGCGACCCTGGCCCAGCGCATCGCCACCGGTTTCAACCGCAACCATCGCGGCAATGCCGAGGGCGGCATCGTGCCCGAGGAGTATGCGGTCGAGTATGTCGTGGATCGCGTGGACACGACGGCGACGGTCTGGCTCGGCCTGACGATGGGCTGTGCGCGCTGCCACGATCACAAGTATGACCCGGTCACCCAGCGCGAGTTCTACTCGATGTTTGCCTACTTCAACAACGTCCCGGAGAAGGGCCGGGCGATCAAGATTGGCAATTCGCCGCCCGTGCTCATCGCGCCGACCGAGGCGCAGGCGCAGGAGCTGGCCAAGTTAGGTCAACAGCTCGCCGCCGCAGAAGCGCGGCTGCATGGACTGGAGCCGCAAATCGCGGCGGCCCAAACCGCATGGGAACGGACGCTTTCGACCGCACCCGCCGTGCAGTGGACGGTGACGCATGGTCTTGACGCGCGCTATGAACTCGACGGCAAGCTCGTCAGTTCCTTTGGGACCAACCGGCTCGCCACGTTCGAGCAAGGTGACAGCGTGTTCGCGCCCGGTTTTGCTGGCCAGGCGGCCGTGTTCGATGGCAAGCGCTTCATCAACTGCGGCGACGTGGGGAACTTCGGCTTCTTCGACAAGTTCACTCTGGCCGCGTGGATTCAGCCGCAGGGAACCAATGGTGGCGGCATCCTCTCGCGAATGGTGGAGCAGGCGGAGGATTCCGGCTTCGCCTCGGACTCGGAAGGCTACAGCGTCCACCTCAAGGCCGGCCGGTTGCGCGTCTATCTCACCAAGCGCTGGCTGGACGATGCCCTGCGCGTGGAGACCGAGTCCATGCTCACGCCCGGCCAGTGGCAGCATGTGACGGTGGTTTATGACGGATCGCGGCTGGCGTCGGGCGTGAAGGTCTTCGTGAATGGCCAGCCGCAGAAGCTGCGCGTGCTGCTGGATGAATTGAACCAGAGCTTTCAGACCAAGCAGCCGCTACGCATCGGCACCGGTGGCGGACCGGGGAACCGCTTCCACGGGCTGGTCGGCGACGTGCGTATTTACAACCGTGCTCTGGCGGCCGAGGAAGTTGGCATTGTGGCCAATACGGAAACGGTGACCGAACTGGCCGTCAAACCAGTCGCGCAGCGTTCCCCGCAGCAGGCCGCGAAGCTGCGTGCCAGTTTTATCGCGGAGCACGCACCCGCTCCGCTGCGTGAAGCGCAGGCAGAAGTGGTGAAACTGCGCGAGCAGCGCGCGAAGTTCATCGAGAGCCTGCCGACCGTCATGGTGATGGAGGAGATGGCGAAGCCGCGTGAGACGTTCGTGCTCAAGCGCGGGGAGTATGACAAACACGGAGACCGAGTGACGCCGGGCGTGCCCGCCAGCCTGCCAGGGTTGCCAAGTGGGACCACCCAGAACCGGCTCGGCTTCGCCAAATGGCTCGTCAGTCCGGTCAACCCGCTCACGGCGCGCGTGGCGGTGAACCATCAATGGCAAATGCTCTTCGGAACCGGGCTGGTGAAGACCACCGAGGACTTCGGCTCGCAAGGCGAATCCCCAAGCCACCCGGAACTTCTCGACTGGCTCGCAACCGAGTTCGTCCGCACCGGCTGGGACGTGAAGGGGTTGCTCAAGACGATGGTGATGAGCGCGACCTACAAGCAAAGCTCGGCAGTTAAAGGGGTGAAGGGTTCAAGAGTTGAAGTGGCGGAGAAGCACGGCAGCACTAACCCCTTCAACCCTTCAACTCTTCAACCTTTCAACCCCTACCAATCCGACCCCGAAAACCGCCTTCTCTCCCGCGGCCCCCGCATTCGCCTTTCCGCCGAGATGATCCGCGATCAGGCGATTGCAGTCAGCGGGTTGCTAGTGGGTGACATTGGTGGGCCTTCGGTGAAGCCGTATCAGCCCAAGGGTTTGTGGAAGGATCTCATGGGCACCGACTACGAGCCGGACCGCGGCGACAAGCTGTGGCGGCGCAGCCTCTACACGTTCTGGAAACGGACCAGCCCGCAGCCGACCATGACCACCTTCGACGCGGCGGGACGCGAGGCCTGTTCCGTTCGCCCCAGCCGCACAAGCACGCCTTTGCAGGCGCTGGCACTGATGAACGACGTGACCTTTGTGGAGGCCGCACGTTGTCTCGCCCAACGGGTGATGTGGGAGGGCGAGGCTGCGCCGGAAGCACGATTGCGGCAGGCTTTCCGCCTGGTGCTGATCCGCGAGCCAAAGCCGCCGGAGTTGCAAGTGCTACTGGCTGGTTTGAACGATCACCTTGCCCGCTACCGTGCCAATCCCACCGCCGCGCAGGCCCTCGTCAGCGCCGGGGAATCACCTCGCGATACGAAGCTGGATGTGACGGAACTGGCGGCCTACTCCGCCGTGGCCAGCCTTATCCTCAACCTCGACGAAGCCATTACGAAGCAATAGCCGCGCTCCATGAACCCGCTGCTTGTCCCTCGCCTGCTGGTCAACCGGCGACCCCTCGTCGAGCGAGCCGGCGCGGTCTTTGCACTGCTGTTGCTCTGCGCGCTCGTGGGCTGGGCGGAAGACTGGCCGCAGTTTGGCGGGCCAACCCGCGATGGAGTTTGGAAGGAAACCGGCACCCTGCAAACCCTCCCGGCTGAAGGATTGAAGGTTCTCTGGCGCACGCGCGTGGGCAGCGGGCTGGCTTCTCCGATCGTGAGCGGTGGCCGTGTCGTTCTGTGCGACGCCGAGCGGAAGAAGCCGAAGGCCTGGGAGCACGTGCATTGCTATGATGAAAAGACGGGCGAACCAATGTGGACGCATACGAACGAGGTGACCTACCCCGAGTGGGCCTTTGATCCCGGGTCCGAAACCGGCCCGGATGCCACGCCCCTCGCTGCCGGGGGAAAAGTTTATGCCCTGGGCAGAATGGGGAACCTTGTGTGTCTCGACGTGCGCGATGGCACGGTGCTCTGGCAAAGGGATTTGACCAAAGATTGCGGCCCTGCGGACTCCTTCGGCACCACGCCTTCGCCGTTGATCGAAGGCAACCTCCTGATCCTCGTCACCGGCGGCAAGCCCGACACCTGCGTGCTCGCCTTCGACAAGGACACGGGCAAGGAAGTCTGGCGGGCCCTGAGTGACAAGTGGACTTACAGTTCGCCCATCGTCATCAGCGCCGGCGGAAAACGGCAGTTCATCGTCTGGACGCCGGTCGCGATCACGTCGCTGGACCCCGCCACGGGCAAGATCTGGTGGCGGGAGCCACGAACCCTGCACGATGATTACGCCGCCGCCGCACCGGTGGCCCGGGAAGACCTGCTGCTGGCGGGCGGCCTGATGTTTCAACTCGATCCCGCCAAGCCCGCGGCCGCCGTGCTCTGGCCGGAGGACACCGTCAAGGCGCGCAGAAGCCTCTGCAACACTGCGGGGCCGCTGCTGCTAGGCGGGCATGTGTATGCCCATAAGGCGCAGGGGCGTCTCGTCTGCCTGGACGCCCGCACAGGCCAGCAAGTATGGGAAAAGGCCAATGTGGTGGCCCCGAGAAGCGGGGCCTGCATCCACCTCATCCCCAATGGCGATGGCGTCTGGCTCTTCACCGACCAGGGGGATCTGATCCGCGCGCGGCTGACCCCCAAGGGTTATGAGGAACTGGGCCGCACTCACCTGTTGAATCCGACTTACCCGTTCGGCGGACGCAACCTCGCCTGGTCGTCACCCGCCTTTGCCAACCGGCACGTCTTTGCACGCAGCGGCGCGGAGCTGGTCTGCGCCTCGCTGGCTGCGGACAAGCGATGAGTGACTTGAAGCCAGAACGACAGGCGGTGACCTTGCTCGCCAAACTTGCGGGCAGATGCCAGTGTTTCACCTGCCACCTTTCCAACCCGAGCGGGCGGTTATGAAAGCGAACTTGAACACAACGCACCGGATTCTCATGAATCCGCTGACCGATCCTCGTCTGCACGTCAACCGCCGTCACTTCTTCGGACGCGTCGGCCTCGGTGCGACCGCGCTGGCGGGGCTGTTTAACGAGGAGTTGTTCGCAGCGGGTGTCAAGGATGCGACGGCTACCGGCGGTCTGCCGGGCCTGCCGCACTTTGCGCCGAAGGCGAAGCGCGTCATCTACCTGTTCCAATCCGGCGCGCCGTCGCAGCTCGACCTGTTCGACCACAAGCCGCAACTCATCGCGCGGCACGGCACGGATCTGCCGGACTCGATCCGCGCGGGGCAGCGGCTCACGGGCATGACGGCCACGCAGGAGCGCTTTCCCATCGCGCCCACGCGCTACCAGTTCGCGCAGCATGGTCGCGGAGGTGCTTGGCTGAGTGAACTGCTGCCGCATACCGCACGCGTGGCGGACGAGCTGTGCTTCGTGAAGACGATGCACACCGAGGCCATCAACCACGACCCGGCCATCACGTTCTTCCAGACCGGGGCGCAGCTTGCCGGCCGGCCGAGCATTGGCTCGTGGCTCAGCTACGGACTCGGCAGCGAGAACCGCGACCTGCCGGCTTTCGTCGCGCTGCTCTCGAACGGCACGGGCAATCCTGCCGATCAACCGCTCTACGACCGCCTGTGGAGCAGCGGTTTCCTGCCCACGAAGCATCAAGGCATCAAGTTCCGCGCGTCGGGCGACCCGGTGCTCTTTCTCTCCAACCCCGAGGGGCTCGATGCAACAGGTCGCCGACGGATGCTCGACGACTTGGCGAAGCTCAACCAGATGCAGCTTACGGAATTCGGTGACCCGGAGATCGCCACCCGCATCGCGCAATACGAGCTGGCCTATCGGATGCAGACGAGCGTGCCCGCGCTGACGGATGTGTCGCGCGAACCGGCGAGCGCGTTTGATCTCTACGGGCCGGAGGCGCGCAAGCCGGGCACCTTCGCGGCGAACTGCCTGCTCGCGCGACGGCTGGCGGAGAGCGGCGTGCGGTTCATTCAGCTCTTCCATCGCGGCTGGGACCAGCACACGAAGCTGCCGACGCAGCTTCCCGGTCAATGCCGCGACACCGACCAGCCGGCGGCCGGCCTCATCCAAGACCTGAAGCAGCGCGGCCTGCTCGACGAGACGCTGGTGGTGTGGGGCGGGGAGTTCGGTCGCACCGTGTATTGTCAGGGTCGGCTCACGAAGGAAGACTACGGGCGCGATCATCACCCACGTTGCTTCACGCTCTGGCTGGCGGGCGGAGGCATCCGGCCGGGCACGACGTTCGGCGAGACGGATGACTTCAGCTACAACGTCGCGCGCGACCCGGTCCACGTCCACGACCTGCACGCCACGCTGCTGCACTGCCTGGGCATTGACCACACACGGCTGACGTTCAAGTTCCAAGGCCGCCACCATCGTCTGACCGATGTGTATGGCCAGGTGGTGAAAGGGATTCTGGCGTGATCAGATGGCCTCCGGCGCGCGGCATTTATGCCGCTTCAACTCACGCTCCACTTTGGCGAATTGTGACCACAAGTTGTTCGGACGATGAAGCGGCATGAATGCCGCGCGCCACGCAAACATGAGCACTCCAACGGGTAGTCTTTCGGGCCGTGCCGCTCTCGTGACCGGCGCGGGCGTTGGCATCGGGCGCGCAGTGGCCGAGGCACTCGCAGGAGCTGGCGCGTTCGTGGGCGTGCATTGTCACCGCAGTCTGGCCGAGGCGGAAGCCACGTTGACTGGCATTCGCGAGCGCGGTGGAGACGGTGTGGTGCTGACCGCAGACCTGGCTGATGCGACGCAAGCGGCGGCCCTGGTGGATCAGTTCGTCGCGAAATCCGGCCGCCTCGACATCCTCGTGAACAACGCCGGAACGCCCGTGCAACGCGCGCGGGTCGAGGACTGTTCGCTGGAGTTGTGGAACCAGGTCCTGGCCGTGAACCTCACCAGCGCGTTCCTCGTGACGCGCGCCGCGATTCCGCATCTGCGCGCCACGGGTCGCGGCTCCATCATCAACAACCTCTCGCTCTCCGTGCAGACCGGAGGCGCGGGCGGGGCGGGGGCGTATGCCATCGCGAAGGGCGGCTTGCAGGTGATGACCCGCACGCTGGCGCGCGAGCTCGCCCCGGCCATCCGCACGAACGGCATCATGCCGGGCGTCATCGAGACGCGGCATCACGAGGAGTTCAGCACGCCCGAGCGGATGGCGCAGTATCGGCGCGAGACGCCGCTGGCCCGCAATGGCGCTGCGGCGGAAGTCGCCGCCACCGTGCTGTTCCTGGCGAGCGACGCCAGCAGCTTCATGAACGGCGCACTGCTGGACATCAACGGCGGCCGCTTCCTCCGCTGAGAGAGGCTGATCATCCGTCAGGCTGGAAATTCGCTTCAACGGGCTGCGTCATGCAGGAAGGCCTGGATGGCCGACGACACCTATGGAGTGCGGTGACTTGTCACCGCTTTCTGCAGGCGACTTGTCGCCGTCGAGGCGGTTGCGGATGAGTTGCTGTGCGGCATTCTCGCTCGCGCGAGCGCTGCGGGCCGCTTGGCGCAAGTGCGCCACAGCTTGTTGACGGCGACAAGTCGCCTGCGGAAAGCGGCGAGAACTCGCCGCACTCCTTAGCGGTGCGCCGGACGCTCTCGTGCGTCAGCGAAGGATTGAGAATCCGCCGGAACACTTCCCCAAAAGCAAAAGCGGGGCTGGCTTGCTCCAGCCCCGCGTGAGTTCTTGTTCAGTCAGGCCTCAGCCTGGACTTACATGTCCATGCCGCCGGGACCGTGGTGGTCACCACCACCGGCTGCCGGCTTGTCCTTCTCCGGCATGTCGGTGATGAGGCACTCGGTGGTGAGCAGCAGGCCAGCGATGGAGCTGGAGTTCTGCAGCGCATTGCGGGTGACCTTCTTCGGGTCCACCACGCCGGCCTTCACGAGGTCTTCATACTCGCCCGTGGCGGCGTTGAAGCCTTCGTTGCCCTTGCGCTTTTTGATCTCCTGCACCACGACGGAGCCTTCGTAGCCGCCGTTGTTGGCGAGCCACTTGGCCGGCCATTCGATGGCGCGCTTGACGATCTCGACGCCGAGCTGCTCGTCGGTGTTGGCACCCTTGACGTTCTCAATCGCCGCGAGGCAGCGGATGAGGGCGACGCCACCGCCAGGGACGATGCCTTCTTCCACCGCCGCGCGGGTGGCATGGAGGGCGTCCTCGACGCGGGCCTTCTTTTCCTTCATCTCGGTCTCGGTGGCCGCACCGACGTTGATGACGGCAACACCGCCGGCGAGCTTGGCGAGGCGCTCCTGGAGCTTTTCGCGGTCGTAGTCGCTGGTGGTCTCGTCAATCTGACGGCGGATCTGGTTCACGCGGCCCTGGATCTCGGAGGACTTGCCACCGCCTTCGACGATGGTGGTGTTCTCCTTGTCCACGACGATGCTCTTCGCACGGCCGAGGTCGGTGAGTTCGAGGTTCTCCAGCTTCAGACCGAGGTCTTCGCTGATGAACTTGCCACCGGTGAGGATGGCGATGTCTTCGCACATGGCCTTGCGGCGGTCACCGAAACCGGGGGCCTTGACGGCCACGATGTTCAGGATGCCACGGAGCTTGTTCACGACGAGCGTCGCGAGGGCTTCGCCTTCGACTTCTTCGGCGATGATCAGCATGGGCTTGCCGACCTTGGCGACCTTTTCGAGGAGCGGGAGCAGGTCCTTGAGGGAGCTGATCTTCTTCTCGTAGAGGAGGATGTAGGCGTCTTCGAGCTTGGCTTCCATGGTGTCCGCGTTGGTCACCATGTAGGGGCTCAGGTAGCCCTTGTCGAACTGCATGCCTTCGACGACGTCCAGCGTGGTCTCGATGGCCTTGGCCTCTTCGACCGTGATGGTGCCGTCCTTGCCGACCTTGTCCATCGCGTCGGCAATGATCTCACCGATCGTGGCGTCCCAGTTGGCGGAGACGGTCGCGACCTGCTTGATCTCTTCCTTGTCCTTGACCTTCTTGGC
>CAZOCL010000028.1:0-1677 GCA_964578245.1 uncultured Klebsiella sp. | reverse complement strand
ACGTTGCGGCCTTTGGGGCCGAGGGTCGCGGCGACGGCTTTCGCGAGCTTGGAGACGCCCCGGAGGAGGGTCTGGCGCGCGGCTTCATCGAACAGGAGTTGTTTTGCTGCCATAGTAGTTTCTGATTTCTGGGTTAATGGTTTGAGCCCGGATTACTTGATCACAGCGAGGATGTCGTCGCAGTTCATGATCTTGTATTCCTTGCCGTCGATTTTGATCTCGGTGCCGCCGTATTTGCTCACGAGCACGCGGTCGCCGACTTCGACTTCGAAGGGAACCTTCTTGCCGTCGTCGTCGGTCTTGCCGGTGCCGAGGGCGCGGACCACGCTCTCTTGCGGCTTTTCCTTCGCGGTGTCAGGAATGATAATACCGCCCTTTTTCGCTTCTTTTTCCTCAGCCGGCTCCACGAGGACGCGGTCGCCGAGGGGTTTCACGTTTAGTGCCATGGTGTGTTTCTGTTTTTGTTTGTTGTTTGATCTACTGCGAATCAAATCCCGCGGCACCCGCCGTGGGAAAAGTCTGTAAGCTACGCCAGGTCGGCCTTTCGGCGACCGGTGAGGTTGAGCGTCAGCGCGGCATGACCAGCCACCTTCCCGGTGGCGGTGAAGTCGTCGCCCTGGGCCGTGAAGGTCAGGTCCACGAAGAAGTTCTGCAGGGGGCCGAATAACGAATGCGGGCGTCCGCTCCAATTGATGACTTCGATGCGCGCCTTGACGAGGTCGCCCTCCCGTTGATAACGGCCCCGCCAGACATTGCCCGCATCGCCGCCATGCATCCGGTCGTGGTCCACCACCAGCAGCCCGCCACCAATGTGGCCGTCGGCGGAGGTGAAGGTCACGCTGTAGATGCCAGGCTTCACGGATCGTTGGTGATGAGTGGGGCGGGAAGTAACTTCGTCGGCCGCGGTTACTTCTTCTTCTCGTCCACGACCTCGGCGTCAATGACTGGACCTTCTTCGTCCTTGCCCGCCTTGGGCTCGCCGCCACCCGGCGCGGGACCCGCCGCCTTGCCCGCCTGCGCCTTCTCGGCGGCGGCCTTGTAAATCTGCTCGGAGACGGCCTGCACGGCCTCGTTGAGCTTGTCGCGGGACTCGCGGATCTTGTCGGCATCGGTGCCGGAGAGCGCCTCGCGCGCCTTCTTGACCGCGTCCTCGATCTTGGACTTCGCCGCTCCGTCCACCTTGTCGGCGTTGTCCTTGAGCAGCTTCTCGGAGCGATAGACCAGACTGTCCGTCTCGTTGCGGATCTCGATTTCTTCGCGCTTGGCCTTGTCCTCGTCGGCATGGGCCTCGGCATCCTTGCGCATCTTCTCGACCTCGTCCTTCGAGAGGCCGCTGCTGGCGGTGATCGTGATCTTCTGCTCCTTGCCGGTGCCAAGGTCCTTGGCGCTGACGTGGAGGATGCCGTTGGCATCAATGTCGAAGGTCACTTCGATCTGCGGCACGCCGCGCGGGGCAGGGGGGATGTCCGTGAGATGGAACTTGCCGATGGTCTTGTTGTCGCGGCTGAACTGGCGCTCGCCCTGCAGCACATGAATCTCGACGCCCGGCTGGCTGTCGCTCGCGGTGGAGAAGATTTCCGACTTGCGGGTCGGGATGGTCGTGTTGCGCTCGATGAGCCGCGTGAACACGCCGCCCAGTGTCTCGATGCCCAGCGAGAGCGGGGTCACGTCGAGCAG
>CAZOCL010000027.1:0-32982 GCA_964578245.1 uncultured Klebsiella sp. | reverse complement strand
CGTCGTCGGCAGCATCGTCATCGCCATGTTCCTCCCGCTCATCAAGCTGATGGATTCGCTGGGTGGTGAAGACGACAAGGGCGGTGGCGGTGGCAAGGGCAAGAAGAGCAAGGACTAGGTCCGCGCTCAATCCTTCATAGGGAAGCCCGCCGTGTCCGGCGGGCTTTTCTTTTTGCCCGGGCTCGCAGCGCGAGCGAGCTGCGGCCGGCGCGGGCGTGCATCAACCCGGATCACTGCGGCCTGCGTTGACCTTCACTCCGAAATACCCGATATGTCCTCCATGTCCGCATTTGTCGCCTCTCTACAGAACCCACCCCTCGGGTGCGCTCGGGAACTGGCCAGCTAATGAAGAAGCCCGCCCACTCCCACGCGCACGACCACTCCACCGAGCCGTTGTCCGACCTGACTTCGCGTCTCCGGCAGAAGTCGCGGCGCATCACCGGGCCGCGGCAGGTCATCCTTGACCTGCTGCGCCAGCACCGGCACCCCATGACGAACAAGGAGATTCACGCCGCACTGGCGAAGGGGGATTGCGATCTGGCCACCATCTACCGTTCCATGCACCTGCTGGAGGGGATGGGCATGGTGAAGCGCTTCGACTTCGGCGACGGCGTGGCGCGTTTCGAACTGGTGACCTGCGACGAACACGCGCATCACCACCACCTCATCTGCACCTGCTGCGCGGACATCGTGGAGATTGACGACTGCTTCGCGGACGAACTGGAGAAACGGGTCGCCGCCGCGCACGGCTTCAAAAGCGTGACGCACAAGCTGGAGTTCTTCGGCGTCTGCCCGGACTGCCAGCACGCCGGCCACTCACACGACAAGGAGAAGCGCACGCGCCGCAAGCCGTGCGGGTGCTGAAGGAACGTGCTGCGTGCTCCGTGTTGCGTGCCAGGGAAATTAGGACGAAAGCCCTCGAACCTAAATCACGGAACACGCAACCCGCAGCAAAATGTCCACCGCCTCACGGTGCCGACTGCTTCGTCCCCTCCGCCAAGTCCACACAGATGATCTCCTGGTCATTCCGCAGGTAGGCGTGCTTGTTCGCATAGGCGGGGTGCGACCAGACCACGGGCCGCGCCCCCGCGTTCCCGGTCGGTTCTAGCAAATGCGCGCGGCTGATCTCCTCGTAGCCCTGCGGCGACAGCTTGGCGATGATGAGGTCGCCTTTCTCGTTCGCGATGAAGAAGCGGTCGGCATGCTTGGTGAGGAACGCGTTCGCCCAACGGTCATTACGCCCGCCGTTTTCACCCGTCGCTCCGGTGGCCCTGAAGGTCTCCCAGACTCGTTCTCCAGTGTCGGCCTTCAGGCAACGGAGCTGGCCGTAGCTGCACACACCGTAGATGTGGCCATCCTCCAGCCAGGGAGTGCACATGATGGCGTGGAGCTTGTCGGTGTTGCGTTCGTTGCCGCTCGTGCCGCGCCAGACGACCGTGGCCGTCGGTTTGTCCGCCGCCAGCTTGAGCATCATCGGGCCGTTGTAGAACGAGGTGATGAAGAGCCGGTCGCCCACCACGCGCGGGGTGGGGACCGTCAGGCCGGCACGCACGGCGAAGGACTCTGTCCAATAGACCTTTCCCGTCTCCGGATCGAGCGAGTTGAGCGACTCTGGGTGCCAGATGATGAGCTGCCGTTGGCCACCTGCGGTGAAAATCATTGGTGGGCAGTAGCCCGGCTCCTTCGCGGTCAGCGCACGCCAAAGTTCCCTGCCCGTGTCTTTGTCGAAGGCCATGGCCACCGAGCCTTCGCCCCCCACGAGGCAGATCAGCTTGTTGCCATCCAGGAGCGGGTTTGCGGAGAAGCCCCAGAGCGGCGTCTTCGCGTTGAAGTCCTTCTTGAACTCCCGCGACCAGAGCACTTTCCCGTCCTTTGCGTCGAAGCAGAACAAGTTGCCCTCCGTGCCGAGCGTCCAGACCTTGCCGCCGCTGACCACCGGCGTGGCGCGTGGACCGGCGGGATAGCTTACGTCGTAGGGGCAGTCGTAGTCGTGCTGCCAGAGGATTTTGCCGGTCGCCTCGTCGAGGCACAGCACGCGCTCATTCCCTTGGATGACGCCGCGATTGAAGGGATTCGCCGGGTTCTTCGCCCCTTGCGTCAGCACGCGATCCGTCACGAACACGCGCCCGCCCGCGACTGCCGGCCCCGTGTAGCCCGGGCCGATGGGCGTGCGCCAGCGCACCGGGGGCCCGCCAGCCGGGAAGGACTTCATAATGCCGGTTTCGCGCCACAGGCCGTCGCGCTGCGGCCCGAGCCATTGGGGCCAGTCATCGGCGCGCAGCGAAGCGGCCAGGGCGACGAAACCAAGGAGGAAAAGGGCAGGGCGTAGCATGAATGAGAACCTACGGCCAGGCCTTGCAGCGGGCGATGAGGAAGTTGCCCCCGTTCGGCGTCCCGGCTTCGACCGGTGGAACCTCGCGTGCGCTGAGGCCGCTTCGCGCGCAACGGTCCTTGACGTCCGGACGCCTCGCCGCCTGAAGGCGGGACTCCAAACCTGGCCTCACTTCAGCCCATACTTCTCGATCCACGCCTGCGGGATGGTGCCGAAGCTCAGCAGCCAGTCGTTGAACTGCTGCAGCGTCCAGCCGCGACCCTCCACGAGCTTCACGCGCAGGCGCTCGTTCTCCAGCCGGCCGAGCCAGTAGCTCATCGGCACAGTGGGCGCGGCGGAATACCAGTTGATCTCCGCTTCGCTGCGCGACTTCGTGAAGCCGAGGTGCTTGCGCAAATGTGCCGCCGCCTGCTCATACGTGTAACGGCCCGTCTGCAGCCGGATGTCCACCAGGATGCGATGCACGCGCCAGAGCGCGTCGTGGAGCTGCTGCACGCGCAGCCACGGCGAGCGGTCAATGCGGAAGTCCGCCATCATCTGCTCGCACCAGAGGGTCCAGCCTTCGTAGAAGACTGCGTGGGCGAAGAGCCGCCGCCAGCGTCGCGGGTGCTGGTTGGCCGTGACGAACTGGAGATGATGGCCCGGGTAGGCCTCGTGCGCCGCCGTGAGGCTGATGCCGAAATGCTGCTGCCGCTCGGCGAGCTTTTCCGCCTCGGTCGGCTTCGTCAGGCTCAGGTCGTTTACCCAGAAGATGCCACGCTGGCGTTTCTCGAACGCTCCGGGAGAGGAATAAGCCGCCGTGGGATACAGGTGCCGCATGAATTCCGGCACGAGCCGCACCTGCAGTTCGTCACCCTTTGGGAAAGTCACCGCCTGGGCCGCGCGGAAACCATCCGCCACGCGCTGCGTTTCTGCGCGATAGACGGCGGGCAGATCTGCGCCGGGATTCCACTCTGCCCGGGCCTCGGCGATGATCTGCTCCACTGAGCGTCCCTTCCCGAACTTCTTGCACGCTGCGTCCAGCAACGCACCGATCCGCTGCGCCTCGCCATGCCCCAGGGCTTCGATCTCGGTGAGGGTGTAGTCCAGGCCGATCTGCTGCCGCACGCGCCGTTGCATCGCCTCCGCACCGATGGCGAAGGAGCCTTCCGGGGCCTGGGTCCGGCTCGTCACGGTGTCGTGGTATTCCTTCGCCGCACTGCGGGCGGCGGCGGTGGAGGGCTGGCCGAGGAAGGTATCCACCGCATCGAACAGCGAGGCCGAACCGCCGTAGGTCTGCTGCATCACCTTGCGCCAGACGCGCTCAGGCCGCGTTACGACAGCGGCGTCCTCAGCGAGGAAGCGCGGGGTGGCGCGGAGCAGGCTGCGGAGGTTTTCCTTGGCCCGCGCGGGTTCGTCATCGCCGCGTTGCAACTCGTGCTGCAGCAGGCTCAGCACGGCATCGAGGGCGTCCGGCTCCAGCTCATGGCGGCCACGCGCGAACTCCTCGCACTCGCGGTCGAGCATGGAGCGCAACGCGAGGCGGTCCAGGTGCTGCTCGTTGGTCAGTTCGCGCGGGTTCAAGGCGTTCAGTGCCGCGAGCGTCCACTGGCGCTGTTTCTCCTGCAGGCGCAGGTGCGCGAGCGTGGCGCGGCCGAGTTTGCCCTCGCCCTCACGGAGGCCGAGATAGTTGGCCCAGACCGGATTGCCGGCCAGTTCGGTTTCAAAGTGGCGGTCGAGGACGCCTTCAAAGGCGCGTTGCGTTGCGTTCATCGGGTGGGAAAAGCGGATCGGCTTCATCACTTGCCGCTTGTCTGGCGTAATTCTTTCGAGTCTAACCGGCGCGTGCAAGACTGGATCGCGGCCATACTCCTCGGCATCGTCGAGGGCATCACGGAGTTCCTCCCCATTTCCTCCACCGGCCACCTGCTGCTGGCGGAGCACTGGCTGAAGCTGCCGGAAACCAGTTTCCTGCGTTCCGACATCTTCAACGTCGGCATCCAGTCGGGCGCGGTCGTCGCGGTGATTGCGGTCTTCTCCGAGCGGGTGAAACAGCTTGCCACGCGTTTTGCGGAACCGGCCACGCGTGATTATCTGATGAAGCTCGGGGCGGCCTTTGTGCTCACGGCGGTCGGCGGGCTGCTGATGAAGAAGGCCGGGCTGAAGCTGCCGAAAGAAGTCGCGCCTATCGCGTGGGCCACGCTGATCGGTGGCGTGCTGTTCCTCGCGGTTGAACGCTGGGTGAAAGGCAAGCCCACGACGAGCGAGATCACCTGGACGATTGCGATTGCCATCGGAGTCGGGCAGCTCGTAGCCGCCGCATTCCCCGGGGCGTCCCGTTCGGGCACCACGATCCTCGCGGCGCTGGCGCTCGGGCTGGGCCGTCCGGCGGCGACCGAGTTCTCCTTTCTGCTGGGGGTGCCAACGCTGCTGGCCGCCGGGGCGTATGAAACTTACAAGGCGCTGAAGGTCGCGGACGCGGTGCCCGTGGACTGGCTGGCGCTGGGTCTTGGCACCTTCGTTTCCGCAGTGACCGCGTTCCTCGCCGTCAAGTGGCTGCTGCGATTTATCCAGACGCACACGTTTGTGGCGTTTGGCTGGTATCGTATCGTGGTCGGGGGAGTGATCCTGTTATTCGGAAAATAGGTGGTTTGAGTCGCCGATGCCGTCCGTCACCCTAGGCGGTAGTGGCGCGCCGCGCTTCGCGGAAAGCGAGCGATTGCGGTGGTGGGATAGGGCCACCTTCGGGTTTGCCTTCCCCATCTGCCCCGGCATATTCCGAGCCCAATGAGCCGTTCTGCATCCCTGGTCTGGCTTCGGCAGGACTTGCGGCTGGCTGACCAGCCCGCGCTTCACGCGGCGTTGCAGCGCGGCGGACCGGTGGTGCCCGTGTTCATCTGGGCGCCGGAAGAGGAGGGGACCTGGGCCCCGGGAGGGGCGAGTCGCTGGTGGCTCCATCAGTCCTTGAAAGTCTTCGCGGCCAGTTTGGAAAAGCTGAACCTGCGGTTCATCCTCCGTCGCGGCCCCAGTCTGGAAGCCCTGCTGGCGCTGGCGAAGGAGACGGGAGCGGAGGCGGTGTTCTGGAACCGTCGTTACGAGCCGGCGGTCACTGCCCGTGATGCGATCATCAAGGAGCGTCTGCGCGCGGCTGGCCTTGTCACCGAGAGTTTCAATGCTGCGCTGCTGCACGAGCCATGGACGGTGGCGAACCAGAGCGGACGGCCGTTCCAGGTCTTCACTCCGTTCTGGAAACACTGCCTCGCCAAGCCTGATCCTGCCGCGCCGCTGCCCGCCCCGAGCGAGGTTGCAGCTCCCGCGAAGTGGCCGCGCTCGCTAACGCTGCGCGAACTGGAACTGGAACCGCGCATCAAGTGGGACCAGGGGTTCCGCGCGGTCTGGCAGCCAGGGGAGGCGGGTGCGCAGGCCGGGTTGAAAAGCTTCTGCCGCACGGCCTTCGCCGACTACACTGCGAACCGTAACCGGCCTGATCTCGCCGGCACGTCCCGGCTCTCCCCGCACTTGCACTTCGGCGAACTCAGCCCGCGCCAGGTCTGGCATGCGGTGCGGGAATCCATCCCGGCAGCCGACTTGAGGCGGCGAACACCGACCACGAAGGAAGTCCGCTCTTCCGCGTCTGCGGCTACGGGCTGGCGCGGCTCGCAGTTTCTGGCGGAAGTGGGCTGGCGCGAGTTCGCGCATCACCTGTTGTTCCACTTTCCCCACACGCCCACGGATCCCCTGCGGCCGGAGTTTGCGAAGCTTCCCTGGCGCACGGATGACACCGCGCTGCGGGCGTGGCAGCAGGGCCGCACCGGTTACCCGCTTGTGGACGCCGGGATGCGCGAGTTGTGGACCACCGGCTGGATGCACAACCGTGTGCGCATGGTCGTCGGGAGCTTTCTGGTGAAGGATCTGCTGCTCCCATGGCAGGCGGGCACGCGCTGGTTCTGGGACACCCTCGTGGACGCCGACCTCGCGCAAAACACGCTTGGGTGGCAGTGGACCGCTGGCTGCGGCGCGGATGCCGCGCCGTTCTTCCGGGTCTTCAACCCGGTCAGCCAGGGCGAGAAGTTTGACCCGCAGGGCGACTATGTCCGGCAATGGTGCCCCGAGCTGGCGCGCCTGCCTGCCGAGTGGATTCATCAACCTTGGGCGGCGTCGGAGGCGGTTCGGTCGCGAGCCGGGGTGAAGCTGGGCACCACCTATCCAGCTCCCATCGTGAGCCATGCCATTGCGCGTGAAGTGGCACTGGAGGCTTACGCGAAACTGCGGGCCTGCCTGAAGATTCCGTGGGCCAAGCCTGGTTCGCAAGGCGTGGTGCCGACGGATTCTCGCGCCGGACTATGACGTGGGGCTGTGAATGCACGGTGGCTCAAGTGGTCGCGAAGCGTCTTGGAGTGCGCCAGCCCTCTGGCGCTTTTGAAGCGTTGGCATTGCATAGGTGCGTCTGTGGCCAAAGCGGTGGAGGGCCACCGCACTCCAAGACGCTGACGCGCATTCGCAGACCCCTTTCAGTGCCGGCTGGCACGAAAAAGCCGCCGGGAAAAACCCCGGCGGCGGGAACAAAGCAGTGCGTTGGCGCGGCCTACTTCTTGCCGAAGAAACGCTTCAAATTCGCCAGGCCCTTCACGGAGATGTCGTCGCGCTTGGGCTCGATCTTGCGCCAGATGGCGGCGGCGCGGGCGATGACTTTCACATCGGTCGTGAAGCTCTCGATCACCACGTCGCCGTCGTAGCCGATCTTCTTGAGCGCGGCGACGATGGGCTTCCAGTCGATATGATCGCCGCCGGGCGTGCCGCGGTCGCTGCCGCAGGCGTGGAAGTGGCCGAGGAGCTTGCCGGCCTTGAGGATGGCCTCGGCCTGGTTCTTCTCCTCGATGTTCATGTGGAACGTGTCGAGATGGAGCACGACGTTCTTCGCACCCACGGCCTTGATGAGCTTGAGGCCCTGGTCGGTCGTGTTGAGGAAGTCGGTCTCGAAGCGGTTCAACGGCTCGATGCAGAGCGTGATGCCCTTGGTCGCGGCGTAGGCGGCTAGTTCCTTGAGGTTTTTCACCACGAGCGCGAACTCGACCTTCTGCTGCTCGGGCTCGACGGCGTCCGCCTTGCCGACCACGGAGTAGATCGGGCCAATGAGGCGCGGGCAGCCCATGATGGCGGCCTGGTCCACGAGCGACTTGCAGTAGGTCATGCCGGTGGCCTGCTCCTCGGGCGTGCCGCGGAAGTCGCGGCCCGGGCCCATGCAGGCGCAGATGGAGCCGATGGCCAGCCCGGCCTTGTCGGCGGCGGCCTTCACCTTGGCCGGATCAATGTGCTCCGGCGCTTCGACCGGGATCTCGACGGTGTCGAAGCCCCACTTCTTGAACTTGGAGAACAGCTTGACGCTGTCGGTGGTGAACGGGGAGGTGTAGAGGAAGGAATTGATGCCAAATCTCATAATGCTGTCGGTAGAGTTCGCGGCAGAGGCTAGTCAACGGCCCGGAGGTGTCAAAGTTTTCCTTGGGCAAATATGCCCGGAGCGTTGCGTTTTTGGACATGTGCATAGCGCTCCTTCGCAGCCAATTCAGTTCTGGTCCCCGTCACCGTCGCGCCAGACCCAGCTTCTGGATCTTCGACGCCAGCGTGGTCGGCTTCAGACCCAGCACCGCCGCCGCCCCATCCAATCCATAGATCTTGCCGCTGGTCTGCTGGAGGGCCTGCTCGATCAGAGTGCGTTCCTGCTGCTTCAAATCACTCAAGGCCGCGGGCGCGACAGCCACTCCGCGCCCCCGCACCTCGGCAGCCTTTACCCCGCCACCATTCCGCCCCAGCTCGAAACGCAGCGGGCCATTGCGCGCTAGGATTACCGCGCGCTCCACCACGTTCTGCAGCTCACGCACGTTGCCCGGCCAGTCGTAGGCGGCCAGCTCACGCGCGTGCGACGGCGCAAGCCGTGGTGACGCGATGCCCAGCCGTTGCGCCGACTGCGCCACGAAATGCTCCGCCAGCGGCGCGATGTCCTCCCGACGCTCGCGCAACGGCGGCAGTTCAATCGGAAAGACGCTCAGCCGATAATAGAGATCGAGGCGGAAGCGCCCCGCCTTCGCCTCGGATTCGAGGTCACGGTTCGTCGCGGCGATCACGCGGACGTTCGCCGAGCGCGTTTTGTCCTCGCCCACCTTTTCAAACTGCCCCTCCTGCAGCACCCGCAGCAGCTTCGCCTGCAAATCCGATGGAATTTCCCCGACCTCGTCGAGAAACAGCGTGCCGCCATCCGCCAGTTCGAAACGGCCCACACGGTCCTTGATGGCCCCGGTGAATGCCCCGCGAACATGGCCGAAGAATTCGCTCTCAAACAGCTCCTTCGGAATGCTCGCACAGTTCACCCGCACGAGCGGCTTGCCCTTGCGCTCGCTCATGTCGTGGATCGCGCGCGCCACCAGTTCCTTGCCCGTGCCCGACTCGCCGAGGATCAGCACGCTGGCCTGCGTCGGCGCGACCATCGCGATCTGGTCGAGCACCTTCTTGAGCGCGTGGCTTGCCCCGATGATGTGGCCGAACTCCGACTGTGTGCGCACCTCGTCGAGGAGCCACGCGTTCTCGCGCTCCAGCGCCTTGATATGTTCCAGGCAGCTCATCGTGCCGATGGTGCCGATGATCTTCCCCTGCGCGTTGAAGTAAGGCGTCGCCCGCACCTGCACCCAGTGCCGCTCGCCGTCCTTGCGGATCATCTGGTGCTCGTAGATCTCGCACTTGCCGGACAGCCGCTCGCCCAGCCGGCGGCGGTGTTTCGGCCACTCCTCCGGGGCCAGCAGCACCTCGTAGCTGGTGCGGCCAATCAGCTCGTCTTTCGTGTAGCCGGTGACTTCCGCCAGCCGCGCATTGACGTAGAGAATCCGGCTCTCGTGGTCGGTGATGAGCAGCCCCTCGGCGAGGCTCTCCAGAATGGTGCGGAAGAACTCCTCGCGCTCGCCCCGGCTGCGCTCCCAGCGCTTCTGCCCTTGCAGAATGGCGTCGAGTTCGGCGTTGGCGGCGGACGGAGTTGGCTTGGGTGCGGCCATGGGAAATAAGTAGCCGAAGCCGTGGCTTGTGCAACGAATAATTGGGTGAAGACAACGAATATCCGTGTAACAACGATTTGTCGTTGTTCCGTCGGTCAACTCGATGCACTCGGCTGCCAGCGGAAACACCCTATGTTTACAGGGTTGTCTCGCTCATTTTAACGCCCACGTATCCGCTGGCACGACTCTAGCGTTAGTCCCTCATGTCCGCACGGCGCAGCCGGCAGCGGTCAGAAGCTGACAACGAAACTTAAACTGACAAGCAACCATCAACCGCTACAAAGCCCTATGAAAGCATTTGAAAACAAAGTCGTTCTAGTCACCGGTGGCACCTCAGGCATCGGCCGCGTCACTGCCGTCGCCTTCGCTCGGGAGGGCGCGAAAGTCGTCGTCAGCGGACGGCGCGAAGCCGAGGGACAGGAGACCGTGCGCCAGATCAAAGCGGCCGGCGGCGAAGGCATCTTTGTCCAGGCCGACGTCGCGCGTGAATCCGACCTCGCAGCGCTGGTCAAGGCGACCGTGGACACCTACGGCCGGCTCGACGTGGCGTTCAACAACGCCGGCATCGAGGGCCACCTCGGCCCCGTGACCGACGCCGCGGAAGACAACTACCAACGCGTGTTCGACATCAACGTGAAGGGCGTGCTGCTCTCCATGAAATACGAACTTCCCGCGCTGCTGAAGAGCGGCGGCGGCTCCATCATCAACACCTCGTCCGTCGCCGGGCTGGTCGGCATGGCCGGCGCGGGCATCTACGTGGCCAGCAAGCACGCCGTGCTTGGCCTCACCAAGTCCGCCGCGCTCGAAGTCGCCAAGCAGAACATCCGCGTCAACGCCGTTTCCCCGGCGGCCATCGAGACGGACATGTTCAACCGGTTCACCGGCGGTGGCGCGAGCACCGATGCCGGCAAATACCTGGCAGGGCTGCATCCGGTCGGCCGGGTGGGCAATGCGGAGGAAGTGGCGGCGGCGGTCCTGTTCCTCGCGTCGCCAGCCGCGTCCTTCATCACCGGCCAGTCGCTGGCGGTGGATGGCGGATTTACTGTGCAATGAACTATATTCCGGTGGCCCAACTGCCACCGGTCAACCCTCAGAAATGAAAGGCATCCTATGACAACGATTCGCAAAGCCAATGACCGCGGCCACGCCGAGCACGGCTGGCTGGACTCCTGGCACACGTTCTCCTTCGCCGATTACTACGATCCGAACCACATGGGCTTCCGCAGCCTGCGGGTCATCAATGATGACGCCATCGCCGGCGGCGGCGGCTTCGACCTCCACCCCCACCGCGACATGGAGATCATCACCTACGTCCTGCGCGGCGCGCTCCAGCACCGCGACAGCATGGGCAACACCGCCGTGATGCGCGCGGGCGACGCCCAGCAGATGAGCGCCGGCACCGGCGTGCGCCACAGCGAGTTCAACTACTCGCCCATCGAGCCGGTGAAGCTGCTCCAGATCTGGATCATGCCTGAGCGCAAGGGCGTGAAGCCCAGCTACGCCGAGAAGTCCCTGGCCCAGGCCGAGCCCGGTAAACTGCACCTCATCGCCAGCAAGGGCGGACGCGACAGCAGCCTGCCCATCCACCAGGACGTGGACGTGTGGCTCGCGAAGTTCGCGGGCGGTGACACCGTCACGCACACGCTCCAGCCTCAGCGCCACGCCTGGCTGCAGGTGGCCGAGGGCGAAGTGGACTTGAACGGCACCAAGCTCACCACCGGTGACGGCGCGGCTGTGTCCGAAGAAACCGCGCTCACCCTCACGGGACGCACGGCGGCCCAGGTGCTACTGTTCGACCTGAACTGACCCCGGTAGCAGCCGAGGTGACGAGGCTCTAATTGAATGACGAACCAAATTGGAAACCTCTAACGTCGGCTGCTACTTGAACTTTATGAAACGCACCCTGCAACTCCTCGCCGCACTCGTGCTGGTCGCCGGCCTCGGTCTCTGGCTGGCGACCGGCGCGAACCGTGGCTGGACCAAGACGAGCGTGCCGACGAAGTCGGTCGACGAGATCACCGGCATCGAAGCCATCACTTACGAAAAGCGTTTTGTGCCCGGCGTGGATTTCCTCGGCGCGACGCTGCTCGGTGCCGCCGCACTGGCTGGCGCCTCCTTTCTCTTTCGCAAAACCTCAGTTCAAACCCAAACTCCCCGACCTAAACCCACCATGAATCCCACCAAAACATTCCTCACCCTCGCCACGCTCGCCCAGTTCACGTTCGGTGCGTCCGCCGCTACTCAATCCTTTGACTTCAAAGACCCGAAGGGCGTGAACAACGCTGTCTTCAAACTCGACGCGCCGCTGGAGGCCATCAACGGCAGCGCCAACGGCATCAGCGGCACCGTCACCTTCGACCCGGCGAATCCCGCCGCGACCAAGGGCAAGATCGTCGTCGCGACCAGTTCGTTGCAGGTGCCCAATCCTGTCATGAAGGAACACATGCTTGGCGACCAATGGATGGACGTGGCGAAATATCCCGAGATCACCTTCGAGGCGAAGTCGCTCAAGAATGTGAAGACGGCCGGCGACGCCACCGCCGCCGACGTGACCGGCACCCTCACCGTGCGCGGCGTGGCGAAGGAAGTGACCGTGCCGGTAAAGTTCACCTACCTCAAAGACAAGCTCGGCCTCCGCGTGCCCAACCAGAAAGGCGACCTGCTCGTCCTCCGCGCCAGCTTCATCATCAAGCGCAGTGACTTCGGTATCAATCCGAAGGCCCCCGAGGACAAGGTCGCGGACACGATTGATCTTACCTTGAGCATCGCCGGGGCATCGCCGCAGAAGTAAACACGGATGGTTTTTGCCGCCCGCCCGCAGGGTCGAGATTCTTGTAAATTCCTATTTGACTAAGTAGTCAACTACTGCGAGAGTCACCCCATGGTTCGAACGCTATCTGTTCCGCAGTTGACCAACTCCTAAACCTTATGGGCCGCGTCAGTGATGCCAAAGAGAAGTTGATGAAAGCCGTCACGGAGCTGATCTGGACTGGCTCCTACGGCAGCACGACCATCGACCACATCTGCGAGCGGGCGGGCGTCAAGAAAGGGAGCTTCTACTACTTCTTCGACTCGAAAGCGGCGCTGGCCGAGGAGGCGATCCAGTCGGCGTGGGACGAGCATCGCCCGAAACTCGACTCGATCTTTTCTCCGTCGCTCCCGCCGCTCGAGCGCATTCACCGGTTCTGTGAGTTCGAGTATCAGGAACAGCTCGAAATGCAGCGTCAATTCGGTCATGTGCTGGGCTGTCCGCTGTGCACCCTGGGCACGGAAGTCTCCACGCAGGAGGCGGGCTTGCGGCAGAAGGTGCAGGACATCATGGACCAGTTTCGGAAGTATCTGGAGACGACGATTCGCGATGCCCACGCGGCCGGCATCATCCGCGCCCCCGACGCCGCCGCCAAGGCCCAGACCATCTACGCCTTCAACGAGGGGCTCATGACCCAGGCCCGCATCTGCAACGACGTGGAAGTCCTGCGGGAGATGGAACGCAGCATGCTCGACCTGCTCGGCGCCAAGTCGGCAGATGTGGTCGCGGCTTGAGTTTTTTTGGCTCTCTATTTGACTAAACGGACAACTACTAATCCGAGTGACACTATGAAACTGAAAGTGAACTACCGGGCCGGGCGCTTCACGCCGACCATCCGGGTCGCCCTGGCCGAACCCCGTGACGAGCAGTTGCAGCAGCTCCGCACCGCCGTCGAAACTGAATTCGCCCAGCTCCGCGACCAGCGCGGCCAGCTCGTCCGGCTCGCCTTGAACGAAGCCGAAGTGCTGGCGCTCCAGACCTCCTTCCCGCACCTCGTCTTCCCGGCGCTTGCCCAGGAAAAAGTCGCCGCCGTCGCCGCCTGGCATCAGCGCCAAGCGGCCTTGCAGCGGCCCGAACCTGTGGTAGCGTTTGCCGCCTGACGCAGGGGAACAACCCACACCCGCAGCTCTAATCCACGCATGAAATCCATTTTCCTCCCCCGGCCATTTCAAATTGCTCTGGTCGTCAGTGCCCTCGTGCTCTCCGCCACCGGGTGCAAGCCGCACGCCTCTGCCACGGCCCCGAAGCAACCTCAAGCCCCCCCGCCCCCGCCTCCCGTGGTCGTCGCTGCCGTGGACCAGCAGGAGCTCATCGAATGGGACGAGTTCACCGGTCGCACCGCGCCCGTCGAATACGTCGAGGTGCGCCCGCGCGTCTCCGGCCACATCCAGGCGGCGCACATCAAATCCGGCCAGCTCGTCAAGAAAGATGACCTGCTCTTCGAGATTGATCCGCGGTCCTTCCAGGCCGAGTTGAACCGCCGGCTCGCTGAATTGCAGCAGGCCCAGGTGCGCCTCGACAACGCCAAGCGCGAGGCGGATCGCACCACGCAGCTCCTCGCCGGCAAGGCCATCTCCACCGAGGAGGCCGAGTCCCGTCAATCCCGTCACAGCGAGGCCAAGGCCGCGTTACTGGCGGCGCAGGCCGCCTGCGAAGCCGTCAAGCTGGACCTCGATTACTGTCAGGTGCGCGCACCCATCGGTGGCCGCGTCAGCCGCGAACTGGTCAACGTGGGCAACTACGTCAGCGGCCTTGCCGGTTCGGCGACGCTCCTCACCACCATCGTCTCGGTGGACCCGGTGCATGTGTATGCGGACGTTGATGAAAACTCGCTGCTCAAGTTCAATGCTTTGACGCGGGGGAGGAAGATGACCACCGACAGCGAAGGCAAGGTGCCGGTGGAACTTCAGCTCGCCGACGAGGAAGCCTTCCCGCACAAGGGCCACATTGAGTCCTTTGACAACAAGCTCGATCCACAGAGCGGCAGCATCCTGATGCGTGCAGTGTTTCCGAACTCCGACGGGCTGATTGTGCCCGGCTTGTTTGCCCGCATCCGGGTGCCCGGCAGCGCCAAGTATCAGGCCCTGCTCGTGGATGAACGCGCCATCGGCACCGACCAGGCGCAGAAGTTCGTGCTCACCCTGACCTCCACCAACACCGTGGCCTACCGTCCGGTGAAACTGGGTGCCGCGCTCGGCGGCAAGCGCATCGTCCGCGAGGGCCTGCAAGCGGGCGACAAGGTCGTGATCGACATCCTCTTCGCCAAAGTCCGTCCCGGCATGTCCGTGACTCCGAAAGAGGGCACCAACACCACCAGCGAAGCGAAGGTTGCTCAACAGTAAGGTAACCGAGGCACCACGAATGCAAGGCCGTTCCGGCCTCAGCGGCAGGCGTCATCCCTTGCCCGGCAATCCACATCCACGAACATGAGATTCTCCCACTTCTTCATCCGCCGCCCGATCTTCGCCGGCGTGCTCTCCATCGTGACGTTCATCGTCGGGCTGCTCGCGATGTATCGCCTGCCCATCAGTGAGTATCCCGAGGTCGTCCCGCCCACCGTCGTCGTGATGGCCACCTACCCCGGCGCGAACCCGAAGACCATCGCCGAGACCGTCGCCGCCCCGCTGGAGCAGGCCATCAACGGCGTCGAGAACTCCCTCTACATGTTCTCGCAGGCCACTGGCGATGGCGTGATGACGCTCACCATCACCTTCAAACTCGGCACGGACGCCGACAAGGCGCAGGTGCTGGTGCAGAACCGCGTGGCGCAGGCCCTGCCCAAGCTGCCCGAGGAAGTCCGCCGCCTGGGCATCACCACGACCAAGCAGTCGCCCGACCTCACCATGGTCGTCCACGTCTTCTCGCCGAATGACCGTTACGACGAGGTTTACCTGCGCAACTACGCCGTGCTGCAGGTGAAGGACGTCCTCGCCCGCATCCCCGGCGCGGGCAATGTGCAGGTCTTCGGCTCCGGCGACTACGCGATGCGCGTGTGGCTCGACCCCGACAAGATCGCCGCGCGCAACCTCACCGCCAGTGACGTGGTCAACGCCATCCGTGAGCAGAACGTGCAGGTCGCTGCGGGCGCGGTCGGCCAGCCGCCGGTTGGTTCGCCAGTGAACTTTGAGCTGCAGATCAACACCAAGGGCCGCCTCGTGGACATCGCCGAGTTCGGCAACGTCATCGTCAAGACCGGGCCCAACGGCGAAAAGACGCTGCTGAAGGACCTGGCCCGCATTGAGCTGGGCGCGGCTGGCTATTCGCTGCGGTCGCTGCTCAACAACAAGTCCGCCGTCGCCATTCCCATCTTCCAGTCGCCGGGCGCGAACGCCCTGCAGCTCTCCGAGGATGTGCGCGCGGCCATGGACGATCTGAAGAAGAACTTCCCCGAGGGCATTGATTACTCGGTGGTCTATGACCCGACCACGTTCGTGCGCAGTTCCATTCGCGCCGTCGTGACCACCTTGTTCGAGGCCATCCTGCTGGTCGTCATCGTCGTCATTCTCTTCCTCCAGACCTGGCGCGCGTCCATCATCCCGCTCGCGGCCGTGCCGGTGTCCCTGGTCGGCACTTTCGCCATCATGCTGGCGCTGGGCTTCAGCATCAACATGCTCACGCTTTTCGGCCTCGTGCTGGCCATCGGCATCGTGGTGGACGATGCCATCGTCGTGGTGGAAAATGTTGAGCGCAACATCTCCCTCGGCCTCTCGCCCGTGGACGCCACCCGCAAGGCGATGGACGAGGTGACCGGCCCGATCATCGCCATCGCGCTGGTGCTCTGCGCAGTGTTCATCCCCACGGCCTTCATCAGCGGCCTGACCGGCCAGTTCTACAAGCAGTTCGCCATCACGATCGCCATCTCGACGATCATCAGCGCGTTCAACTCACTCACCCTCTCGCCCGCCCTGTGCGCCGTCCTGCTCCGCGCCCACGACGCGAAGAAGGACTTCCCCTCCCGCATGATGGACGCGCTGCTCGGCTGGTTCTTCCGCCCGTTCAACCGCTTCTTCAGCTGGTCGAGCCACACGTATGCGGCGAGCGTGGGCGGCATCGTGCGCAAGAGTTTCATCGCGCTCATCCTCTACGGCGGCCTGGTCTATCTCACTGGCTGGAGCTTCACCAAAGTCCCCACCGGCTTCGTGCCGGGCCAGGACAAGCAATACCTCGTCGCCTTCGCGCAATTGCCCGATGGCTCCTCCTTGGACCGCACCGAGGCGATCATCCGCAAGATGACCGCGATCGGCCTCAAGCATCCCGGCATGCAGGACGCCGTCGCGTTCCCCGGTCTGAGCATCAGCGGCTTCAGCGTCGCGCCCAACGCGGGCATCGTGTTCTTCTGCTTGAAGCCGTTTGACCAGCGCAAGACGCCGGACATGACCGGCGAAGCCATCGCGGGCGCGCTGAATGCTCAGTTTGGCGGCATCACCGAAGCCTTTGTGCTTGCCGTGCCCCCGCCGCCCGTCAACGGCCTGGGCCAGATCGGCGGCTTCAAGCTCTACGTGGAGGATCGCGCGGGGCTCGGCTACGACGCGCTGTATCAAAACACCATGGGCCTCGTCGGTCAGAGCTACCAGACCCCCGGGCTCGCCGGACTGTTCTCCACCTTCACCGTGAACGTCCCGCAGCTCGACGCGGAAGTGGACCGGGTCAAGGCCAAGTCCCAGGGCGTGCCGCTGCAAAATCTGTTCGAGACGATGCAGATTTACCTCGGTTCGCTCTACGTGAACGACTTCAACCTCTTCGGCCGCACCTACCAGGTCATCGCCCAGGCGGATTCCAAGTTCCGCGACAAGGCGGAGGACATCACCCGTTTCAAGACCCGCAATGCGCAGGGCCAGATGGTCCCGCTGGGCACGCTCGTGAAGGTGAAGGAAAGCTACGGCCCGGACCGCGCCATGCGCTACAACGGCTATCCGGCGGCGGAGATCAACGGCGGTCCCGCGCCCGGCTTCAGCAGCGGCCAGGCCGAGGCCATCATGTCCACGCTCGCGGAGAAAACGCTGCCCAAGGGATTCGCCTTCGAGTGGACCGATCTCACCTATCAGCGCATCCTCGCGGGCAACACGGCGGTCTATGTCTTCCCGCTCTGCATCCTGCTCGTGTTCCTCGTGCTCGCGGCGCAATACGAGAGCTTCCGCCTCCCGCTGGCCATCATTCTGGTGGTGCCGCTCTGCCTGCTCTTTGCCATCGCCGGCGTGGCCTACATGGGCGGGGACAACAACGTCTTCACGCAAATCGGCCTGATAGTGCTGGTCGGCCTCGCATGCAAGAACGCGATCCTCATCGTCGAGTTCGCCAAGCACAAACAGGACGAGGGCGCGTCGCCCATGGAAGCCGCCATCGAGGCCTGCCGCCTGCGCCTGCGCCCGATTCTCATGACCTCCATCGCATTCGTGGCCGGCGTGTTCCCACTCGTGATCTCCACCGGTGCCGGTGCGGAAATGCGTCGCGCGATGGGCGTGGCGGTCTTCAGCGGCATGATCGGTGTGACCTTCTTCGGTCTCTTCCTCACGCCCGTCTTCTACGTCGTGCTGATGAACATCGGCTGGGTGAAGAAGCCCGCGCCCACGCCCCAGCCCCAGTCCCCCGCCGGTCCCGCCGCCACCGGCCCTGCCCCCGCGCACGCCTGAAACGCTCAACCTTCAGCCCACTCACGCCATGACACCGACTGTTGAAAAACTTGGCAGCAAGCAGAGCGCGGCCCTTCCCCTGCGCCCGGTAGGGCGAGACTCCGTCGAGCCCCATTCCGAGCGGAGCGAGGCGAGCGCCGTTTTCTCCCTCTCCCCCATCGGGGGAGAGGGCCGGGGTGAGGGGGCGAGCCGTCCGAGCGAGAAACGCGCCCCTCTCCTCCGCAGGCCGCCCCCTCACCCTAACCCTCGCTCGGAGTCCCGGCTTCAGCCGGCGGAACGCATCTCCGCTCCAGACGCCGCGCAGAACGCCTGCCGACGCTCGAACGCCCCGCCGCCTAAAGGCGGGACTCCATACCAAGGGAGAGGGAACCGCGCCTTTCACATGGCTCGTGCTTCACTTGTCGCGCTCGCCCTTGCGCTCGCCACCGGCTGCACCACCCTCGGCCCCGACTACCAACGTCCCAAGACCGACGTTCCGCCTGCCTACAAATCCACCAACGACCTCGGCGCGTGGAAAGCCGGCCAGCCGCTCGACCACCTCGCCAAGGGCGCATGGTGGGAGCACTTCAACGATGCCACGCTCAACGAGCTGGAACAGCGCGCCACCCTCGCCAACCAGCAGTTGAAGGCCGCCTTCGCCCGGGTCGAGCAGGCCCGTGCCACCGCCCGCGTCAGCAAGGGCGAACTCGAACCCACCCTCGAATCCAACCCCAGCTTCCGGCGCGAGCGCTATTCCCCGAACCAGCAGCCCAGCTTCGGGGCCATCACGGCGAACACCATCCGCGTCCCGCTCGACCTGAGCTACGAGGTGGACCTCTGGGGCCGGCTCAAGCGCGGCTTCGAGAGCGCGCGGGCCGACGCGCAGGCTTCACTCGCGGCCCTCCACACGGTGCAGCTCGCTCTGCAAGGCGATGTGGCCCGGAACTATTTCACCCTCCGCGCCCTGGATGCCGAGCTGGCCACCGTGGTCCAGACCATCGCCCTGCGGAAGGAACAGATTCAACTGGTCCGCAGCCGCATTGACGCGGGTGTCGCCAGCGAACTCGACGTGGCGCGGGCCGAAACCGAACTCGCCTCCGCCGAGGCGGAGCAGGCGGGCCTCTCCCGGCAACGCGCCGAGTTCGAGAATGCACTTGCCGTGCTGCTGGGTGAACCGGCTTCGAGCTTCAAGCTCCCCGCGCTCCCGAACGCACAGACCGCCTGGCAACCGCAGCCGCCGAGCATCCCCGCCGGCCTCCCCTCCGACCTGCTGGAGCGCCGTCCCGACGTGGCCGAAGCCGAACGCCAGCTCGCCTCCGCCAACGCGCGCATCGGCGTGGCCAAGTCCGCGTCCTTTCCCGTGTTGCGGCTCACCGGTTCCGGCGGGTTCGTCAGCGGCGATCTGGAGAACCTCTTCAGCCTCGACAGCCGCGTGTGGAGCCTTGGCCCCAGCCTCAGCGTCCCGCTCTTTGCGGGCGGGCGCAACCAGGCTAATCTGGACCGCACGCAGGCCGCTTACGAAGAAGCCGTCGCCCGCTACCGCCAGCAGATCCTCGTCGCCTTCAGCGAGGTCGAGAGCAGCCTCGCCAGCCTCCACCATCTGGCCCGGCAGGCCGAGGCGCAGTCCCGCGCAGTGGCCAGCGCCCGGCGCGCCGCCGAGCTGGCCAATGAGCGTTACAAAGGCGGGATCGTCAGCTATCTGGAAGTCGTGGACGCCAACCGCGCCGCCCTGCAAATCGAGCGCGCGACGGCCCAGCTCACCGGCCAGCGCCTGCTCGTCAGCGTGCTCCTCATCAAGTCCCTCGGCGGCGGCTGGGATAATTCCGCATTGCTTTCGCAAAGTATCGAGCAACCTTCTAAGCGTGGGAAATAACTCCAACCGATCACGATTATGAACACTTCGAAACTTTCCGCCCCCGATCTGACCCAGCGTCCGCCCCGCAGCCCGCGCACGCGCCTGGGCGGCTACGTGTTGCTGCCCCGCATGCTCGACAAGGGCCGCGCCACGCTCGCTGGCACCCACGGCGAGTATCACTACAACTGCCCGCTGGATCAGCATGTCGTCAAGTTCATCGGCTTTGACGCGAAGAAGCTGCTGGCCGAGCTGAAGAAGGGCAAGGGCGATGGCAAAATCCTTGAATGGATTCAGACCAACGCGAAACACAAACGGTCGCCCTGGGAAATCCAGGTGTGGAGCGACTACCAGGACCGCCGCGGCCCGGACAGCGACGCCGAGACCTATGCCTTCTTCGGCAGCTACGTCGCCAATCTCAGCAAAACCCGCGAAGACCTGAAAACCTGGGCCGACGTGCTCGACCTCGACGACTACGTCACCTTCGGCGGAAAGGCGTGATGAACTCCGACGGGATCAATCACGTTGCGTTTTTTCCCTCTCCTTCCATCGGGAGACAGGGCTGGGGTGAGGGGGCAAGCCGTTGAAGCAAGAGATGCCTTCCCTGACCCCGCACGTCGCCCGCTCACCCTAACCCGCCCTACAACCCAAACCGAACTACTCGAGCAACGCTGACTACGATTCTCCCTCTCCCAGCGGGAGAGGGCCGGGGTGAGGGAGAACGCCCACGGAGGCTTATCCGTTCCATCTTTCCAGCCCTTGCCGAATCAGCATCAAACCCATAACCCGAAACTGAACATGAAACCCACCGTTGAAATCACCGCTGCGAATTTCGAAGCCGAAGTGCTCAAATCCTCCTCCCCCGTCCTCGTGGACTTCTGGGCTCCCTGGTGCGGCCCCTGCCGCATGCTGGCCCCGGTGCTCGATGAAATCGCCACCGAACAGGCTGGCAAGCTCAAGGTTGCGAAGCTCAACACCGATGAGCAGGGCGAACTCGCCAATCAGTTCGGCATCACCGGCCTGCCCACGATGCTCTTCTTCGTTGGCGGCAAGCCCGTGGCCCAGATCGTCGGCGCGGTCGGCAAGAAGACGATTCTGGCGAAGTTCGAATCCCTCACCGTCGCGGCCTGACTTCGCGCAGTGCGGTATTTACCGCAGCGTGGTTCGCTCCAGCTCCCGGTAAAGCCTGGTAGCGTCGGCGTGGCGTTCGTGTGCGCGCTTTCGCCTCACCCCGGCCCTCTCCCTTGGGGAGAGGGAGCAACGACGGCTGCGTCCGGTGAATCCATGCGCTTGCATTGCTTCGTGACTGGCTGACTGGCCCCTCTCTTCGGGGAGAGGGCCGGGGTGAGGGGAAAGGAAGCGTCCGATGATCGAGCCGCACACCACGGGGTTTCATCCCGCGTGGTATCAGCAGGAGGACAGCAGATCTAAAAGTGCGAAGCTCCACGTCTCTGCAGCCTGAAGCCCTCGCTCCCCGAACTCACGTCTCCTTCACCCGCTCGATGCGCGCGCCGAGCCGCTTGAGCTTCGCATCAAGCTTTTCGTAGCCGCGGTCGAGGTGGTAGATGCGGTTCACCTGCGTCGTGCCCTTCGCCGCCATCCCGGCCAGCACCAGCGCGGCGCTGGCGCGCAGATCGCTGGCCATCACGGGCGCACCGCTCAGGCGTTTGCCGCCCTTCACAATCGCACTGGGCCCTTCGATGGAGATGTCCGCACCTAGACGGCCCAGTTCCGCCACGTGGCCGAAGCGGCTCTCGAAGATGCGTTCGGTGATGATGCTGATGCCCGGCGTGAGGCACATGAGCGCCATCATCTGCGCCTGCACATCGGTCGGGAAACCCGCGTAGGGGAGCGTGGTCACGTCCACGGGCTGGAGCTTGCCCCCGCGCTTCACGAGCAGCGCCGCGCCGCGCCGCTCCAGCTTCACACCGGCCTCGCGCAGCTTGTCGATCACCGCGTTCAAGTGCTCGGGCTTGGCTCCGTGAATGGTGATTTCTCCGTTGGTCATCGCGGCGGCGATGGCAAAGGTCGCGGCCTCGATGCGGTCAGGAATCACCTCGTGCTCCGCGCCGTGCAGTGCCTTCACACCGGTGATGGTGAGCGTGGGGCTGCCCGCGCCCTGGATCTTCGCGCCCATCGCATTGAGGAACTGCGCGAGGTCGGTGACTTCTGGCTCGCACGCGGCGCTCTCGATGATCGTCACGCCCTCGGCCAGCACGGCCGCGCTCATGATGTTCGCCGTGCCCAGCACGGTCGGACCCGCGCGGCCGCCGAGGAAGATTTCCGTGCCTGTCAGCCGCGGAGCCTTGGCCCGGACATAGCCGGCCTCGATCTCGATCTTTGCTCCCAGCGCGCGCAGGCCCTTCAAGTGCAGGTCAATGGGCCGCGTGCCGATGACGCAGCCGCCGGGCTGCGAGACATCGGCCTTGCGCAACCGTCCCAGCAACGGACCGAGGATGCAGATGGAGCCGCGCATCTTGCGGATGAGGTCGTAATCACCGTGACCCTTGATGCGGTGCGCGTGGACGGTGAGGGTGTCGCCCTCAAACTTCACCGCGCAACCGAGCGATTCGAGGATGCGTCCCATGAACTTCACATCGCTCAGGTCGGGCACATTGCGGATGACGCACGGCTCGGCGGTGAGCAACGTGGCGGCCATGATGGGGAGCACGGCGTTCTTCGCGCCGCTGATCTGCACGTCCCCGTGAAGGGGGACGCCGCCTTTGATGAGGAGACTGTCCATGATGAGGAAAGGATGTCGCTGCCAACGGCGCGGAGTTTAGTCGCGCCCAAAAATGTCGGGCCGATGACGCCAGCGGCGCGCAGCGCGGGCAATTCATTTCTGAACTTTCGACACGATTGGGGCGGGCGAGGTCGCGCCAGCGTCATGAGGCGCGCGGCCTTCAGGCCGCAGAAACGTGAGCAGGGCAGTGGTGGTTCGAACGCATTCTTCCAATTGCACTCTTCTGCGGCGTGAACGCCGCGCTCCGGCCAGCATCGGTAGGGCGCGGTGTCCTCACCGCGCCGCCGAATGACCGCGACTCACGTGTGGCCGACGGCGGGGTGAGGCCCCCCGCCCTACCTGCCCCAAATCAGACCAGCTAGGAGGTCACCGGCCCAAGCCGCTCACGAAACTCCCGGCACGCCTTCGCCACATCCGGCGCGTTCAAGATCGCGGACACCACGCAGATGCGCCGCGCACCCGCTGCCAGCACAGAATCCAAGTTCGTCAGGTTGATGCCCCCAATGGCAAACCACGGAATCGTCACATTCGCCGCCGCCCACCGCACGTAGTCCAGCGTGACCGCCGCGCGACCGGGCTTGGTGCCCGTGGGGAACACGGGTCCGATGGCGATGTAGTCCGGCGCGGTGCGCAGGGCGCGCTGGGCCTGCTCCGGCGCGTGGGTGCTGAGTCCCAGCTTCATCTGCGGCGGGCAGCCCGTGACCTGTGCCGCGACGCGATAACCGGCGTCGAAGAAGTCTTCTTGTCCGATGTGGCAACACGCCGCCCCCAGTTGCAGGGCCAGCTTGGGATGATCATTGAGCACGAACCAGACCCCGGCGCGCTCGCACACCGGCTGCACGGCTTCTGCCATCCGCCGGACCACTTCGAGCGGCGCATCCTTGGCACGCAGTTGGATCAAGTCCGCGCCGCCATCGCAAAGCTGGCGGGCGAGTTCGGCGGGTTCGCGGCCGTGCAGATAGGCCGTGTCCACAAAGGCGTAGAGTCGCGTGTCAGCGAGGGATTTCATCGCGGCAATCAGGCTACCGGGTTTCGGCGGGGCAGCCAAGCTCGGGTGCGGGCGGCCACGGCGACGTTTTCAGGTGCTGACTACGTTGGTCGCCTAAGCGGAGCAAGCGGGACGCTTGCGGCACGGCCGGCCGGAGGCCGGCGCTACGTAGCGCCCGCGTCCTCGCTGGCCTGACCGCACGAGACGAGTCAAGCTGCACCCGCATCCCGCGTCAGCCTGAACTGTCCACTTGTGCCCTCCCTCCGGCTTCGCCTACGCTTCCCACCCAGCACCATGAGCGAAGAGCCCGATCAACCCCTGCAAAGCACCATTTTCATCCGCAAGTCCGGGCCGGATGGCAAGGCGGAGAAGTTCCAGCCAACGGCGAAGAAGGCAGAGGCCACCACCCTGAGCGAACTTACCCCGCAACAGCGCAAGTCGGGTATGGCGGCCTGGCTCGGCTGGCTTTTCGACGGCCTGGACATGCATCTTTACGGGCTGGTGGCTGCCCCGTTCGTGGCCTACCTGCTCCACAAGGAAGGGTTGATCCCCGACGCTTCGGATATGGCCAACGATCTAGTCAAGCAGCGCAGCGGCTGGATTCAAGGCTCCTTCCTCATCGGCTGGGCGCTGGGCGGGGCGTTCTTCGGCCGCCTCGGCGACATCCTCGGCCGCAGCCGTTCGCTTTCGCTCACGATTCTGACTTACGCGGCGTTCACGGGCCTGTCGTTCTTCGCCGAGACATGGTGGCAGTTGATGATTTTCCGGTTCCTCGCCGCGCTGGGCATCGGCGGTGAGTGGGCGGTCGGCTCTTCGTTGCTTTCGGAAACCTGGCCGAAGAAGTGGCGGCCGTGGGTCGCTGCGGTGCTGCAAACCGGCGTGAACCTCGGCGTGCTACTGGCGTGCCTCACCACGTTCCTGATGTCCAGCCTCCACCCCAAGTTCGTGTTCCTGGTCGGCATCCTCCCGGCCCTGCTGGTCTTCTGGATTCGCCGCCATGTGCCGGAGCCGGAGGAGTGGCAGGCGGCGAAACGGGAGTCGCTCAGCGCGCAGCCGGGCATCCTTGACCTGTTCCGGGGTGCGGTGTTGCGCACCACGCTGCTCACCATTGTCGTGTGTGCCTGCGGATTGACCGCCTGGTGGGCGTTTCAGTTCTGGCACGCGCAACACCTGCGCAACCTGCCCGACCTGGATGCTGCGGCGAAAGTCGAGTTCGCCAAGGCCGCCGCCAGCGAAGACCCAGCGAAATGGGTCGCCGGCTACAAGCAGAAGATTGTCAGCCTCGCCTTCTTTATCGTCATTACGGCGAGCATCGCGGGCAATTTTGCGGCGGCTGGCCTCGCGCGCTTTCTCGGCTACCGGCGCTCCATCGCGATCTGCTACCTCGGCTTCTTCCTCGCCATGGGGGCGACCTTCATCCAGCCGCGCGGCTGGGAGTCGCTCGTCTATTTCTGGTTCCCGCTGGTCGGCTTCTTCTCCGGCGTCTTCGGCCTGTTCACCATGTATCTGCCGCCGCTCTTCCCCACGCTGCTGCGCACCACCGGGGCGGGCTTCTGCTACAACATCGGCCGCATCGCCTCCGCGACCGGGGTGATCTTCTCCGGTTCGCTGGCCAGCGGTGGCGACTTCAAGAAGACCCTGCTCTTCGCCGCCTGCCTGTTCATCCCTGCCATCTTTGTCGCCCTGCTGCTCCCCGAGCCGAAGGACCTGGGAGACCACGCCACGGAAACCGAACTTGCTGCCGTGGAATGAAGGGGCATGCGAGCCGGCTGGTGGTGTTCTTGAAAGCCCCGCGAACCGGGACGGTCAAGACCCGGCTGGCCGAGACGCTCGGGGCGGACGCCGCCTGCACCGCCTACCGGCAGCTCGTGGAGTCCCTCCTTGCCCGGCTCGCCCTGCTCCGGCCAGTGGAACTCTGCTACACCCCGGCGGACGCGCTCCCCGAAATCAAACCCTGGCTGCGCAACGGCTGGTTCAAGTGCCCCCAGTCCGGGGGCGACCTCGGCGAACGGCTGCACGCCGCCTTCGCCGGCCATTTTCGCACCGATGCCGAACGGGTGGTCATCATCGGCTCCGACTGTCCGGACGTGACGCCCACGGACATCGAGGACGCATGGCTCGCCCTGGACGCGCACGACGTGGTGCTCGGGCCCGCGCTGGACGGCGGCTACTGGCTCATCGGCCTGCGCGCGCCCCAGCCGGGCTTGTTCACGGCCATGCCCTGGAGCACAGACCGGGTCTTCTCCGAAACGATGCGCCGCGCCCGCGAGAGCGACCTCCGCGTGGCCCTGCTGCGCGAACTGGCCGACGTGGACACGGAAGCGGACTGGACGCGCTGGGTGAAGCGCATGGGCCGCCAGTTGACTCCCTGACACCAGCTTCGTAGCTTTCAACTGTGCAAGCCACCAGCCAGCCACGAGGGTATTTCACCGCACCTTGGCGCAAGGCGCGCATCTGTGCGCGCATGTTGCTGCACCCCGCCTTTCAGCAACGGGCTCGCTATGCGCGCCTGGCACGGAACTTCGCCAGTGACAGCAGCGTGACCAACCGGCTCATCGGCCAGGCGCTCGCGCAATTGCAAGCTCGTCAACACCAACGTGCAACCTCCGCCGCCTGACTGGAACACGCCCGCCGGACGCGCCTTGGAGCGGCTGGCCTCCGCCATCCAAGGCAAGGGATTGGTGTTGCGTGAGCCGCTCGCAAACCACTGAAATAATCGTCTCACTACCTTTCAGTTCATCATGCTCAACCTCGGCATTGTCGGACTCGGCTTCATGGCGGCCACGCACATCAAGGCGCTGCGGCAGGTGCCCGGCGTGCGGGTCGCTGCGCTCTGCAATCCCAGCGGCCGCCATTTGGACGGCGACTTCACCGGGGTCGCTGGCAACGTGGGTGACAATGCGCCGGTGAAGCTGGAGCCGGGCAGTTTCAAGGCCTTCCGCGACTACGCCGCGATGCTCGCCGACCCCGACCTCCACGCCGTGGACATCTGTGCGCCGACGCTTGCGCACCACGACCTGGCCATCTCCGCGATGCGTGCCGGGAAGCACGTCCTCTGCGAGAAGCCGCTGGCCCGCACCGCTGCGCAGGCCCGCGAGATGGCCGCCGTGGCGGCGGAGACCGGCCGCGTCTTCATGCCCGCCATGTGCCTGCGCTTCTTCCCCGAGTGGGTATGGGTGAAGACCGCCATCGCGGATGGCCGGTTCGGCAAGGTGCTGGCCGCGCGCTTCCGTCGCGTGGCCGAGCCGCCGGGCTGGGGGCAGGGCAACTTCCTCGACGGCGCGAAGTCCGGCGGGGCGCTGCTGGACCTGCACATCCACGACGCGGACTTTGTGCAGTTCTGCTTCGGTCGCCCGCGCGCGGTGCGCTCCTCTGGCTACACCAAGATCAGCGGCGCGATTGACCATGTGGTGACGGAATACGAGGTCGCCAGCGGCGCAATGGTCCATGCCGAGGGCGCGTGGTGCATGACGCCCGGCTTTGGCTTCAACATGAGCTACACCGTGAACTTCGAGCAGGCGACGGTGGACTACGACCTCGCCCGGGGTGCGGACGCGCTGAAAGTCTTTGCCGCCGGCAAGAGCGCCGAGGTGCTCCACCTTGGCCAGCCGGACGGCTACGTAGGCGAGTTGCGCCACTTCGCCGGGTGCATCGCAGAGGGACGCCAGCCCAGCGTGGTCACGGCGGCGGACGGGGTCAGTTCCGTGGAGATTTGCGAGGCGGAGGAGCAGTCGGTGAAGCGCGGGCAGCGGATGGAGTTGAAGTAGCGCAAGGGTGCAACTCGGCGAAATCGCAGCCCGAGTTGGTCCACAGAGACGCGATGAACACAGAGATGGAACATGCTCTTTCGCTGGTCCTAAGTCAGACGGTTCGCCCTGCGAAGGATGCTTTGGCTGCGCTACGTCTGGCTGCCTTGAACTTTGCACTTTGAAGTTTGAACTTTCGCCCTACCCTCCGCCGCCATGACTGACCGACCCGAGACACGTCTCGCCCGCTGGCCGTCCCTCGCGCTGTTCCTGTTTGGAGCGGCGGCGCTGGACTACGTTGCCTGGCGGGTAGTGGAGATGAGCGAACACCCCATCAACATCTGGATGGCCGTGCTGGCCCTGGTGTCCGTGGCGTGTGCCGCATGGTGTTCGGTGACCCCGTTCCTCAAGGATGCGGAGAACGGCACCAAGCTGGAGGAGCTGAACAAGCTGCAGTCCACAGCCAACCAGATCCAGAACCTGGAGAAGGTCGCGAACCAGATCACCATCGCCACCGCCCAGTGGCAGAACGTGCAGGAGCACAACGCCAAGGCCATCGAGTCCGCCAAGCAGGTGTCCGAGGAGATGTCCCAGGAGGCGCTGCGCTTCGCCGACTTCATGAAGAAGGCGAACGACTCCGAGAAGGCCACCCTCCGGCTCGAAGTGGACAAGCTCAAGCGCGGCGAGACGGACTGGCTGCAGGTGCTCGTGCGCGTGCTGGACCACGTCTATGCGCTGCACCGCGCCGCGAAGCACTCCGGCCAGTCCAACCTCATCGACCAGCTTGCCCACTTCCAGAACGCCTGCCGCGACGCCGCCCGGCGCATTGGCCTGGTGTCCTTCGCACCGGCAGCCGGCGACGGCTTCGAGCCGGGCCAGCACCAGACGGCGGACGGTCGCAAGGACATCCCCGAGGACGCGAAGATTTTCGAGACGGTGGCCACGGGCTACACGTTCCAAGGCCAGATGCTGCGGCCCGCGCTGGTAATGATTGAGGCCCCCAAGGCACCGCTCCCCGTGGGCGCACCCAAGCCGACGGCAGCCGAATCCTCCGCCCCGCCTGCTTGACAGCCGTTGCGGTGGCCGCACGCGCAAAGCGGGCGAGGACGACCGCGCTCCGGTCGAGGCGGGGGTTGTCCCGGGGGCGGACTACCGGTAGGGTTTGCGGCATGAACACGCTGTCCTCGGTTTTCTGCGCGTTGCTGTCGCTTGCGCTGGGCCTCTTCGCGATCTCTGTTTCCGCCGCGCCGAAGCAGCCGAACATCCTGTTCATCTTCAGCGACGACCATGCGTATCAGGCGATCAGCGCCTACCAGCATTCCATCAAGCTGGTGGACACGCCGAACCTCGACCGGCTGGCGAAGGAGGGGATGCTCTTCCAGCGCGCCATCGTGCCGAACTCGATCTGCGGGCCGAGCCGCGCCACGGTGATGACGGGGAAATACAATCACCTGAACGGGTTCTACAACAACACGAACAGCAAGTTCGACGGCACGCAGCAGACCTTCCCGAGGCTGCTCAAGGCGGCCGGCTACCAGACCGCCATCGTGGGCAAGTGGCACCTCACCGGCGCGGAACCGTCGAGCCTGGGCTTCGACTACTGGGAAATCCTCCCGGGCCAGGGCATTTATTACAACCCGCCCATGAACCGCATGGGGCAGCAGATCAAGCACACCGGCTACGTCACCGACATCATCACGGACCTCTCGCTGGACTGGCTGAAGAAGCGCGACAAGTCCAAGCCCTTCCTCATGATGGCACAGCACAAGGCTCCGCATCGTGAGTGGTCGCCGAACTTGAAATACCTCGGCTGGAACAAGGACCAGAAGTTCGCCGAGCCGCCGACGCTCTTCGACAATTACACCGGCCGCGGCCGCGCGGAATACGAGCAGGACATGACGCTGGCGAAGACCTTCACCAGGACCGACGCCAAACTCGCCGCGCCAGGGAGTCTGAACGAGGAGCAGCGGAAGACCTGGAACGCCTACTACGAACCGCGCAACGAGGAGTTCGCCATGGCCAAGCTCACGGGCAAGGATCTCGTGCGCTGGCGCTACCAGCGCTATTTGCACGATTACCTCGCTTGCGTCCTGAGCGTGGACGAGAGCGTCGGGCGGCTGCTGAAGTTCCTGGACGATGAGGATCTGACGAAAGACACCATCGTGGTTTACAGCAGCGACCAGGGGTTCTACCTCGGCGAGCACGGGTGGTTCGACAAGCGGTGGTTTTACGAGGAGTCCCTGCGCACGCCGTTGCTGGCGCGCTGGCCGGGCGTGACCAAGCCGGGCAGCGTGAACCGGGACATGGTGAGCAACCTGGACTTCGCCAGCACCTTCCTCGAAGCCGCCGGGCAGCCGATTCCCGGCGACATTCAGGGCCGCAGCCTGGTGCCGATCCTCAAGGGCCAGACGCCGGCCGACTGGCGCAAGAGCTTCTACTATCACTATTACGAGTTTCCCGCCTCGCACAGTGTGCGCAAGCACTACGCCGTGATCACCGACCGCTACAAGCTCGTCCACTTCTACGAGCCGGATGTGAATTACTGGGAGCTGTTTGACCGTGAGAAGGACCCCCAGGAGATGAAGAGCTTTTACGACGATCCGGCCTACGCGAAGACGCGTGCGGAACTGCACACTGAACTCACGCGTCTGCGCAAGGAGCTGAAGGTGCCGGACCCGGACCTGCCGGAAACGATCATCCGCCCCGGGGCGCCGAAAGGAGAGCCGGGGGCGAAGAAGAAAAAGCAGGAGGCGAAGGAGTAGGGGGAGAAGGCGGTCTGCCGAGGTGCTTTGTGTTCGAAGCATGGACTCCCAATGGGAGTCCATTTGCGTCGCGGCAATGGGGCTTCCGTCAAGTTGGCAGGGTTGCGGGATGAAGAGGATCAGGTATAGGGTGGCCGACAGCCATGCGTCTTGTCTCTGTCTTGCTAATTGCCGCAACGCAGACGGTTGCAATTGCGCTGCCGTTTGAACGCGAGCCGAAGACCATTGAAATGGGCCAGAAAATTGTCGAAGCGACGGACAACAAGGACAAAGACGCTCTGCTTGGTTTGATGGCGGAAATTTTGAAGCAGCGAGCCGACTACAACGCCAACGATTTCGGTTACTTGATCTCAAACTCGGCTGGCTCGCTGGAACGTCTGGCGACTGCTGATGTGAGCCTAGCATCGAGTGCCTACGCCTTCAGCAGGGTCGCAAGAGAAGCGGTAGTCGAAACCGATATCGAATACGCCATGTTTGCTTTTTCACGGAGACCTTGGAATCCTGAAAAGCACCCTAGCAGCAAGGACGACTGGCCTTTTGCAGTGGCACGGTTGGAGGAAGCCGATTTGCGACTGCGGCTTTGGCGGAAGATCGAAGACGCAGTTCAGGCGCTCGACCTTGCCGGACGCCCAAAGGTCACCGCAAATCAATTGTCCACAGATCCCGAGGAACTCAAGCAATACAGGCAGCAGGTCGCAGCCGTAAACCATTGGCATGCGCTTCATCGAGGCGAGCCTCCGTTTTCCGAGCTGACAGTGGGTGCTCTTGGCAGTTGGTATCGTCGCGAGCCAGTTGACTTCGATGAACTGCGCGGTTTGGTCGAACATCACATGCACGGATCGCGAGTGACAAACGCGTGGGAAGCCATCGTGGCGGAACTGCCAGAACAGTTCAGACGTCAGGCCGCTGCTGCCTACGCCAAGCCTTACGTGCCCACGGCCTGGCACAGCCTGTTGCCGCCCGTCGTTCAGACGCCCAGACCTGAGGCTGGCTTCCCCGCCGTCGCCAAGCCTTCCAAAATTCGGGATGCCTTCAACAATCGACCCGGCCAGGGCGCGGGGCCCCTTGGAAATTCAGGAGCCACGACACCGGCAGCTTTATCGCCGGGCAGCGGAGCGGGTAGCTCGGGGCGTCCAGGCTGGCCGTGGGTGTTGCTGGGTTTGGCCGTGTTGGTAGGCGGGTGGGGGTGGGTGAGGACCAGAGGTTGAGAGTTGAGAGAAAGGCAGGGGATGGGGACAGGCGCTTTTGTGATGGGGGAAACGTGTCCAGGAGTCCATTTGCGTCGCGCAAATGCGGTCGGGGGGCGGGTGGGCGAGGGTGGGGGAGGGAAACCACGAATGGACACGAAGAGACACGAATGGGCTGGGAGGGTTGAGTGGGGCATGGCAACGACTCGACCTGGGCAGGGCGGGCTGCGAGGGGGATTGGCACCGCAGAGGCGGGACGGGCGCGGAGGGGGATGGGACAAATGGGACGCATGGGACTGATTTGCGAAACGAAGCCAACCGTGGGGACGGGAGGCCGTTGGGGGCCAGCAACTGCCGAGAGGGAGGCGCAGAGTGGTTTTGCGAAACGAAGCCAACCGGGGGAATCTCAGATTGGAAATTTCAGATTTCAGAGGGGCAGCCGGCCATCGTCGAGGGAGCGATGGGATTTTTCGGAACGAAGCCAATTGAGGAGACGGCAGGGGAAACCACGGATGGACACGATGAGACACGAATGGGAGGCGGGAGGGTAGGAACGTGCCGAGCGGGTGCTCGGCGCTCCGCCGACGAATGGGACGGTCGGGTGTGATGATTTTGCGAAACGAAGCCAATTGGCGAACGGGCGAGGAAGTGCGACGGAGCGGAGACCGGCGCTCCCCGCAGCGTAGCCGGATGGAAAAGCACGCTCGACAGGGGGGCGTTTTCCGTGCGAGATAACGCCCAACAAATGGCCGCCTTGTCTCCCAGCGAAGAAGCCCAGTTGCAGCAGACGATTGAGATGTTCCGCGTGATCACTCAGTCGCAGCCGCTGGACTACCAGTCGCTGGAGATTCTCAAGGAGGCTTACATGAAGCTGGGGATGCAGAAGGACGTGGTGGACACGTCCAAGCGCATCGCCGAGGCCTACGTGCAGCTCGGGCAGCTCTCGTCGGCGATCATGGAGTATGAGACGATCCTCCAGCGGTTCCCGGACGATCCCGACGTGCGGAAGGCGCTGAACGAGATCGAGAACAAGACGAATTCGTTCGCCGGCCGTTCCAATGAGCCGGCCGCCCTGCCGAACGCGATCGCGGAGGCTGGCAAGGGCAAACCCGGACTGGCCGGCAAGGTCGCCGAGCAGGACGATGGCAAGGCCGCCATGCAGCGCATCTTCGTGGATGGCAAGCTGGTCAATGCGCAGGACTTTGGGCGGCTGTGGTTTACGCCGGGGAACGAGCCGGTGACGCAGGTGAACGAGCCGTTCCTGCAGGTGATGGCGGACAAGGGCGTGCTGGGGCTGGACAAGTCGCTGAAGCTCGTGATCGAGCGGGCGCGCATCGGCTACATGCCGCTGGAGAAATACGAGATTGATAACGAGCTGGCAAAGACCTTCCCGCGGGCTTTGTGCCTGAAGTGGTGCATCCTGCCGTTTGACCGCATGAGCAAGTCCGTGCTGGTGGCCACGACGAACCCGTTCAACAAGCAGGCCGAGGCCGAACTCCGGGCGGCCACGCCCAACCGCCTGATCTGGTATATGACCTCGCCACCGGACCTGGTGAAGGCGCTCAAGAAGATTTTCCGCTAAACCGCCGTGAGCAGCATCGCCCCCGTCAAATCTTTCGGCGAACGCATCGCCGATGCGCTCGTCGATGACAACCTGCTGACTTCGCAGCAGGTGGAGGAACTCGTTGCCCTGCAAAAGAAGGAGGGCACGCGCCTGCTCAAGCTGTTGATCGAGAAGGCCTACGTCAGCGATGCAGACATGGTCGTGGCGATGGGCCGGGTGCTGAATACCCCGCCGGTGAACCTGGCCCGGGCGGGCATCCTGCCGGAGGTGGCCGCCCTGGTGCCGCGCGAGGTGGCGCTGAACTACAAGGTGCTGCCCGTCTCCCGCCTGGACAACAAGCTGTTCCTGGCGATGGCGGACCCGCTGAACGT
>CAZOCL010000026.1:0-33193 GCA_964578245.1 uncultured Klebsiella sp. | reverse complement strand
TCAGTCGGGAAAATCTTCTCGGGGCGCAGCGAAGTCGTGGCATAGCAGTGCAAAGAGCCGCAGAGTTCAAGGCCACGCAAGGACACCAAGAGCTGAACGTGGCCGTTGTGGTATGGAGCGCGCCTTCCCTTTCGCGTGATTCGCGGGAACTACACGGAAGGAGGGTCAGAAGATGCCGCCATCCACTTTGATGGTGGAACCCGTGACATAGCTGGCGCTCGCGCTGGCCAGGAAACGCACCACTGCCGCGACCTCCTCCGGCCGCCCCACCCGGCGCATGGGAATCCGGGCGACCATCGCCTTCCGTGCGTCGGCATCCAGCGCGCCCAGGCTTTCCGTCTCGATGTAGCCGGGGCAGACGGCGTTTACCGTGATGCCGATGCGCGCAATTTCCTTGGCCAGTGACTGCGTGAGCGCCACGACGCCGGCCTTGGCGGCGGCGTAGTTGGTCTGGCCCGCGGGCGCGGCGAGGGCGCTGAGCGAGGAGACGTTCACGATCCGCCCCTGCCGCTGCGAGATCATCGTGGGCAGCACCGCCTGGCAGCCGTGGAAGGTGCCGTCCAGATTCGTGGCAAGCACGCCGTGCCAGGCATCCGGGGGCATCTGGGCCAGCAGCGAGTCCGCGTGATACCCCGCGTTGTTCACCAGCACATCGAGCCGTTGATGCCGGGCGACGATCTGTTCCACCAGCGCACGCCACGCCTCGGGCCGGGTCACGTCGAGGTCGGCCGCCTCACAGCGACCCGGGAATTCGGTCGCGAGCGTGTCCACCAGCTCGCGTCGCTGACGGACGCCCAGCCAGAGAAAGTTGTCGGTGGATTCGCTGAGGAAGGCGCGCGCAATCGCCTGGCCCAGCCCGCCGTTCGCGCCCGTGATGAGGATGACCCGGGTCATTATGAAGTTGTGGGGGAAAGCATCGTAAAGCTCGCACCGATGGCCTCCTGATACAGGCCGGGCGCACAGACCAGCGCCCGGGGCAACCCAAGCCGGCGGGCGTCGCCAATCGCGCCCAGCACCTGCCAGGCCGTGCTGGCGGCGAAGCTTTCGCCAAAGCGGGCCGGATCGGCCAGCCCGGAGGGTCCGGCTGGCAAAGCAGCCTTCACGCGTTGAGACGCCGCCGCGCGCGCGCCCCGGCCACCACCAGCAAAGGCTTGCGGGTCGGTCACGCACTCCAGCCGGGCGCAGGAATCCGCCGTCCGTTCCCGCGTGAGCAGCACCGCGCCCGCGCCTTCGCCCAGCGTGACGGACTTGCGGAAGCGGCGCAGCACCTCGGCGGTGATCCAGTCGAGTTCGTCCGCTGCGACAACGAGGCAGCGCTCGACGCGTCCGTCCTCCAGCCAGCCCGCTGCCAGCACCAGTCCGTGCAGAAAGACACCGCTGTCGCCGACGAGCGCGTAGTTCGCGGCGGCGGACCCGAGGACGGCGGACAGGTGGCTGGCCGGCGCGTTGAAGACGGTCTCGGGAAAGAGCAGCGGGCTGGCGGTCGCCGGGTCGCGCAGCGTCTCGTCATAGAAGCGCCGCGAGTAGGCGACGCAGCCGGAGGTGGTGCAAAACACGATGCCGAGCGAGCCGCCAGCACTTGAGCCCATGGCTTCCGCCGCCGCGCCCATCGCGAACTGGCTGATGACTGCCGAGCGCCGCAATCGAGCATGGACGGCCCAGGCGGGACGCGGGCTGGCTGGCGGCACCCGGAGGACTGCGAGCGGGCGGGCCCAACTGGGCCGCTCCATCTGTTGCGGAGCCGGCAACGCCGCGCCCGCGAACACCGCCTGCAAGGCGGCCACGCTCCAGCCCGCCGGCGAAACGGCGCCCATGCCCGAAATGAAGACATCGCTCACACCCACCTCCGGAAGATCAAGGTGGCGTTCGCGCCACCGAAGCCGAACGAGTTCGTCATCGCATGCATCAGCGGGGCATCGACCGGTTGCGTGACCAGCGGGAAACCACAAGCCGCGTCCGGTGTGCGCGTGGCCAGCATCGGCGGCAGCCACTGACCGCGCAGGGCCAGCACGCAGACCGCCGCCTCGACCGCGCCGGCCGCACCGAGCAGGTGGCCGACACCGGCCTTCGTCGAACTGACTGGCAGCGTCGCCGCCCGGGAGCCCGCCCAGCGCGTGATGGCGGCGGCCTCGGCACTGTCGTTGAGCGGCGTGCCGGTGCCATGCGCGTTCACATAGTCAATGTCCTGCGGCGCGAGCCCGGCTGAGCGGCAGGCCTCGGTCATGGAAGCCACGGCGGCATCGCCTTGCGGGTGGGGCTGGGTGAGATGGTGCAGGTCCGTGGCGGCACCGTAGCCGACGATTTCCGCGAGGATCGATGCGCCGCGCGCCTGGGCGGACTCCAGGGATTCGAGCGTGAGCGCCGCCGCGCCTTCGCCCAGCGCGAGCCCGTCGCGTTGTGCGTCAAACGGCCGGCACTCCGTGGGCGAGAGCGCCTGCAAGGAATCGAAGCCCGCGAAGATCATGTGGCAGATCGCGTCATAGCCGGCCGCAAGCACCCGCTCTGCCCGGCCCTGGCGGACCAGTTCCCACGCATGACCGATGGCATTCGCGCCGGAGGCGCAGGCATTCGCGATCACGTCCACCGAACCGCCCACCTGGCACGCCTGGGCGACGAGCGAAACCTGGCGATAAGCCTGGTAGCCGATGGAGCGGGTGGGTTGCTGGCGGCACACCAGCGGTTCGTTCAACGCCGTGCGGTAGTAGGTTTCTCCCAGGCTCATCCCGCCGCCGGTCGTGCCCACCACACAGCGGGCTTCGGGGGCCGCCCCCCAGCCAGCCTGCTGCACAGCTCCGTGCGCGGCCCAGAGCAGCATGCGACCGGCGTGATCCAGCAACCGAGCCTGACGCGGCCGCAACACGCCTGGCAGCTCAGGGGGCAGTTCCACCTCCGCCGCCGTGCGGACGCGCTGTCGGGTGACGTCAAACCGGGAGACCGGACGGAACGCCGTGCGCCCGGAGCGAAAACCCTCGGCGTTGATCGCCAGACCCAGGCCCAGCGGCGTCACCAGACCGCACCCGGTGACCACGACCCGGCAGGCGGGACGGCTGCACTGGAGGGTGGGGAAGAGCATGGAACCGGGGCCGACTTCAGCCCGTCGCCATTTCAGCCAGCGCCGGCGTGCCGCGCCAGTGCTCCACCAGCCCGGTGCGGGAAACTTCCAGTCCTTCCGCCGCCACGGCCTGGAGCACGCGCTCCTCGTTCATGATGAACCGCTCGCGCTTGTAGAGCAGGTAATCGCCGCGCATTTCAGGGGGAGTGAGATTGACGGTGCAGAGATTCGCCCCGGCCCGCAGGCCGCGCCGGTAGCCATCGTCCGCACCGGTGAGGTTCAGCGCGCTCACGGCGGGGATGACCAGTTCCGGCCGCAACACCCGCAGGGCGGCCATGCAGTTCAAGGTCAGGTCCAGTTCGCCCACGGTTTCACCGGTCAATGGCGTGGACTCGCCTGGAATGAACGGGCTGACGCTGCAGCCATCGAGCGGCAGTTCCTGCGCGAGCCGCAGGTTTCCGACCAGATGGTCCACGCTCTGGCCCGGCAGCCCCGCGATGAAGCCAGAACTCACCCGCCAGCCGCGCGCGGCCAGCAGGCGGATATGCCGCACCCGCTCGGCCAGCGTGCCCGGAGCTTCGAACTGTGCGTAGCTCGCGGCGTCGCCCAGCTCGAACTTCATGATGTAGAGCGATGCCCCGGCGGCCTGCAACTCGTCGTAAAGGGTCTCGTTCAGCGTGCCCAGGCACACGCTCACGCCCAGGGGCGTCTCGCGCTGGAGGGTGCGCAGCAGCGGCAGGGCCACCTCACGCACGGCCACGGGGTCTTCGCCCGCCTGGATGTTCACATCGGTGAGGCTCGCGGGCCGGTGGTGGATGAGCAGTTCCGCGAGCTGGTCGTGCCGGGCGCGGAAGCGGTCGAGGGAGCGATTGTCCCGGCGCATCCCGCAGTAGTGGCAGTTCTCGCGGCAGTGGTTGGAGATCTCGACCACGCCGCGCAGGAACACTTCGTTGCCAAACCGTTCGCGGGCCGCCGCCGCCGCCTGCTCGTGCAAGGCCTCCTGCGCCGCCCCATGCGCGGTCACCATGGCGACATTGGAGTGAGAGAACGAATCCATTTCGAGGGAAATTTACTGCGCAACCACCAGCGCCGCAAACGATTTGTCAGCCCAGGCCACTTGCGCCTAGGCTGCGGTGTTGGACTGCGCCGCCGTCATCCCCTGCTTCAACGAGTCCGCCGCCATCGGTCCGCTCGTGTCTGCCGTGCGCGGCCATCTCCCGCGAGTCCTGGTGGTGGATGACGGGTCCACGGACGGCACCGCCAGCGCCGCCCGGGCGGCCGGGGCGGAAGTGCTCAGCCTGCCCGTGAACCAGGGCAAGGGGGCCGCCCTCCAGGCCGGCCTCCGCCGCGCCTGCGAGATGGGCTTCACCTGGGCGCTCCTGCTGGACGGTGACGGCCAGCACCTGCCCGAAGATCTCCCCAGCTTCCTCGCGGCGATGCAGGCTGATCGCGCGGACCTGGTCATCGGCAACCGCATGACCGCGCCCGGCGACATGCCAGCCCTGCGCCGCCTGATCAACCGGGTCATGAGCGGGATGCTTTCATCGCTGAGCGGCACCCGGCTGCCCGACACCCAATGCGGATTCCGCCTCGTGCGGGTGGCTGCGTGGGCGGGATTGCCGCTGCATTGCACCCGGTTCGAGGTGGAGTCGGAGATGCTGCTCGCCTTCCTCGCGGCTGGACGACGCGTCGAATTCATCCCCGTGCACAGCCGCTACAAGACCGAGCAAAGCAAGATCCAGCCCGTCCGGGACACGCTTCTCTGGCTGCGCTGGCTCTGGCGCGCGCGCGCGGACTTCGCCCGGGCGCGGAAGTTGGCCGCCCGCTAAACATGCGAAATATACTAAAAGGGGGAAGGGCAGAGTCCCCATTTCGCGTCCTTTCGCGTGTTTAGCGGGCTAATCCTTCCGTGCCGCCAGCATGATGCGGGTGCCGGCGTAGAGCCATACACGCGCGTCGGGAATGCCTGCTGCTGCCGCGTGCCGACGCCATTCGTCCAGCCGGAAGCCGCGCCGCACCGAGATCACGCCGTCTTCCCGCATGGCGCGGTTGAACCCCACCAGCCAGGACCCCATCCATACCAGCGCGTAGAGGAACGGGTTGCGGTGCAGGTCGCTCAACAGCACCGCCTGCCGGGCCACCCGCCACGCCTCGCGGAAGTGCGTCACCACTTCCGCGTCACTGAGGTGATGGGTCATCTGCGAGGCGATCACCACGTCGAAGTGCGCGTCGGGAAACGGCAGGGCCAGCGCGGAGCCGGTCACGTTTCGCCCGCTGGGGTTGAGCGCGAGCGCGTGTGGGTTCAGCTCAAGATTGGTGACCTCCCAGCGCCAGCCGCGACGCTGCGCCCACGCTTCGAGCCGCCGGCCCAGCAACCCATCGCCCGCCCCTACATCCAGCAGGGTCAATGCGCGGCAGCGTGCCACCCCCAGCAGGCGCGGCAGCGTGAAAACGAACGGATGCGAAAAGAAGAAGAGCCGGTTCGCCCGCGCGAGCTGCCGGTAGCCGGCCTCGATTTCCGCCGCGGGCCGCCCGGGGGAATCGAAGGATTCCGCTTGCGTCGAACGGGCGCTCAAAAACATGCTCCACACCTACGGAAAACACCGGCCCAACACGAGCAAAAGCCGCCTCCCCCGCACGAAAGGCGGCGGCTTTGCTGGCGCGCATCGCGGGTTTTGTGGTCATGGCGTTCTTGATGGGCACGGCCATGGACTGGAGCGCCAGGCGCACGCGACCGGATATGCCGGCGGGGTTCTGGTGGGGCTTTGCGCACGGCGCGCTCATGCCCGCGACCCTGCCCACGCTGGCGACCGGCACGGACGTCGCGATCTACGCTCCCTTCAATACCGGTGTCACCTACAAGCTCGGCTACACGATGGGCGTGAATGGCTGCGGCGCTCTCTTCTTCGGCCTGGCATTCTGGCGGCCCAAGGAGAAGCCGGTGCCAGCGGAGCCGAAGGTTTGACGGAGGGGCAAAGCAGCTTTTGAACAATGGCTCGGCGCTTTGCATCTCGCTTGTGCGGAGTGGCCGCTCTCCCTCACCCCGGCCCTCTCCACTGCTGTTGGCTTTTGCACTGTTCTTCAGAAGTAGGGAGGTATGAGAAGGTTATGTCAATCTCCCCGTCGCCCACGACGATCTTTTCGATGAGCGCTTCCGCAATCCGGCGCTTCTCGTCGGTCGCCATTGACGGCCAACGGTCGTAAAGGGCGGTCGCTTCCGCAAGCACTTCTTCGCTGCTCACCTCCGTCATCCGCAGGCCGTCCACCTCCGCTTGGAGCTTGGGGAGGGAGGCGTTCAGTTGGTTGAGCCTCTCCTCGGCGGGCTTGTAGAAATCACCGAAACCTTGGGGGGTGACGTGGCCGTCCAAGTAGAGCCGGTGCGTCCGGCTCATGTCTTCCCTCACCCGGGCAATCTCCCGCTCATGGGCAGAAAGTGCCTGCTCTTTGGTGGTCAGGTTTCGCTTCGCCTCCTCGGCGTGGCTTGCGAGCTTGGCCGGGGAGGCGAAGAAGGCTTTCAGTTCATCATGGATCACGCCCTCAAGGTCCACCATCGGTATCTTGTTCCGGCAGGCACGACATACGTATTTCGGGCTGCCCGTGCGGACATACATCTTCGTCCCGCAGGCGCATTGGGTGAGGTTGCCGAAGGTCTGGACGGGGAGCGGTCCCGGGCGTTTCCAGCTTTTGAGCTGCTCTTCGATGATCTGGTTCACTTGGTTCCAAAGCATCTCGCTCACGATGGGTTCGCAGGCGACTTGGCCCCATTCGCTCTCCGGCTTCTCGACGCTCCGCCAGTTGCCGTGCTTTTTCACCCGGTTGAAGTAGTAGATGCCTTTGGCGGAGGTTTCGATGAGGACACGGGTGACCTGCATGTCCCGCCAAGGCTTCCCGTCCCGGGTGCGGTATCCGGCGTCGTTCAGCCGCTTGGCGACGGTCCCCTTGCGCCGGAGTTCCAAGAAGAGTTCAAAGGCCTTCCGGCGGATGGGGGCCTCGTCGGGCTCGATGACGAGCTTCTTGTCCTTCCATTGGTATCCGTATGGGGCTTTGCCGTTGATCGGTTTGCCGAGCTTGGCGCGGGTGAGGACGGACGCGGCCACCCGCTCGGCCGTCTCCTCCCGTTCCCATTGGGCGAACACCCCGAGCAGGTGGAAGAACATCCGGCCTCCGGCAGTGGAGGTGTCGATTGCCTCGGAGAGGGAAATGAGGTCGGCGTCGTGCTTCCGGAAGAAGTCGCCGAAGTCCTGCACCTCGCGGAGGTTGCGGGAGAGGCGGGCAAGCTTGCTGAAGACGATGCCGGAGACGTGCTTGCGTTCGACGTCCTTCATCATCCGCTGGGCCTCCGGGTGCTGGGTGACGGCTTTGCCGCTCTGCCCGGCGAGGTCATACACCTCTTTGACGATCCAGCCTCGGGAGGCGGCGTATGCTTTGGCGCGCTCAAGATGGTGCTGGGGGCTGTCGCCGTTGGCCTGTTCCTCGGTGGAGACGCGAATCCAGATGCCGACGGCCTTGCCGACGGAGGGGGGAGTGATGGTGGTTTTCATACGCGAGTGCAATTATCCAATCTGCACTACTTCATGCCGGAACGGGGAGCGAAAGCCAAGCATAAATGTATGGTTTATGCACTTACTTCCTGTCATTCGTTTCCGCATGAGCAAGCAACTGTATTCCGAAGTGGAACTGGCGGCCCTGGCGAAGTCCTTCCGCGAGAAGTCGGGCAAATCGAAAGCAGCTATCGCGCGTGAGTTGGGGGTGACACGGGCTTCGATGCAAGACGCCGAAGAACATGCGGAACGGAGCATGACCAGTCTTCGCTGTCGCGTCATCGAGGCGTGTTCCTCCTTTCGAGTCAGTGGGCCGGGGTATTGGTTGGACAAGAAGTGAAAGCACCAGATCCCTGGCACGCCGGAATCATCGCGTCACGACCTCCGCATTCATTTCCTGCAACCAATCCGATTTCTTGCCGCGTGTCGGTCGTCTGCTGCAAATCGGAAACAGCCTTCAAAATCGACTGGTGAGCGAAAGACTGCGGCAAGCGCTCCTGTTCAATGCGAAGATTGTCTTTTTGAATCAGCGCCCAAGCGCTCATTTCGGAAGGCGTGAGATTTCGCGGTTTTTGGCTGTCATAGCGCGCCCCGGAACCCCAGAGATTCTCGAAACGCCCAAGCGTCTGGCAGTCCATCATCACGCTGCGTGCGCTGGGAAACACGCCCCGCAGGCGGGACAGAATCTCAAGCCCGTGGAGATCAAGATCGCCCCAATAAATGATGTCACAATGATGCAACCAGCGGGCTCTTGAGAGCAGGGACGCTGCGTTGCCCATTCCCCAAATGCCAATCGCATTCGCCACGGACGGCAGAGTCAGGAACGTCATTTTATTTTCTGAGACGATCACCCGTAGCCGCTGCCAGTCGAGCTGGGAAAAGGAACTTGCTGGAATGGAAATGTCTGGAAAGGGGACGCGCAGCACCTGGAGCAGGGGCCCGTCCAAAATGCGAAAGCGAATCAGCGGCTCGTCGAACCGCAGGCCGAAGCGCTCCTCGAAACGGCAGGACTCTGGAGCGGTTTTGTTGGGCAGAACAACTGAGAGCAGCCGGGAGAGAATTGCCTCGTGGCTTTCAATGAACTTGGTGTCGATGTTCAGTGGCAGTTCACGGGCATACAACATCGGGCGTGGATGCTGTTGGAAATAGGAACAAACCGCGAGGAGCCTGGGCCAGACACCACCATATTCGACCATGTCCAGCGGACGCGCTTCGACGACGGAAACCAGGGCGGAACATTGCTCTCGGGTGAGCGCCAGATTCTCGCGGAAGACCGAAATATCCCTCGTCTTGCCAAGCGACTGCAAATACGAAGCCTCGTCCGTAAACTCCACCCGGTCCGGCAGCCGCTGTCTGCCCCAACGGCGTGTGTTCACCTCTACCCATTCGATGCAACAGCCGAGGTTCGCCTGGGTGAGCGCATTGATCTCGCGACGCAACTTGGGAAAGTCCTCCGTGGATGATGGTTTCCCAAAGCGAATGCGGAGAGGGAAAAACGCACTGCCATTCACCACGCTGCGGAGGAAGTCAGCGTAGCGGGCTCGGGCACGGGCGCGTATGTCTTCAGGACTGAGCATCGGAGGAGCTGTCGGGTTTAAGTTCGGGCGCGCCCGATCGGATTCCAACAGCAACGCCATCTACTGCCGCATCATATTCGGCACGGGAGGCGCGACGGAGTTTCGAGCTGTTGCCTTCCGGATTCACAGCCAGATGAAAACTGTCCACGAAGTCCTCGACAATGCGGCCTTTGGCGTCGAAGGGATTTACGACGACAAGTTGCAGGCCAAGCTTTTGGAACAGCTTGAGAGCACGTTGCGAATTCGCCTCATCGGTGCGGGCGAACACTTCGTCAATCACCACCAGCCGGAAGGTGTCGACTTCGCTGTCCGCGCCGAGCAGGCCGTATTGGGCGCAAATGGCTGAGGCAAGGATGGTGAACGCCAGTTTGGCCTTCTGTCCGCCCGATTTTCCTGATGAGGCGGAGTAATAATTGATCTCGCGTTTGTCTGCGTCCGCGAGTTCCCGCACACCAAAGTCGAACCAGTTGCGTGCGTCGGTGACGTGGCGCGTCCACGCCTCGTCCTTCTCGAAGTCGCTTATGAGCTCGCGGATGTTTCGCAGGATGAACAAGTTGTCTTCTTTGGTTGGCTGGATGGCGTTGCGAAGGCAATTGTTAAGCCTCGCCTTGAACTTTTGCATGTCGTCGGCGCGTGTTGGTTGAGCCATGACTTGAACATGCGTGGTGTCGGAAAATGGAATGGTGGACAGCGCACGATTGACCGAGCCGATTCGTTCCCGGATGCCCTTCTCGTGCTCCTGGAGCTGGCTTCGGAACATGGCCATGTCGCCGATGAGGTTTTCCCCAAGGAACTTCTCGAATCGCTCCCTGTGTTCCGGTAATTCCTCGTTGTCGATGCGCTCCCGAAGGCTCGCAAAATCGCCGGCATATTGCGCCTCGGCATGCAGGTTGGCGGAATGTTCTGGGTAGTCGCGGAGGAAATTTGCCATGAGCGGCAGCATTGCTTCGTTGGCTTCGTTGATGAGCCGCATTTGATGGCTCATCTGCCCCTTGATGCTGTCGGATACTTGATTCTCCACCACTGTGACGCTTTTCAACGTCAGCTTCGTCTTCTCCTGAAATTCCGTGAATTCACCAGCTACCGCCTCTGGATCGAACTGGGCATGTGGTTTCAGGAACGCATCCAGACGTGAAACTTCCTGTTTGTTCTGTTTCGTTTCTGACTCCACCGTCCAAAGATGCTGGTTGATCGAATCGAGTTCGGTTCGGCTCAATTCCAGCTTCCGTTTGATGGCATCAAGTTGCTTTCGAAGGGACTTGAGGGCGTTGGAACTAGCTTCCAGTTCATCGCTTTCCCGCTTCAGTCGCGCGATTTCCCGCTTCTCCGACTCATGGTCAATGTCTGCGAACACAGCAACAATCAGCACCCCATCAATGGCCTTCAGTTGAGCGTCGAACTTTTTGACCTGCTCTGCCGCCTCCGCCGCCTTCTGCAAGGTCTGCTTCTCTCGCTTGTCAGCCTGCTCGAATACACCCGTCAGGGCGCGGATCTTGTCTTCAATTGACCAGCCCAGAACGTAGCTGGTCACGTCGTTGACCGGTCGCCGGTCGTCTTTCGTGTGACGAGTCGGCCCATCGCGCATCAGACCTTCCCGGGTGATGCCGTAGTCCACCTCCTTGAGCCGGTTCACATCTGCACAACAAACGTGGTTAAAACGCCGCGACACCTCACTTTTGACCCAGCCTGCCAGCGGGTGTTGGTCGCGGAAGTTCAGGCGGCCGGCCACTCGCGTTGCATCGGCGGGCGAATCGGCGCGGAATCCAGACGCAGAGGAAACGCGATGGAAGGTAAATCGCAGACCGAGATGCTGGCGATTGATGAAATCCGCCACGGCCACGTAGTGCCGTTCCGGCACCAGCAATGAAACACCGAACTGATGCAGCAACCGTTCGATTGCGCCCGTCCATTCGCGATGCGCAGCCTTCACTTCGATCAACTCCCCAGCAAAGGGCAATTCCTCCATAGGAATTTGCGTCATCGAACAAACCGCTTCACGAATGGCGACAAAATCGCGGGGGATGAGCACGCGATGCTTTCGCAACGAATCCAATTCAGCGGCCGCACGGCTACGGTCCTCCACAGCACGCTGGCGTTCGACCAGTTCACGAACTTGCTTTTCCTGTGCGCTGTCGCGGTTTCCTTTGATCAGGCCTTGCTGGGCCGAAATTTCAGCTTGGACACGCCCGAATTGCTCCGGGGATTCGATGGGAACAAGGCGGTTGAGCGTCCTCAGGTGTCCTGCAAATTCACTCCAACGCGCGTGCTTGGATCTCTGCCGGTCACTGGTTGCGTTCATCTGCAGCTCAATGCGATCAATGCTCTGTGCCACCGAATCAGAGGCGATCTCCTGCAGCTTTGCATCTCGCTCAGTCTCGTCCCGCTTGCGCACCGTTTCGACGTCTTCCTTCCGCCTCTCAAGCTCCCCAAGCCGCTCCGCCAGCTCAACGGCCTCTTCACGGCGGAGCGCAAGATGGCGGTGAGCGAAATACAGGGGTGATGCATCAAGCAGGGTTTGCAGGTGTTGGCGCTTCTGCTTCGCGGCTTCACTGCATCCATGAGCGTCTGCGATTGGGGCAAGCGCCTTCAGTTGCTTTTCCGCCCTTTCAATCGCCTGCCAGCAGGCGTCCAATTGCGCAAAGTGCGGGCGCAACTGCCGGTGGATGAAACCGATCGCGTCCGAACCTTCGAGCATGTGGCGGCGGATGAAATGATTGATGTCGCCAATTTCCTTCACGCCAATGGCTTGATTGAACACTTCAAGTGCGGTTTCGCTGGGAATTCCAAGCCTGGAGCAGAATGTTTTAGAGTAGGCGCTGAAGCTGTCGAACGGCTCGAATTTGCGCGGCCGCAGGTTTTTCATCAATTCCCTGGTCTGGCCGAGGTTCACGAGGTGGTCCTTGATGGTCCTTTCCTCGCGTGCCACGGCGTAGCGCTCATCCACCTTGTCATTCACATCCCACAGGATTTGCGCCAGCGTTACAACCTCGCCGCTGTGCTCGTTCGCAAACACGGCGAGCAGAATCGACTGCACGCCCTCGACGCGAAGATACTCGGGACGGGCTGTCGCGGAATCCTCCTGGCTGACAGTCGCCCATGCGCCGCGAATGTAGCTGCGCCTGGTTCTGTCTCCCCGTCGCTTTTGGTCGGCAGATGCGTCGTTGTAATTGAGCAGACGCGGAGGCACGAGCAGTGTGCGCAACGCATCCACCGCAGTTGACTTGCCGCTGCCATTTTCGCCCACTAGCAGGGTCCAGCGCCCGTCCGCCACCAGCACCGCCACCTTTTCGTGGAAGGTCCCCCAATTCAACATTTCGAGCCTCCGCAACCGGAAACCGGGCAGAGGGGCACGTCCGTCTGGCAGTGGAAAATCAAGCTCCCGGTTCAGCATGGCTCAAGAGACGTTGTTTGATGGTTTCAAGGTCGGCGGGGGCGAGGCGGGCCTTTACGATCCGCATGACCTCGAACGTGTCGCGTTCCGCAGCGCCCAGAGGACGGAGAAATTCGAGGTCGCAAAGACGTGTAATTGCGGCGTCGAGCCTGGCCGTGTCCCGCACTTGGTTCGTGGTTTCAGGCAGGAAGTCGACGACCAGATTCCGCAACTCTTCCCGCGTCTTCACCAGCCGGGTTGAGTCGCCCGCCGACGAATCGAATCGAAGGAACTCTTCGCGCAATGCCGCCAGAAGGAGGGTGGCGAGGTAGCTCAACGGACGCCGTTGCACTAGCCGGGGGACACTTTCCTCCCCGTCTATCTCCAATTGGCGGATGAAGGCGTAGCCTTCGCCTTCGTCAAGAACGAGCTCCTGCCCGATCTGCCGGAAGTAGTGGCGGATTTCGTCCTGCTGGGCGCGCAGGGTGAACCACAATTCTTCGTCCTCCCGATACATCGGCTCCCGCAACAACTTGGCCTTCACGAAGGACGCGGGCGGAAAAGTCGATGCTGAGTTGCTCATGGCTGACAAAAGAGAACGCGCGGCACGTGCCATCGCTGGCCGATAGGCGCTGGTAACTCCAAAATCTGCGTCTCCTGGTCGACAAAGTGGCGCGGGTCGCTGGCGGCGACTATGATGTAGCCCGCAACCTCCATCATGCCGTAACGCGGGGGGAACTCGTCCAGCACCTGCTGCAAGGTTACTGTCGGTTCGCGCCGAAGACAGGCCGCGACATGGCGTCGCAGTTCCTCCAGCCGGATTTGTGGGAGGCTTCGAAAGCGGAGGAGGTCGTCGAGTCCGGTTTCCTCGATGTCGTTGACGATGATTCCATTCAGTGAGACGGATTCCGGTGCCTGCCATAGAGGCCTGCTCATTGTGGAAAACACGTCCGGGAAATCCTCGACATGGAAGAATTCGTCGCCTTCCGGGGGTGCGTCACGCAGTTTTAGCGCGCCATTGCGGATGGCTTGCAGGAGCTCGCCAATTTGGCGTCGTTCGTTCAAATGTGCCGTGTCGAGCACCCGGCGAAGATTCGTGGACATGCGCTGGTGAGACTCGACCACTTTTTCGCCTTCGCGCAGCAGATGTGAGATGAGCCGTCTGAGCAGTTGGTTGTTCCGATGATCGCCGCTCAACTCGGCCAGAGCGACGACTTGGTCAACCTGCTCCTGAAATTGCTGTTGGCGGTCTGCCGACAACAGCAGATTCCAGAAGGCAAAGAAGCTCTGTCCTTGTTCCGATCCTCGCAACGCATCATGTGAATCCAAGAGGTGGCCGACGATTGCGCCCTTGGTAATGCCGGGCTGGGTATGCCGTTCCGCAATCTCGCGGGCGATGCGCTTGAAGTTCTCCTCGACCTGCCGGAAGTCACTTAACAGCTCTTGTGCCGTTCTAAGCACTTGGGCGTAGCGTTCGTTGATTTGCACCGGAGAGAAGGACACGACCGCCCCTGTGGCCCGAATGCCGTCAATTTCCGCACGGATTGCATCCGCCTCCTTTTCGAGCCGGCGAACACGCTCGTCCGGATCAGAAGAGGCATACTTCAGAATTTCGTCCAGTCCGGTGAAGATACTTTCCAGGCGCGATTCCGTGCCGACGAAGCGCGATGCCTGAAGAGATTCAAGCCAAAGCAGCGCCTTCTCAGATCCAGTTGTGAGTTCAAAGATCGGTTCATTTGCGTCATTGCCGTAATAGCGGCGGAGAAATCCATGACCTTCGTCACACCAGTCGGCGAGGTATTCGGCGGCGGACTTTGGGAAGGCGAGGGGCTCGGCTTCGCGAATTTCCTCAAGAAACGCCGTCAGCGACGCTTGGAGCTGCCCTTCAGAGACAGTGACCTTGTGTTCGCGTTTGAAAGTTCGATGGAGAAACGCCAAGAGCATCGGCGCATTTTGCGCACGTAGCAACTGAAGCGCGGGCAGCTTCAGGAGCAGGTTGATGTCGTGGTATTCCATGTGCTTAGGGAAGGTTCGTATCACGGTGGGGCGGACAAATACAGTCCAACCCCTCCTCCGCATCCGCATGATCGAAACCTACTCCCATACAAAGTCTCTGGCCCATACTACCGCCTGGAACGGAAGTGATGGTCACGGCTTGCCTTTCTTCTTCATCGCCCCCGCCATCTGGGTGACTGCGGCCTGTTCACGGGCGGCGCGCTCTTCCGGGGTCAGAGCGACGGACTTGCGCTTCACCTGATACCCTCGGCGCACCGATTTGGACTCGGATTCCGGCTGGCCTGCGGGCGGGGCGACCTGTGCGGCCAAGGCTGCGAGCTTCATGAGGAACTCGTCGGGCGTGTGATATGCGACCCCGACGGTGGCGGGAACACCGAGACTCGTCGTCACGGCCGTCCGAATCTTCTCCAACTTGGCAGGCTCCTGGCAGATGACGGTCACATGCTGGTAGCCGGCCCGGAGGCACTTCTGCACGTTGCCGACTTCGTGGTCGATGGACGTGGTGACGGTGATTTCGCAGGCGAGGGCCAATGCCCCCTGCTCTAGGAACAGGTCAATGCTCCCGTCGGCAATCTCCTTCTCAATCGTCGCACGAAACCCAAGCTTCTCGGCCTCGGCCTTCACCCGCTGCTGGATGGCCTTGTGCTGTGCTCCGCCCTTGCCCAAGTCCGGCGGCGGGATAGAGGGCTTCGGTTCCTCGCGCAGCTTGGGAGTCGGGGCAACCTCCGGTGCTGCTGTCACGGGCGGCGGAACGGGGGCCTGTTCTTCTTTCGAACCCGTCACCTTGGGAACTGCGGCAGCCTGGGGTTCCGGTTCCTTCGGCGCTGCTGAGCGGGTGTTCTTCGTCTTCGCAGGCTTGGGTTCTTCCTCCTCGGCAGCGAACGCCGCCCGCAACACCGCCTCAATGTCTGCCCTCGGCGTGCCATACCGGGTTCTCGAAGCAGTGATGACTGCCTGCCGGGTGGCGTCCGCCTGGGCTGCGTCCGGTTCCACCGGCAGCGGAATCGTGAGATTGAAATCCCCGTCCGCCTTCTCCACGCGGGTTATGGCCTGGCCCGTCTCCAAGTTCTGGATGTCCCGCGCCTCGAAGTTGGCAAAGCCGTTCTCCAACGTTCGCGCATCCGAGTCTCCGACCCGAAACACGACACGAGTATATGGATTGGAGAGAACCGCACTCGCCACCTCGCGGTCACGCTCCAACTGGCGCAACTCCTGATGGGCGAGGATGAGGCCAAGCCGATATTTCCGCGCGCCGGTCAGGATTTCCGCCATGCTCGGCGTGATGAAGTTCTGGAACTCGTCCACGTAGAGCCAGAACGGACGACGGGACTCGGCTCGCTGCGCTTGCCGGCTCATGGCCAACTGCTGGAACTTCGACACCAGCAAGCTGCCCAAGAGGAACGCATTCTCCTTGCCCATCTGTCCCTGCGGGAGCTTGGCGAGGAAGATTTTGCTGGTGTCGAGGATGTCCGCGAAGTCCAACCGGTTCTCCCGCTGGGATACCATGTAGCGGATGGGTTTGGGGGAGAGGAACGTTTCCAAGCGCGTGAGAACGGGACCGATGGACTTGTTGCCGGAGAGCTGGGTGAAGCCTTTGCGCCAGTAGTAGACGATGTCGGGGTCGGTGACAGTGGCGAGGAAGCGTTCACGGAAGGCGGGCTCAATGAGGAACCGGCGAAGATCGGCGAGCGTGCCGCCCTGGGAACTTTCGAGGAACGCGAGGATGGCATTCTGAAGGACGCTCCCCATCTGATCGCCCCACGAGGTCGAGAGGCGCTGGAAGATCGACACGAGGTCGGAGCCCAAGAGGTTCTTCTCCAAGTCGGAATGCGCCGAAAGGATGTTGAAGCCAATGGAATGGGTTTCGTCGGCGAGGTCCACGAGCACGACGTTGCCAACACGCTCGGGAGGGATGATGCCGAGAATCCGCTCCACCAAATCACCATGCGGGTCGAGGACACCGACACCTTCGCCCGCTTCGATGTCCTGGCGGATGAGGTTCACGAGCATCGTGCTCTTGCCGGTGCCGGAGGCCCCGATGACGTGCATGTGCCGGACGCGCTGTTCGACGGAAAGCCTGACGGGCACGGACTGGCCCAGATGGACATTCGTGCCGAGACAGAGGCCCTTGGACTGGACTGTGGCGGGTGCTGCGCGCGTTCGCTCAATGGCCCGCAGGAACTTCGGAGCGCTCACGTCGGGGCCGGGGAAGTGAACGAACCCGGCCAGTTCCTCCCCATTGAGCACCATTCCGCTCCGGCGCGACTGGCGACGAAGCACGTCCTCCTCGTGGGCCTCCAGTGGATATTCCTCGTTTTGCAAGGGAACGAGCGCATTGCCCTCCGGATTGGCGTATGCTCCAAGCGCAAAGGCCAGTTCCCGGGCCAACTGGGTCATCCTCTCGAACCCGTCGGCCTTCACCGCGATCCGCACAACGCCAGCAAACAAGGGGGTGGTGAACTTCTGCTCCGCACCCAGCACCAGTCTCGTTTCGAGCGGAAAGATTGGCTGCCCCTCGGGGTCGGTGAGCATGCGTGTGATGCCATTTCGCCAGTCGTGCCGGGCTGGTTCGAAGAGCACTTGGAACACGGCGAGTTCTCCAGCGGTGAGTTCACCCATGGCCGCGAGGAGGCCCACGAAAGGATCAACCGCACTTTCGGTGGCCAAGGGCAGCGGGAAGGCAAATTCCAGACCAAACTCGACGATGAGGGCGTCGGGAAATGCGGCTTCCCATGCTTGATCGAGCGTGCGCTCGGTGGGAAGGAAAGCTGCTGTGGGAAAGAAGGCCGAGAGTTGCCGACGCACCACGGGGATGTCGCCTTTGCCGGCAGCAAACTGCGCGACGATGCGTTCCGGGGTGCCCACGAGTTCAAAGGCCACGGGTTCGGCACAGACGGACAGCCGGTCGAGGAACGCAATGAATGTCTCCCGCTCAATGTCGAGGTCGGCGGGGAGCGCGGCTTGAAGTTCAACAAGGTGGCCTCGCTCGAATTCTTCTGCCTCTGGCTCTTCTTCGTCGGGTTCCGGCTCGGGAGCGGGTTGTGGCGGTCCGATCCATGCCAGAAACCTGGACAGGAACGTATGCTGGCGTCCGTCGTCCGCAAGCTGTGGAAGCCAGTATCCGGCAAAGGGCTGAAACGGCGGCTCGGGCCGCACCGGATGCGGCCAGACCTGCCAGCCCCGTGCGCGCCGTTCCCACGCGTGGAACTGGTCGCTAAGGACTTGATGAATGATTGGCACGCTTGGGCGGAGGGTTCAGCGGCTTCTGCCGGGGATGATACAGTTCGGCAAGCACCGGCTCGTGCTCGTGATATTCGAGAAGCTGCACACCTCGCTCTGCGGTCGTCACCTCCACGGCTTCCCTCACGAGCCGATTGACCAACGCAAGGAAAACGACGCGGGTGTCCTCCTGAAAGTATGTTTCCCGCCGAAACCATGCTTCATACAGGACCCCGATGCCGGGAAGGGTGAGGAGCAGCGCATCCACCCGGCCAAGACCGGCGAGGTTCAGGTTGCGGAGGATGCCGAATCCCAACACCAGGAGGAGCCCAAATCCAGCTAGGCCCATGACGAAGCCCACGAGGCTGAAGAGAAGGCCGAAACCGGCAAACAGGGAGGTTGCGAAGGCAAACAGCAAAACAGGACTCACATGGACGGGCAGCACCCCTTCACGGCAGGAGAAGAAATACTCCGTTCCGAACTGCGAGGCACAAATGTCAAAGATGTGGCGCTGCCGGACGATGCGGAGGTATTCGCGCCGGGCAGAGAGCAGGCCCGCTTCGAACGACTTGATCCGCAGCCATTCGACGCCGGGCAGGCGGCGACCACCGAGGTTCTTTTCGAGGGCGTCATAGAAGTCGAAGGTGGAGAAGTGCGCTTTGCTCACGACACAGAACCAGTGGCCGAACACGAACGCCTTGCGGGAGTTGGTGAACCGCGCGGCGATGGCGACGGTCTTCACCACGGCAGATTCGGTGCTCAAGGTGAGAAGGGTGAGGGCGGCGAGGATTTGGAGATAAAAGGTGGGAAGGAAGGCGGCGGCGTGCTGGGGGAAGCGGTCGAAGATCATGATGCAGTTTGCCCCCAAGGCAAGGACGGCGGCCAAGATGCCGAATGCATTGCGTCCACGCGGCGCGCTAAAGCAGGCGGCAGCGCATAGGGAACTGGCGAGCACGGCGATGGTGATCACCTGAAGCGAATCATAGAAGGACGAGAGCAACGGCGGCGGAAGATTGTGGAAGAATATGAATGTCTTCGGGCCGCCCTTCAGCTCAGACGCGAGGCCGGCCAGCGCGAAGGACGCAACGAGATGCGCAATGGTGGACGGGGTGAGGATTGCGCGCAAATCGTCCGCCGAATCGGGGGCGGGGACGGCTGGCTCCGGTGCTTGTGGCGCTGCGGACGCAGTGGCGTTCATGGGATGCCTCAGTCTCAACAGCCGTTACCCAAAGGGACAACATGTAAAATGGATGACAGGGATGTCGTCCAGATGGATGACACAAGAAAACGCCCGACGGGTAAGGCCGGGCGTGTGATCAGGAGTGGAAGCATCCCATCTCCCGCAACGAACAGTGGGCGGGCTGCCCGACGATCACATGGTCAACCACGTCCAGCTTCAAGATCTGCCCGGCCCGGATGAGGTCGCGCGTCACCTTGATATCCGCCTCGGACGGCTGCGGCTCGCCAGAGGGGTGATTGTGCATCACCACGATGGCACTCGCCGCGGCTGCAATCGCGGTGCGGAAGATCTCCCTCGGATGCACCAGCAGGCAGTCGAGCGTGCCCACAGACACCAGATGATGTCCCCGGATGCGCCGCCGGGTGTTCAGATGCAACACCACGAGGCATTCCACCTCGGGGTTGTAGTGGGGGTGCGTCGTGATGTGCGCCCGCCAGTAGTCAGCGGCACGCTGCGGCGTATCGCACATCTGCATCTCCTCGGGTGTCGGACATTCCCGCAGTGAGACGAGCTTCCATTCCTGGGGCTGGCTCCGGCGGATTCTTGCTTGTTCGGGCGATTCTGACTTGAACAGTTCGGTTTGTTCCATTGTGCTCCTTCTGGCCGTCCGCCTGCTGAACACAGGTTGCTTCTGGTTTTGTTGACTCCTTGGCTGGAGGCGTGGACGGCCACTTTGTTGGTGGCAGCCAAGGAGAAAGGAAAAGCCCCTTCCGACCGGAGTCGAAAGGGGCGTGATTCAGCCGAAGACAAGCTCCTGCTGCACGAGCGCCGTTTTGACGCGCTCCATTTCGACCGGACTTGGCGGCTCGCCCTGGGTTTTCGCCTCCGGCGTCTCAACCCGCAGTGCCAAGGGCAGCCACGGGGCGAGGTAGTGGAGGTTCGACCAGGCCCCCCAGCACTCCATGCTGAGCGCATTCCCATGGATCACCCGCGTCGGGATGCCCCAGAGCGTCGTGTTCACGAACGCCATGTGGCAGGCCGTGCGGTTCACGTCGATGGCGGTCACCCGCAACCGGCGTCGAACCTCCGGCGGACAGGCCTGGGCAAATGACAGAATCATCGCCCCGGCCCCGCACGCCGGCTCACAGACCGTGATCGGTCCTTCCGTGGGCAATTCCGCCGGGTTGACGAGCATCCGGGCCATGAGGTCGGTGATGCACTTCGGGGTGTGGAACTCGCCGTTCCACTGCTGCCCTTTGTGGGACACGGCACACTCCATGTAGTAGGTGCCGAGGAGGTCCTCAAAGGGCCGTGACTCCATTTCGGCGACCAATGCGCCGAACGCTTCCGCAAACAGCTCAAGCTCCGGCTTTTCCCACCGCTTGGCGGCTTCAAGGTATTCGGCTTCTCGCGTCCCGGCGGCAAGCGCACAGGCCGCGAAGCAGACGAAATCATCGAAAACGCTGCTGGCGTCATGGTGGTGGAAAAGGCGTTTGAGGAGGGAGCGGAAGTCAGATGATTTCGCTTTCATCAGAGGCGGTAGTCCTCGAAGGTGGCCGCAAGGCCGTCCTCGTCATCGCCCATGAGGTCTTCCAAGGCGGCTTTGGTCTCGACGCGTCCCGGGTCGGGCTGTGCGCCCTTGGGACAGCACGGACAGCGCACGACATTGATGACGCCCTGCCCGAACTCGTATCCAGCCTCCCGGAACGCTTGGCGGTATCGCTCGGAGAGCTTCAAGCGGCGGGGGAGTGTCCGCCACCGCTCGGCTTCCGCGTGGGTCAATCCTGTCTCGAAGATGGCGTCCTGCCAGAGATGGAATACATCCCACGGTTCGCCACAGGTGGAACAATGCACGTCCATACGATCTCCTTTCAGGTGAGCAGTGACGCGATCTCCTCGGCCGACAACTGGCTCGGCTGGTCGCCTTCCTTCTCGAAGACGTGGGTCTTCACGAAGAGGAACCGGGCAAGCCGGGCCGCGATGACCTCGCGGCCCTCTCGTCCGGCATCATCCTCGTCGAGCATGACGATGACCTGGCTGTGCCGGTCGGTGTGCCGACGAATCAGCTCCTCCTGCGCGGCTGACATGGTGCTGCCCATGAGGGCAACGACCTTCTTCACCCCGTGCTGGTGGAGCTTCATGCAGTCGAAGAACCCTTCGACGAGCACGAGCGACCCCGGCTCCTTCACCGCCCGGTCGAGGTTGAACAGCTCCTGGGACTTCTTGAAGCCGGGCGGGAGCTTGTATTTGGGCGTATCGGCGTCCGGTGGTTCACCGGGATGCCGGCCCGCGTATGCGACGACCTGCCCCTCCCGGTTATGCACCGGGATGGCAATGCGTCCGGCCATCATCCCCTTGGCACAGAAGCCGACGCCGAAGTCCACGATGGTCTCCGGCGTGAGGCCCCGCTCGGTGAGGTATGGGTGCTTCCCGTCGAGGTGCTCCAGGCGGAACTTGAGCGGGGGATTGGGCGTGGTGTCCTCGGGCTTCGGCGTCGCTTTCGCGGCCGTGGGTGCCGGTGGCTGGGACTGGCGGGCTGGTGGTGTCTCTCGCGGCGTTTCGCCCTCCTCTGCCGCTGCATCCGGCTCGGGAAGGTCAAACCACTCCATGATGAGGAGCGCGGCTTTGTGAACGAGGATGCCTTCCTTCTCGGCGACAAAGTCGAGGACGTTGCCGCCGTGCTTGCACTCGCTGAAGCAGTTCCACACGTTTTTGCTGATACTGACCCGGAACTGCGTCGGGTTGGTGCCGTTGTGGATGGGGCAGCAGCCGGAGAGGTTGTCACCGCTGCGCTTCATGGCATCGAGCAGGCCATATCGGGCGAGCACCTGCTCCATCGTCACGGCAGCTTTGATCGCCTTGAAGTCAACGAACTTGGTCTTGGGCATGGGAATACTCCTTTGGGTTGTGAGGAACAATGACGGCTCCAGAATGGAATCGTCTCCGGGGAGCATCGTATCGCGAGTCACCGCGTCCGCGCGAGAAGCGCGCCTTTGCCGCTCCCGGCAACTCCCGCTATGGCAGCAAGCTCGTCTGCTCTCCGCGCCCGTTCCGCCAGATGGGGGAGAACAGTATGTCAGGGTGCTCCAACACCGTCCGGTCGGCGAAGAGAAAGAGGCCGTGGCCGCGCTTTAACTGCCCGCACGCCTGCACCAGAGACTCCACGCGGGCGGGACTTTTGGTGACCACCAATACCCGGAAACGGGTGAAATCGAAGCGCTTCTCGTGGATGCCTTGCGACCAGGTGGCCTCGTATGCGAGCAACTTGCGGAGGAAGGAGGTTTGGGCGAGGCCCTTGCGGGTCACGGGCATGGTGCCCCGGTCGGCTTCGAGGAAGAAATTGGCCTGCTCAACCGTCTGGTCTTCCCGAACCCGTTCCAAGGCCAGTATCCGGTCGGGGATGAGGCCGAGACGGGGCTTGCCGTCCACGGCCACGTTCCACCGGGCCTTGGCAGTGCCGGGAAGTTCGTCTTCGAAGCGAAGCCGCAGGTTGCCCGACTTCAGGCAGGCCAGTTCCAAGGCCACGAGGATGTCTGACACGAGCAGGGCGTGCTCCAGAAAGAGCCGTCCAATGGTGCGATTCTTGTCGTTCCAACGGAAAGGCCGGTGCGAGGCACCAAGTTCGGCTTTGAGGAGCTTCCCGCTCTTGCTGCCGAGGCCATACACGAGCGGGCGGGAGCCGGTGCGTTCGTAGTATTGGAGCTGGGCGCGGGGGCGCTCCAAGAAGCCGTGGTGGAAAAGCAACTGGAGCCGACGCAAGAGGGGCTGGGGACCGCCGCCAACCAACGCGGTCAGGTGCGAGGAACGGAGAAAACGGTGCCGGTGGACGAGCCGGAGTATGTGGTGGTCGCGGTCGGTCAGGGTGATCGAGGAAACTGCGGACCCGCGCTGGAAACGGGGAAGGCGGTGGAAGGTCATCCAAGAACGATATCCGAAGCCGAGCTTCTTCGTGAGGGACTGTTGTTTGTCTTCTGCGGCAAACAATTGCGAGGCGAACAATGGCTGCTGGTCATTTAGCCTTTACGCGACCGAATCGGGTAGCCCAAAAAGGGGTGTGAAAGGGCGCATCTCGAGACACTGCCACCGTCGCTGAAGCCGGCGGGGACACCGGTGCCACGTAGCGCCGGCCTCCGGCCGTGCCGCAAGCGTCCTCGCTTGCCCGGTGGGCGAAGACCGGGGGTAGTGTCAAGATGCGCCCGGTGTGAAATATGTGAATAAATGACTCTTGACAGAACAGCGTCCGGCTTAGAGCTTATCCGCCCGATAGTTGTAACCTTCCGAGAAAGGGGGGTATTTCGGCAACCTAGGCATTGAATGCAATGGTCTGGGATGTCTCTGTTAGATGCAATTTCTCTAGTTTTGAGGGTTGCCTGTGGAAAAGTGGCTTGCCGCAATGTGTAGTTTGCCTTATATTAACTATCGGAGGAACTTATGATATGAAAAGCAAAAAAAGCGTTTCGATGGACGACACAACCAAAGAAACGGAGAGACAAGTCTGGGTGATATGCGGTGTGAACGAGCAGCAAAAAGCGGTTCATAAAGGATTGAAGGAAGCAGTGCGCGCATATGCAGATTCACAAAATTCCAATCGTCCAATAATTGGATTTCGTCCGCAGTATACCCAAAAGTAGCAAAAACACACGGATGAGTTTCTCATCCGTTTTTTTATGAAGACAAAAGGAGGGGTTCAGACTGCCTGGAAAATTAGGGATTGCCGAGAAGGAACATCACTGTTCCGGCTAATTGATGAAATCTGGAGGAACAAGGAATCTCCCGCAGCGATCCATCGGATTTGCACAATGATGCGACAAATGGGAGTGCAAAGTGCATTCATTGAGCAGCTCGACGTAAAATCAGACGAATGGGAACGCATCGATGAAGAGTTAACGGCCATTGCGACCCGGCTGAACATCAGACGTCAGCGCCTATCGGCTGAAGTCTCAAAGCTCACATTCCTAACTGAATTTATTGATGATCCAGAAGCTTTGGCGCATCTGCCCGACTCGGCATTTCTAGGTTATGCAGTAATGGTGACGGTAGCATTCGAAAATGGAAAAAGTCCAACTTACATATTTGAAAGCATTATCCGCGAGCTTGCCCTTCCACCTGTTAGCCAAGAGCGCACGCGAAACACAAACAGCTCGCACTACCTCCACGTTAAAAGACAATTTCATTGCCAAGTTGCCAATAGGCCAAATGGTTACAACCTCATCGGGACATACTTTTGCCAGCAAAATCAAATAACATCACGTTGCGCACACGCCTGCACGGCGATGATGCTAAACAATTCTTTTCAAAACGGTAAATATGTTACCTGTGAAAGTATTAACAAATTATTAGCAATTGATCACAAGCGCCGAATGCAGGAAATTCCACCGGCGTTTGGAGATAACACCCTTGCAACTCACGATGGGCTTTATCCGAAGGAGATTTCGAGAGTGTTAAGACATTATGGTTTTGAGCCATATTTCCAAGACTTTTCGGGACAAAAGCGCCGATACTATCGAGAGTTTCTCTACCCATTTATAGAAACTGGATTCCCGGCATTGTTGACCTTCACAAATTTGAGCCCGAAAGGCGAGTTGGGAGAACATGTCGTTGCGGTCGTCGGTCACACATTAAACCGCCACTCCTGGTTTCCTACAGCTTGCGCTTCCTACGCAAGTCACTTACGAAAGGATAAGCCATATCTTTCATCTCTTAGCTGGGTTGATGATTTTATAGTTCACGACGACAACTTCGGGATGCAATTGTGTTTGCCGGCACACTCGTTTCGACCAGAGGATTATCCTGACCCTGGTCTATCATTTACTCCCAACCAAGCTGTGGGAATCCTCCCAAGAGAGAAGGGAGTCCGTTTACTGGGACAACATGCCGAACGCATAGCGTATGATATTGTGCATGTCCTCTACACGCGATATGGTGACACCGAAGATTTAGTGAAAAACTACTATGTAGCGCATCTGAAGCAACACTTTATTGATGGGAGCTCTCACACGGCTGTGCTTCGGACGCTTCTGGTGACCAAAGATGGCTATCTTGAATCCTTAAAATTGAAGGACAACACAGGCGGTCGATATTCCGAGGACAGCCTACAATCCATTCGCAACTTGCTGGGAGCGCGTGATTCAATGTGGCTGACTGAAATTACAGAGCCTGATTTGTATTCCGGGAATAGCTCAAAAGTAATCGACGTTCTTACAGACTCATCGGTTGCGATGCCTCAAGAGCTTACAGATGTGGCTGCCGCGCGAAAAGCGGCGATAGCCGTTCGTCTCCCTGAGGAATTTGTTTGTCTACGCCCTAATGAGAATGGAAACGGCCTTGCCACTGAGCGCACAAAGCTAAACGGAGTGCGCGGGCATCTTCCGCTGTATCGGCTACCTACCTTTTCTTAAGGGCCCACCTTCTTTGTGCTGACAGATTACCGTGCCAGCCGCACGAGCAACTGGTCAAGATGCAGACCCTCAGTGACGAGGCGCTCGTAACCCGTTGGGTGCAGACCCCTTACTTACTTACTACCAGTATTCTGGGAGCTGCCCCGTGAGCCCATCGAACTGTTCTAACAGTTCTATTTCCGGCGGCGTTCGTCGAGCAGGGCGGGGCCCTGATCTTGGCGCGTCGGCACGGCGAGCAATCCCATCGTGTGTTGGATTCGCGCAACCAAATGGACTCCTGCACTTCAAACCTAGCCATTCTGCGCTGAGTAGCACTTAAAGCTTTTACAGAGGACAATCGGGAACGAAGCCGTTGTTCAGCTTTTGTTGGGGCCTTTGCTCCATTCCAGCAACATAGCAACACCCTTGCTTTTAGTTTTGTTTGAATTCCTGGAAGTAGGCGGCGTTCCGATCAGCGCAGTGCCAAGTGCCTTTGCATTCGAAGAAAGTTTCTGGAATACCGCCAAACGCCTATCCTTTCGCTCTTGCACAAGCAAGCCTAGCAGAGCAGCATCTTTTGGTTCGAGAAATTTCACCTGTGCAAATCTATTCAACTTGTTCAGACTGCAACAACTCTCGTCAAATCGTCAAGAAACAAATCAGAAGCACCCGAATTGCGACGGCCGTCGGCGGAAAACTCGGTTTGTCGTTCGCCTCGCAATTGAAGAATGAGGCCCCTTTTATCGCACGGCAACTCAAGCTCATGCGATTTTCGTTTGTCGCGCCAAAGCGCTACAACCCGGCTGGGAACATCTGGTCGTGCTATGGAGCTTGATGGCTTGCTAAGCAGACACATTCCTAAACTGGTAAGCGAAAGCACAGCACTACCCGGATCTTCAGCGAGGACCGTTGCGTAGCGTCCTGGCCAACGATTCCGAAGTTGGGGCCCATCGGACAAAAGTGCGACGATTAGGTTTGGACCCACAGTTCGTAGCAAAGGGGCAATAGGTTCTTGCCGTGCCAAATCTTCACAAATTAGAAAGCAGCAAGTAAACCATTCTCGAAGAGAAAAGATGTTTAACTCCCTCCCCGTTAGTTTTGACGCTTCCCACCATTGCTTCCCCTGGTCTAGCTTTTTGGAAAGACCGTATTGAATAATTTGAGAAGCATCAATCTTCCACCTATGATGCTTGTCTTGCGTGAACTTAATCGCGTAGTCAGTGCCCATCGGAAGAGCATACTGCACACAGTTACGGGACAACTTGCTGTTGGAGTCACTTTCATTAACACCCGCCAAAAAAAATGCGGCAGGTGCAATCGCGCTTACCTGGCGATATGCACTATCAAACGAGCTTGAACTGCTTAAACTCGCTTCTGGCATAATGACCCCGTGAAGAGGGCACTTGACGGCAGCAGATTCGATAATGTCTTTTAGTTCATTGGAGATCCAATCATCGGCGTGGGGGGGAGAGTATTCAAAAAATCCAAATTCGGGCAACATTCTTGCTCTGCCACATTGGTTAGATGCAGTATGAGGACTAAATGCCTTCTCGGAAACAGAATAGGGGAAAGGAATAAGAAGCAAGTTAATCTCATTTAGCTCGGCATTTTTCGGTATTGCGCCCGATGGCAAGGCATACCAATGAGGAACTACTTCAGATGGATTCCAAAGAGCAAGATGATGCGAAAGGGATCGAATGGTCATGCCTACTTGAGTTGTATGCACTTTCGGCAAAACAGAAATATGAGTGTGTGAAACAAGTTCACATAGCGAACTTGCATGCTTTGCCAACAAACGCAACGCCTTGAGGTGATATTCGTCACCATTTGCTCGTGGATAGCCTATTCCAATCGAAGCATGGTCTGCTGCTCCAAAAATGTTTAAGAGTGAACGCTTTAGAGCGCTTGATTTAGAAATGCTTGAAATACTATTATCTAAACACCTGTAAATAGTTTGCCATTGATCCCGAATAGCGGCTGGCGGAGCGGCCTCCCGAGACGCAGCTCTCCTCCATTGGTCACCCCATTGCTCGATTGCATGAGGATGCTTTGGATCGGTTGCAGACCAGGCGCAGTTGTCAACAGAACATGAATACCTGCCGTCGTGCTGAAGTAGCGCGCCCACAATGGCGAAGGCATCCGGAGGCCAGTTAAGTATTTGTTTTGGAATTCGATGCAGCCCGGTCACGCTGCGTATAATAGTCCGTAACGAGTGTTCTGTTTGTTGCGACATGGAGATTAATCAAAATTGTGTCAATGAGTTAATACTCAGGCAAGCTAATTGTGGTTTCTCAAAAATTGAACTGCGATTTGCTCTTGTCCAGTTCCAAATCGGTGCCGTGACAGAGCGATCAACTGCCCCCTACGTCCAAACCTTGCTTCCATCGCGGGCAAACTCCTCCCTCGAAACGGCGTCCTGTTCACCCCGCCCTCCAGGAGCTTCACCACCATCTCAAACCGGTCCAAGTCCACGAGTTGCTGCGCGGTGAATTCGTTCCCAAACTCCCGCTGCAGCACCTCTGCGTCCGTGCTCCCGACGCGGAAGGCGATCAGCGTCCCCACGTTCCCAAACACCGCCTGCTGGACAGGGAGCGGGAGCTGGTCCACGTATTGGTGCGACAGCGTCAGGCACAGGCGATACTTGCGCGCCTCGGCGAGGATCGCCGCAAACGCGTCCGTGCTGAAGTTCTGGAATTCGTCGATGAAGAGGTAGAAGTCGCGGCGGGACTCCTCGGGCCGGTTGACTCGTCCCATCGCCGCCAGTTGGAACTGCGTCACGAGCAGTGACCCAAGCAAGTTCGCCTTGTCGTGCCCTAGCTTGCCCTTCGACAGGTTGGCGATGAACAACCGCTCGTTGTCCATCATGAACGGGAAGCTCACCTTGCACTTCACCTGGCCCAGGATGTTCCGAATCACGGGGTTCAAGAGGAACTGCCCGAGCTTGTTCTGGATCGGCGCAATGGCTTCACGTCGGAATCGCTCGTCGTAGCTCGCGTATTCGGCGGTCCAGTAGTCGCGGATGAAGGGGTCTTTGACCTGACGCACCACCCACGCGCGATACCGGTCATCGGTGAGCAGGCGATTGACGCCCAGCAAGGTGACATTCTGGCAGTCCAGGAGCGCCGCAATGGCGTTGTAGAGGATGTATTCGAGCCGGGGTCCCCACGAGTCCCGCCAGATGCTCTTGAACGCCCCCACGATGCCGGAGGCGACGAGGTGCCGGTCGTCCTGGGGGACATTCGCAAGCAGGTTCAACCCGATGGGGAACTCCAGGTCGCCCGGGTTGAAGTAGCAGAGGTGGTCGGCACGGGAGGGAGGGATGTAGTTCAGGAGGTCCTCGGCCAAATCCCCGTGCGGGTCAATGAGGCCCACACCATCGCCTCGGGCGATGTGCTGGACGATGAGGTTCTTGAGGAGCGTCGTCTTTCCGACCCCGGTCTTCCCGATGACATACACATGATGGCGGGCATCCTCCCGGCCAAGGCCAAAAGGCTGGGAGCTTTCCCAGCCGTGGCGGAGGCCGTAGATGATGGGGGAGTCGTGGTTCATGGTTCCAAAGCCAGCCGCCACTCCTGATCCCGCCCACAGGTTCCCCCGTGTAGTAGAACCTGGGGCGGAATCCGCGCCGGCCCCATGGTGCCGTGCGCTGGCACCGGCAAACGTATTGGGGAGGAGCCGATGAGGTAATGGCGGCTGGAGTTGAAATCCGAATGGCCGTCGGCTCTCGGGAGGATACCACGAGGCCCGGAGCGGTCGCGCTCTGCTCGCGCGGCTGGGTTCGTGCCGCGAGGCGGCAGCAACGCTGTTTCCGGCGTCCGGCCGAATTCGTGGTGTCTTGACCGGTCGTGGAGTCGGCGCTGTCGACACCCGTCGTCCTCCGCGCCTCCCGCGCGCGGTGGTCGCGTGAGCGTATCCGTCGTGGGGCGCGATAGCGCCTCCTCTTAACGACAGTCCCCCCAACGTGTCGGAGCTAAAGGACGATAGGAGTGTGCGGCCGACATAAACGCTTTTGGCTAAAGGACAACGGGTAGATGTCCTTGAGCCCGATAGCCCGCAGGGAAACAGCGTTTATGTCGGGCGGTAGCCGACGACACGTTGGGGGAGGTAGTAGGCGGCGGTTAAGCCGTGGAAGTGGAGTGGTGACGGGCGGTAGCCCCTACATACCATGTATGTAGCCGGTAAAGAAATCGGCAGCAACGGCCTTCCGGACGAGCAGGAAACGGGCGAAACTGGAGCGCTTCAAGCGCAATCGGAACTTCAGCGACTCCTATTCTTTAGCGAAAATAGTCGAGGCACGGAAAGCAGCTTTCGGTAAAAGCAATGAGAGAGACTGGTAGTGACTCAACAGACAATCTGGATCAGCTCGTTTGCTGGTCAGCCGGTAAACACAATCGAAAAGGCAGAGAAAGACGGCGACCGTTAGCTGGATGTCTTGGAGGGGAGAGGTGGAAGAAAACGCACTTCGCAATGAAAACAAGTTTGGCGTGGAGGAGTCGGTGTCACCCGCGGCCAGATAGTGTTCTAAACGCGTTGCTGGATCGGTGGGACGAGTGTCCAATCCATTGCCATTGCCCCATAACTCCAGATTTGGTAGTCCCCGTAACAGCTGGCCGATCAAGCGTCGCCATTCCTTTAGCAGCCATCCAAATGCAGTAACTGTGTCGTGATAATTGACCGCGAACCAAAGCTCGACTTCAGGTGGCCGGCCCGTGAAATAGCCGGAGTGGAAGGCACCGCCAATTTCAATCGCTCCCGAGTGTGTTGACTTCGGAACAACTGCGTCCAACTGAAATGACTCGTGTGCCAAGAACTTCTTCGGAACAAATCGCCTGTAGTAGTCGTCCGGCGGACGAATTCGCGCCTGAGATCGAGGGTGAGGCGGCGGGTAATAGAAACTTTCAATCGGCAGTTTTGGGAGTAGGCCAGTCCGGAGAACATCCTCGGCTGCCGAAATGCACGAGCCCATGAAAGCCTTCAAACGGTCACATTCGTGACACATTGTTGTGGTTATCACCTCGGTGCTGCTGTGTGCGTCCAGACGAGCATGTGCACTTGACGTTTCGATCAGAAACGTCCGAATATCTATGAGTTGTTCTAGGGAGTGATCCTCCATATTTCTGCGTTCGAACGTTTTCGTGCCTGACTGATGATGAGAACAGTCAGCCTCCCAGGGTGGCCTTGCCATCGGCTTTGGCTTTCGCCCAGCGCGCTTTGGCGGCAGCGGCAATGGCAGCACGACCAGCGGCGGTCATCTTCCGTTTCTTCTTCGGGCCGGGAACTGCCGCTGGTGCTGCGTTGCCCTTCTTCTTTGCCCATCGTGCCTGCTGCGCCGCGCGCATCTTGGCCTTGGTCGCTTCGCTAAACGTCCGACGGCCACTTTTCGTGGACGGCCCCGATGTGGCTGGAGACAGCTCTTCATTGAGGACCTGGGCGATTTCAATCAACCGGGCTTCGATGCGCGCCTTCTCGTTCACGAGGGCGGTTTGCAACTTGAGGAATTTCTTAATTTTGACGGCCATATTGGTGGCAGAGTGAGGCAAGGCGGTTGAACCCTGCAAGCAGGTTCCAGTCATTCCTACGCTGTCTCTTCCTGCGCTTCCCGATTGCGGCAAAGTTCAGCGTCTTTGGCCATTCTGCCTGCGGACTTATTCTGCTGGGATATGAAAATAGGAAACAACGTATCCCGCCGCATGTCACGCGCCGCGTCGCATCGGGCCTTCCGCAGATGGGCGAAGCAATTGTTCGTGAGCATAATGAAGCGCCAAGGCCGAATGGGCGCGGACAGCAACTTGATTCGAGCCTTGCTCCGCGAGATTGGCGACTTGATTGGGGACTTCGCTTCCGAGCTCGCTCGGCAGTCAAAAGGGAAGCAGCGCTAATTGCCCCTCACGGTCAATGGCGCAAGGAATCGTCGTCAGCTTGTTCGACCTCACGGGTAACGTGGTGAAGCCCTGGGCCAAGGCCGGGTTTCTCTGCTACTGCGTGGATCTGCGGCATCCCGCCGGCGAGACGCGGGAAGGGAACATCATCCGTGTGGGCGCGGACGTGCGAGAATGGTTGCCACCCTATGGCCCGGTCAAAATCCTGTTCGCCTTCCCGCCTTGCACCCACGTCGCCGTGAGCGGGGCGAGGTGGTTTCGAGACAAGGGCCTGGGCGGATTGATTCAGAGCCTCCAACTGTTCGACGCGGCCGTCCGCTTGGCCGAATGGACAGGAGCACCCTATGTGATCGAGAATCCGGTGAGCACCGTCTCCACCTACTGGCGCGCCCCGGACTACACCTTCAATCCCTGCGATTACGGCGGGTATGTGGACCCGCCCGCCGACGCATACACCAAGCGGACGTGTCTCTGGACGGGCAACGGCTTCGGCATGCCAGAGGTGAAATGGGTGGCACCTGTCGAAGGCAGCCGGATGCACCGGATGCCGCCCTCGGCGTCCCGCGCCGCGGTCAGGTCTGCAACTCCGCCGGGGTTCGCTCAGGCGGTATTCGAGGCGAATTGCAGTCAGGTATTCCAAGGAATTGCAACGGGATGATGCAGGCCGAATCCTCGCGCGAACCCCTTCGCGCCTTTGACGCAACCCCTTGCGATATGGTAGGCGGCCGCTCCAAGGAATGTGGAAGGGAGTTCCGCCGGATCAACGGGCTCCCGCCGAAGCGATAGATTTGTGGGTGCCAGAATTGGCCGACGCGTGCCGTTGTCAATGGATCGGCACCACCACATCTGGGAGCGCGGTCGTCAAATCATTCGTCCCTAGTTTCAAGCGGCCCGTGACGCGCGTCAGCAACTCCGCCACGGTGAAGGGCTTTTCGATGAAGTCTACTGCACCGAGCCGACAGGCTTCATCCTTGTAGTGCCGGCTGGTCTGGCCGCTGAGGAAGATGACCGGGATATGCTTGAGCCGCTCATCCGCCTTCAAGCGGCGGCATACCTCGAGCCCGTTCATGCCGGTCAAAACAATGTCCAACAGGATCAGATCATAGGACTCGGTGGCCAGGCGCATGAGCGCCGCCTCCCCGGTGATAGCGATGGAGGCTTCGATGTGGACGTGGCGCAAGGCAGCTCGCGTCAGGTCGGCAATGTCCTGGTTGTCTTCGACCACCAGGACGTGGGCTCGGGATTTTTTCATGCTGGTGGAGTTGGAAAAAGAACCCTCTTTACTAAGGGTGGTCCCTCAGCGCCACTAGCTGGGGCGCGCAGCGCCTCCTCAAGAATTGACAGGCCACGTTCGCTGGGGCGCGGACCAAGGCCGAGAGAATGTTTCCTCGCCATGGCCATGCGATTGAGTTGAGGGGAGCGGCGATGCCTTCGGCAGGCGGAGCGAGGCGGTTTGAATTGTAGATGCTCTGCACTCGGCAACGGCTGGCGTTCAACGAGGCAGGGTGCGGCTGTGCTCGACTCAGCCTTGTTTCTGCTGGTCCAGGATTCACGGCGGCATGTTGACGGAAGGAGCAGGAGACAACGATGGGGCATTCACCCCATGCGTCCCCAAACGAATTCACCTCCTGAATCGGCACTTGGGCAAAAGCTTGCGGGCAGCAGACACCAGGAGGCAGCCCGCTGAGCAAGCACGCTGCATCGGCTTCCCGCTCGCTTGGGCACATGGTGAGACGAGCGAGACCGGGCCGTTCTCACATGGGGAGAACGCCCCATATCCGGCGCGCCGTGAAAGCGCCCAAGGTTCGTGAGGTTCCCCTAGTTTTGCATCGGGCAATCAGTTGCCGAGACTGCAGTCCGGCAGTGCGAGGCAAGCGGGGACAACGGCGGTTTTAAGAACAATAACGCTATGAAGGACAAGACCATTTCCGCCCTCGATTCCTCCGCTGTGGAGGCCGTCACGGAGGTCCAGCGCAACGAGG
>CAZOCL010000025.1:0-33306 GCA_964578245.1 uncultured Klebsiella sp. | reverse complement strand
AGACGCTCGTGATTCAGGCCGAACTGATGCAGCAGCGTCGCGTTCAGGTCGTGCATATGCACAGGTTTCTCGACCGGGCGGAAGCCTAGCTCATCCGTGGCCCCGTAAACCTGGCCGCCACGGATGCCACCGCCAGCCAGCCACATCGAGTAGCCATACGGGCTGTGGTCGCGACCGTTCTTGCCCTCGGTGGTCGGCGTGCGACCAAACTCTCCGGTCCAGACGACGAGCGTGTCCTCCAGCATGCCGAGACGGCGGAGGTCTTTCAGCAAAGCCGCGCAGCCCTGGTCCACCTCGCGCAGCCGCCGGTTCTGGCCGTTGAAGTTGTCGCCATGCGTGTCCCAGTCCTCGTTGTCACCTCCGTGATAGAGCTGCACGCACCGCACCCCGCGCTGCACGAGCCGGCGCGCCACGAGGCACTGCTCGCCGAAGCCCTTGCCGTAGAGCGCGCGGGTGGCCTCACTTTCGCGGTTGAGGTCCACGGCCTCGGGCGCAGCGCTCTGCATGCGGAAAGCGAGTTCGTAGGAGGCGATGCGTGCATCGAGCTGCGTGTCGAGCCGACCGGCGGCGTGATCGCGGTTCAACTCCTGCAAATAGTCGAGCAACGCGCGCTGGTTCCCACCGCGCAACTCGGCTGGCGGGGCGAGGTGCGGAATCGGTGTCGGCCCGGTGCTCACGCGCGTGCCCTGATACACGGCTGGGAGGAAGCCGCTGCCCCACACACCCGGCCCGGGCTTGAGCGGACGCGAGTGCATCACCACAAACGCCGGGAGATTGTCCGCCGTGCTGCCGAGCCCGTAGGAGAGCCACGCGCCGAGCGAAGCTCGACCGGGCAACGACGAGCCCGTGTTCGCCAGCCAGATGGCCGGCGTGTGGTTGAACACCTCATGGTGCATGCTGCGAATCACGCACAGATCATCCGCACACTGCTGCAACTGCGGCAGCGAATCGCAAATCTCAATGCCGCTCCGGCCCGAACGGGTAAAAGTCTGCGGGCTGCCCATCAGCTTTTGCTTCTTCACATCCGTGAACTGCAGCTTCAACTGATGAAACTCCTCCGGCGGTGGCTGACCATCAAACCTGGTCAGCGCCGGCTTCGGGTCGAAGGTGTCCACATGGCTGGGGCCGCCATGCATGAAGAGGTAGATCACGGCCTTCACCCGGGCCGGAAAGTGCGGCGCGTGCGCAGCCGATGAACTCGCCACGGCCGGAGCTTCCGCCGCGTGCAGCCAGCTATCCCGCGCAAGCAACGAGGTCAGCGCGAGGCCGCCCAGTCCGCCACCGGCATGACGCAGCCAGTCGCGGCGGCTGAGCAAGGATGACTTGGATTCAGTCCACATAGGCGAATTCGTTCGCATTGAGCAGCGCCAGACACCACTCGACCCACGCGGCTCCGCGCGCGGGAGGCATCGGCTGCGCATCGGCAAGGCCGGTGGGCAAGGCCCCGGCGGCTGGCTGGCTTTTGCTCCAGTCCGCTTCACGCGCCTCCACGAAGGCGAGCGCACGCTGGCTCTCCGCCGAGGTGATCTGCCGTCCAAAGGCCAGCCGCCACGCCAGCGAGGCGGCCTTGGCCGTCTCGCCCAGGCTCTCCCGCCATAACCGGCCCGCCAACGCCCGGGCGTGGATGAGCGTGTCCCCGCTGTTGAGCAAGGTCAGCGCCTGCGAGGCCACGACCGTGCTGTCGCGTCCCGCGCAACTGGTCACATTGTCCGGGCTGTTGAAGGCCTCGAAGAACGGCAGCTTGATGGAGCGGCGCACCACGGAGTAAAGGCTGCGCCGACGCCACTCCGCTTCGTCCTTCGTCGGCTCCCAGTTCCGGTTGCGCAGTGCGGCAATCGCCCACGGTTCCACGGCTGGCACAACCGGCGGACCAAACGATTTCGCATTCAACGCTCCTGAAACCGCAAGCAAGGCATCGCGCAATTCCTCGGCCTGCAAACGACGCCGAGGAAAACCGGACAGCAGCCGGTTCTCGGGATCCATCGCCCGCGCCTCAGCCGGGCGAACGCTCGACTGTCGGTAGGTCGCGGATTCGAGGATGAGGCGTTGCAGGCGGCGCAGGTCCCAGCCGCTGACAATGAGTTGGTTCGCGAGCCAGTCGAGCAACTCGGGATGCGAAGGCGCTTCGCCCTGGCGGCCAAAATCGCTGGCGGTGCGGACGAGACCCTGGCCGAAGTGCCACTGCCACACGCGATTCACCAGCACCCGGGCGGTGAGTGGATTGTTCGTGGCCGTCAACCACTTCGCCAAGGCGGCCCGACGATGCTTCTCGGCTGCCAGCGGACCGCCACCCGGCAACGCGGCGGGCAGGGCCGCCACCGCCTCGCGCAACGGCAGGTCCACCTCGCCGCGTCGCAGCACCTGGACCTCACCCGGCTTCGCCCGGATCACTGGGCGAATGTAGGCCGGACGCGTGTTGGCGTTCCCCGGGCCGACGTATTCCGTAGTGAACTCGCTATCGGCGAAGATGGCGTGCAGGCCGTAGTAGTCAGTCTGCGTGAGGGGATCGAACTTGTGATCGTGACAGCGGGCACACCCAGTCGTCATGCCCAGGAAAGCTGCGCCGGTGGTGTCAGCGAGATCGGTGAACCATTCGTTCTCGCGGTCCTTCGCGCGCTGGATGCCGCCTTCGTGGCGCATCGGTCCGATGGTGAGAAAGAGTGCGCCATCCGTCGCCTCTTCACTGCCGGGCCAAAGCTCGTCACCCGCGATCTGCTCCTGGATGAAGCGATCCATCGGCTTGTTCCCTGCGAAGGACCGCACCAGCCAGTCACGATACCGCCACGCGTGCGTGAAGAGATAATCCAGTTCGTATCCGGCGCTGTCCGCGTAGCGCGCCAGATCCAGCCAGTGTCGCGCCCAATGCTCGCCGTATTGCGTGGAGCCAAGCAGGCCTTCGACCACGGCGGCATAGCTGGCATCACCTGGGCGGGTGACGAATGAAGCCGCCGCCTCCGGCGTAGGCGGGAGACCGGTCACCCCGAAGCTCACGCGGCGCATCAGTGCATCCGGCGAAGCCGGTGGTGCAGGTGCGAGCCTGGCCTGCTCCAATCGTGCGAGGATGAAGTGATCAATTCCATTGCGCGGCCACGTCTTCAGCTTCACCGCCGGCAGGGGCACGCGCTCGATGGGCGTGAAGGCCCAGTGCGCCTCATACTTCGCGCCCTCCACAATCCAGCGTCGCAGCACCTGCTTCTGCGCCAGGGTGAGCTGCTTGTGGGACTTGGGCGGCGGCATTAGTTCGTCGTTGTTCGACGATTCGATGCGCGACACCAGAGTGCTCTTCCCCGGCTGCCCAGGCACGATGGCCGTGCCGCCAGAACTCAACGGTTTCACCGCCTCCTCGCGCACATCGAGCCGGAGCTTTCCCTTCCGCTGGGCGGCATCCGGACCGTGGCAGGCGAAACAGTTGTCCGCGAGGATTGGCCGCACATCACGATTGAAGCGCAACTCGGCACCCCAACTCGTGCCGGCCCCAGCCAGCAAGATCAGTGCGGCCAGCCAACACGCCCCAATCGCACGGGGACTCTGTCTCTGGACTATTTCGCAATGACCGGGCACGCGACCGATGCTAACAGCGATTTCCAGCGTGAGAAGCCAACTTCACTCAAGCCGCCGAATCCACCCGGAACACTTCGATCTCGCCCTTGCCTTTGACTTGAAAGGTCCCGGTCGAAACTCCGATGCAGTGACTCGCCACTTCCCGCCAGGTGTGCTCCGACAAACAGACCGCGCCGCTGCCTGCCAGATCAACCATCCGCGAGGCCGTGTTCACTGTGTCACCCCAGACATCGAAGAGGTATTTGCGTTGTCCCACCACCCCGGAAATGACCGGACCGGTATGAATCCCCACATGAACGTCCCAGCCGCTCGGCAGTGCGCGGGCGGCGCGGACCATCTCCAGGCCAGCACGAACGCACTGGAGTGCCGGGTTCTCCACCGGCTCAATCAGCCCGGCGGTGGCCATGAACGCATCTCCAATGGTCTTGATCTTCTCCAGGCCATGGCGCGCCGCGATCTCCTCGAAGGATTGCACCAGCGCCTGAAGGTGGACGATCACCTCCTCGGCCGGATGCTTGTCACAGTAGGCGGTGAATCCGACCACGTCACTGAAGAGCACCGCCACGTGCGGATGCTGGCGGGGTTTGACGGCATTGGTCTCCTTCAACTCAAGGGCGACGGAATGTGGGAGAATCACCCGGAGCAATTCGTCCGCCCGGCGGCGCTGCTCTTCAATCTCGGCCAGATGTTCACGCTCGCGGTCACGCAGGCGCTTCTTTTCGAGGCAGGCCCCGATGCGGGCATTGAGCAGAACGGGATCAAACGGTTTCGTCAGGTAATCCTCCGCGCCCCCCTCGATGCAGCGGACAAGGCTGTCGAGGTCGTCAAACCCGGTGATCATGATGACCGGGATGTGCCGCAAAGCGGGGTCGGCCTTCATTTCGGCCAGCACCTCGTGGCCGGTCAGGTTGGGCATGAGCACGTCGAGCAGCACAAGGTCGAAGGGATGCTGGCGAACCATTTCCAGCGCGCGCTGGCCGTCGTCCGCGTGGGCCACAGTATGCCCGTTTCGCACCAACCGACGGGTGAGCAAGGCGCGGTTGGCCTCGTTATCATCCACCACAAGGATGGCGGCCGCCTGCACAGGTGCAGCCGCAGTCCGGGAACGAAAGGTGGTGCCGGTCGAGTCGGTCGCCGAGATGGTCGCAGGCCGCCGAAGGAAGATGGTATCTCCACTGATGCCGGACTCAAACCCGTCGTCAGGTCGCCCCTCGGCGTGCAGATCAAGGTCGTCACGCCCACGTTCATAAAGATCGGCGAGCAGCAAAGGCGCGCGCTCGGTCAGATGACAGGCGGCCGTGGTGATGCGGCCCAGGTCATCGAGAAACGGCTGGTCAGGCAGTCTGCCGCACTGGACGCGCAGTTCTCCCGCCGCAGCCGAGGCGCGCTGCCCATACGCGAGGATGTCTGCGCGAAGACTTTCGACGGACGCCGGCTCATTGCGAAGATTGTCCAGTTCGAGCGTCTCGTTGATTTCCTTGAGCAACGCGCTGGCGTCCGCACAGAGCGCCGCGAACGCTGGCTGAAGCTGCGGCTGGGCAAGCAATGGGGCCTCCTCTCCGAGGATCTCCGCAAAGCCAATGATTTCGCCCAGCGGATTGCGCAGATCGTGCCGGGCCTTCGCCACGCGGGCCGGGACAGGAATGAATTGGAGACCGGATGGCATGGGCGGCGGACGGAACCTTACGCAGGTGGAGTGGCCGGCGGGGATGCGCCCGAAGTGCGTGCCGCCAGGAGCACATCCACCTTTGAAAAGAGCGCCGGAAAATCAATGGGCTTGCTCTCGTATTCGTCGCAACCGGCTTCGAGGGCCTTGTCACGGTCTCCGCTCATCGCGTGCGCGGTGAGAGCGATGATGGCGATGCCTGCGGTCGCGGGATCAGCCTTGAGGGCGCGGGTCGCCTCCCAACCGTCCATGCCCGGAAGGCCCACGTCCATGAAGATCAGGTGCGGCAGGTGTTCCTTCGCCAGCGCAATGCCCTGCTCGGCATCCTCCGCCAGCAGGATTTCATGACCGCGCGGCTTCAGGCGGCGGGACAGGAGGATGCGGTTGTTCTCGGTGTCATCAATAATGAGGAGCTTGGCCATGGCAGGAGAGCGTCAGGGGTGATTTCGATGGAGGAGATGTTTGACGGTATGGACCAGTTCGGCACGGGCGGCGTCGGATTTCTGCATGAAAAGCTGGGCGTGGGTGGAAAGAAATCCGCGTTCCTGCTCGGTGAGTGACTTGGCGCTCAGGACCACCACCGGGATGTTCTCCCACTCCGGCCGACGACGGAATTCGGCGAGGAACTTGAAGCCGTCCATTTCCGGCATCATCAGGTCGCAGATTACCAGGCTTGGACGAGTGCGCTCCAACAGGGCCAGCGCCGCCGCGCCGTCCGCTGCCTCCAGAATGCCAAGCTGCTGCGCCTCCAACTGCCGGCGCAGCAACTCGCGGATGTCCGGGTCGTCATCCACGATCAGCACGAAGCCGTTCGCCACGCCGTCCAGATGGCGCTTCAGGATGCGCGTAAGCTGTGCGCCTTCGACTGGCTTGGCGAGAAACTCGGCGGCTCCAAAAGTAAAGCCCAGGTCCTTGTCGCCACTGCTCATGGTCAGCATGATGACCGGTGTGGCGGCGAGTTCGGGGTCTGACTTGATCTGCGCGATGGTGGCCCAGCCGTCCTGCACCGGCATGTCCACATCGAGGGTGATGAGCGTGGGCCGCAGTTCGCGCGCAAGCTGGTAGCCTTCCTGTCCATTCTTGGCGAAGCGGAAACGGCAGCCCAGCGGAGCCAGCGTGCGCTCGACGAGCTGGTGGACATTGACGTCGTCGTCCACCACCAGCACGAGCGGCTTGGCACCGTTGGTTCCGGGCTGGGTGGCAAGCTGGAAGAGGACGTTCTCGACCGGTTTCAACACCGGCTGCACGACCTTGACCGGCAGCGCCTGCGGGGCTGGTTTCGTCTCAGGCTTGGCTGGCTTCTCCGGCCTCTTGACCTCGGCGGGCAGCTCGATGGTGAAGGTGGAACCAACCCCGACCTGGCTGGTGACGCCCACGCTGCCGCCCAGCAATTCGCAAAACTTCCGGGTGATGACGAGGCCCAGACCGGTGCCTCCAAACTTGCGGGATGTGGAGCTGTCCGCCTGTTGAAAGGCCTGGAAGAGCTTGCCCAATTGCTCCGGGGTCATGCCGATGCCGGTGTCGGAGATCCGGAAGACGAGGCCGTCCTCCCCTGCCCGGCTCACTCGCCGGACAGCCAGCGTGACGCGGCCCTGCTGGGTGAACTTATTCGCATTGCTGAGCAGGTTGAGCAGGCACTGCCGCAGCTTTACCAAGTCGCACAATGTCGTGCCGAGATCGCCTTCGACATCGACGATGAGCTGGTTGCCCCGCTTCGCAGCGAGTGGGCCAAGCGTGTTGGTGACTTCCTTGATGACCTGGGCGACGGGGAAACGCTCCAAATGCAGCTCCATCTTCTCCGCCTCGATCTTGGAGAGATCAAGGATCTCATTGATGAGGTTCAGCAGATGATGGGCGGAATCCATGACCCGCGTGAGATCCTCCACCGCCTCCTGCCGACCGTCCGCTTCCGCCTCCCCCAGCAGCAATTCGCTGAAGCCGATGATGGACGTGAGCGGCGTGCGCAGTTCGTGGCTCATGCTGGCCAGGAAGGAGCTCTTGGCGCTGTTGGCGGACTCAGCGGATTTGCGTGCCTCCTCGGCAGCGACGGTCATCCGGGCCAGTTCCTGGGTCCGCTCCTCGATCCGTTTGGCGAGGTCGCGATTATACTCCTCGAGCTGGGCGTAGGTCCGCTTCAGGTCCGCCGCCATGCTGACGAAGGTGTTCGCCAGCACGTCCACCTCGTCCCGGACGTGCTCCCGCCGCTGCGGGACGGCGTCAAAGTTTCGTTTCGCCAGTTCGCGGGCCACGCCGGTGAGTTCCGTGATGGGCTGAGTGAGCCGGGTGGAGAGCAGCAGGACGAGCAGGCAGCCCAGCAAGACGAAGGCCACGCCAGCTCCAACCGAACGTGTGATGGTTGAGCGGCGCAGTTCGGCCATTTCCAGGCGCGTGTTCAGGACGAACCGGTCCAGCGCCGCCAGCGAGAAACCCAGCCGCAACGTGCCCCACTGCTCCACGCCCACCCGGACGGGAGCCGTGACCTCCACCACAGCCGCGGCTCCGGTGCCCAGCTCAGTGGCGAAGAGGTTGGTGCGCGCGGCGGCCTGCAAGTCATGCTCGTCCTTGAGCTGCTCCTGCTGCAACTCGGGATGCTGTGTATGAATGAACGCCATCCGGTTGGAGTTCATCAGGATTGCATAGATGAGGCCGCCTTCGGTGCGTCTCCCTGCCTGGGTGCGCTGGTTGAGGGCCTCCGCCAGGTTGGAAAAATTCATCGTGGTGATGTCTTCCCTGGCCTGCGTGGCCAGCACATCGGCCAGCGCCTTGCCTTGATCCATCAACACGGATTTTTGCAGGACAATTCTCCGTTCAAGCTCCCGCTCGATGATCCGTGTCTCGCTGACTATATTGCCCACCGTCAGAAAGGCCACCAGCACGGCTACCAGCCCGACCATTGTGCTGAGCAGCTTCCAGCGGATGCCGCGCGTGACTGGGGCGTGATCCATGCGCTACCGGATGAGGTTGTTCACGGAGTCCATTGCCTCCTCGTTCAGGAGCAGGCCGTATTCCTTCACTGCCCGCAGATTGAGCGTCACCTCAGAACCGGCGGGGCTCTGCACTTCCTTCTTGCCTCCGGCCCGCAGCCCCATGAGCAATCCGGCCGCTTGGCGTCCAATCGTCGGCACATCCGGAGCCACGATCAGCGTGGGATCAAATTCAGAAAACGCCGTCGTATAGGTGAACACCGGCTTCTTCGCGGCCTGGAGGGCGGCAAACAACGCGCGGACCGCCGGCTCGTCCGCGAGCACCACCGGGTCCGCCGTCACCCATAGTGCGTCCACCTTGGGCAAAAGCTTGGGCAGTTCGCTGCGAGCCCCGGCAGTCGTGCGAACCGATACTCCGATGACTTCCACCCCCACGTCGCGGCCGGCGGCAATGGCGTCGGCCATCCACTGTCGGTTGTAGTCGGTGCTGTAGAGCACCCCGATACGTTTCACCTGCGGGAAGAAGTAACGGAAGAGGGTGAGCTGGGAAACGCTGGGCAGCTCGTTGGCGATCACATGCGTCCCCGGAGCGTTGGCGGCGGGGATGTGCTGCCAGTTGATGACGGAGGACATGACGATGGTCTTGCCCTTGGCGGCGCGGCTGGCCGCCATGAACGCCTTTGCGCCGATGCTGTAAACCGCCGTCGGAGCCTCCGCGCGAATGGCACGCTCCGCCGCCGCGTCGCTAAGTCCAGCCAGGTTCAACTCCTTCACGGGCTGGCCGATCGTTTCACGGAAAGCCACCTGCGCCGCGGCATACTTCTCAATCGCTCCTTCGGAATTGACCACCAGGATCTTGTTCGGAGGTGCCTGGCCGAGGACAATCCATGCCCCCACGAAACATAACGCCAGCGCGGCCAGCACGGCCACACGGCTCATCGCCCGCTCATCGCGCGAAGCCAGGCGCTGTATGAAAGGGCGCAAGTTCATGGCGCGAGCTTGCCTTTCTGCTCGGCGTCCAGAGCACGCATGGCCTCGAGGCCCAAAAACTGCAGGCAGGTCTTGCCCTCCGGAGTCGTCCCCATGTTGGCGATGATCTCCGCAAGTTTCTTTCCGGCAGCCCCTGCGGAGCGCGGTGAAGCAAGCACTGGCAGGAGTGACTCACGACCATCTACAATCAGATTCAGGCCCTCGCGTTGCTTCGGGTTGAGGGTCGCCAGCTTTTCAGCGCCGTTCTCGGTGGCGATCGCGCCCTTGGCCGCGCCGAAGCCAACGGCCATCAAGGCGTCGATGTCCTTGGGCACGACCAGAATATCCAGCGAGTCGATGAACGCCTGCTGGCCGGGCAGCATCTCATGCAGCAGGGTCAGGGTGTAGTCCTTCGTGCCAGCAGTGGCGATCTTCTGGTCACGCAGATCCTTCAGATTCAGCGTCCGGCCGAACAGCTGGTGCTTTTGCGTGGCCTTCCCCTTGGAGTGGCCGACCAGCAGCGGGTCCAGTTCGGCCTTGGCAGCCAGCAGCTTGTAATGCCAGCTCGAGAGGAGAAACAACCCGCGCGGCTTGGCCGCCAGTTGCTGCTCGAAGGTGGCCCGATCCTTGAACGGCTGGAACTTGTGGCCGCCGTGCGCGGCAAAGAAGGCGTCAAACTCGCGTTTGATCAGGCCGAAATTGTTGATGTTCGTCTCGGGGCTGTAGAAGAAAATCGTCAGCGGCTCGTCGTCCGCGCAGACTCTCAGCAAGAGTCCCGTGGCTCCCGCCGCCAGCAGCGCTCCCATCGCGGCGCGACGGGATAGCAGCTGGTTTGACTTGGACGTGCTCTGATTCACCTTAATGGACGCAGCAGCTATAGCCTATGGAGTCCCCGCTGACAACGCCTGTTCTCCAATCCGGCTCCACCTAGCTTACAGCGTCTTCAAATACTCCACCAAATCCCATTTCTCCGCGTCGGTGAGCCGGGTGCCATACTCGTGGCCGGTGTTAAGATTTCCGCTGATGGACGTGTCAAACTCCCAGACCACGCGCTCCGACGTGCTGGCATAACCGACGTGGACGGGATCGAACTCGCGATGGCCCACGGCAAATTTCTTGGGCCGCTTGTCCACCGGCTGCAGCATATCCCAGAGCGTAGGGACGCTGCCGTTGTGAAGGTAAGGTGCGGTGGCCCATAGCCCGCGCAAAGGACGGGTGAAGTAACCCAGCTCGAGCGTTTCCAGCCAAGCGGGCACCACCCCCTCGTGCCAGGCGTCCATCTTCTTCTGGTCCGCTGGTGGGACATGGTTCTCAGCATAGGCCTTCTCCTTCACGGCGATGGCCGACTTGTAGAGGTTGGTGGCATACGTCTCCGTGCGCCCGCCCTTCACGTTCACGGGCAAGGCGTAATTGACCAACCGGTTCGGGTCGGTGCCAATGACTTCGAGCGGGGTCCAGGTCTCCTTGCCGTGGCACTTGACGCACCCTTGGGAGCGGAACAGCTCCGAACCACGCGCCACTTTCGCCGCGTCGAGCGGACCGAATATCTCCGCTGGCCACTTCGGCTGGGTCAGCCACTGGCCGGTCCGCTCCATCGTGAACAGGTCGTAGGGACGCACCGAGGAGACAAGGGTCTGCGGATCAAAGCTGGCCCCCAACGCAACTGCCTGCGCGTAGTTGCGATCATTGCCCGTGGTGGTATTGCCGTCCCAATGGAGATTGGTGAACGTGCCGAACTGGAAGAGATGCGGCATGCTTACTGGCGCGGTCATCGGTTGGAAATTCCCCGGCGCTCCCAGCAGTTCCTCCGTCATCATGAGATTCCGGATGATCCCAAAGGAATCCGCCCGCCCCGGCCCCGCCGCCGTCTGCCGATCGAATGAGGCGACAATGCGGGCTGCGGATTTCAACCGCTCTTTGAGGAACGCCAGCGCAAGCTCGTGCTGTTCCGCGGCTGACTTGCTCGCGTAAGCGGGCCGGGTGGTCAGTTGCCCGGCTGCCTGCATCTTCTCCAGTTCGATGGCGTTGTAGTAGGCAAACCGGAGCACGAACTTGGCCCGGTCGCCCACTTCCCCGCCTTCGAGCAGTCCTTTGAGCGCGCCGAGCGTGCCCCGGAAGAACGCCTCGACATCCAGCATATTGGGCGCGCCATCCACATGCAGTGTCTTGCCCCGGTAGGTGATCTGGGTGGAATGACAGGCGGCACAGTTGATGCCGGTCAGCACAAAGTCGTGTTCCTTCACCTTGATCCGCGAAAAGCCCACCGGGAGACCCGTGTCGTCGTCGGGCGCGGGGATCAACCCATAGCTGGCGAAGCTCTCGATCAGAGGCCGGCCGGTCGTGGGATCGTTCAACGCGCGGAACAGTGCGACGGGGAACGCATCGCTACCCTCCGGGGTGCGGTGCCAGGTGGCGCGCATCTGGAAGTTGGTCAGCCCGGTGTGGAGGATGACCATGTCCGGCGGCGTTGGCTGCATCCCGGGCAGGGGCTTGCTGGCCAGTTCGGCGGCGAGGGCCGCCTTGATCTGCTCCTCCACAGCCTGCAACTCACGCTCATCCTTGATGAAATGTTTAAGCACGGCGTGCCGGACCGACGGGATCAACGCGGCAGCGGCCAGCAGCGCGACGAAAGCGCCGGCGAGCCGACGGAACAGTCCGGGCCGGGAGGCTTTGGGATCGTTGGTATCGCTCATAGGGTCTTCAGAAATTCGATGAGGGCCTGCTTTTCGGCCTCCGGCAGCTCAACGCCGTAGGTGTGGCCGATGTTGCGGTTGCCCCGCTCAGCGGTGTCGTAATGGAAGACTTTGGTGGTCGCGGTGGGACCACTCGTGAATCCCACCCGCACCGGGTCCAGCATGTCCCCGCCGCGCTCGAAGGTGGCCGGACGCTTCTCCGGTGCTTGCAGCAGGTCCCACAAAGTCGGCACCGAGCCATTGTGCAGGTAGGGCCCGCGCGCCCAGATGCCGGCCAGCGAAACGTTCTTGTAGCCATCGGTCTGCTGCTGGGCGGGATAGAGGAAAGGTCGTTCCTTCAGTGCGTGCAGAGCGGCCACGGTGCGAGCGTCGTAAGCCCGCAAGACCTCCGGGTCCGTGCCAACGTCGCGCAGGCTCGTGACACGGCCATAATTCTTGCCACCCGGCGCGTGGCAGTCTCCACAATGCGTGGCAAACAGAGCGCGCCCTTGATCGGCCAGAGCCACCTGCACGGGCAGCGGATATTTAGGCGGGGCCAGGGTCTCCAGGAATTTCGCGTAACGCTCGAAGCTCGCCTGGTCAAACAACCCCGGCACGAGCACGGCCAGCGAGCCGGCACTGAGCAGCATCTCCTCATGCACGTTCGTGCCCCCGCCGGTCCAGCGCTGCCACATGTGCTTCTCCGCCCGCCGGTCCCATACCGGGAGCATGTCCGTGGTGGAAATGGTCCCGTCATACGGCAGACGCAGGAGGTTAAACTTGAGCATGGCCCCGGCGTCGAAGCGGCCCGGACCCGAGCGGGGCTGGCGGTTCATCCAGGCGAAGTCCTGCTCCGCCAGACGCAGCACCCCGGCCACCGTCGGAATGATCAGCCGCTCGTAGAGCATGGTTTCGTTGGCCGTGAGCGGATGCCTGCGCTGAACCGCTGCCAGCAAGGGTCCACCGGTGAACCGGGGATCGCGGGCACTCGCGAACAGGAACTGCAGCAGCGCCTGAAAATCGAGCTGCAACGCCGCCCCGCCCACGATGAACCGCGAGGCGTCTTCTCCCGGCACACGATACGTGGCGGTATGACAGAGCGCACAATTGGGCAGGAGGTGGGGGAAACCGTTGGTGCGGACGGACCAGCCGACAGGGCCGGGCCGGTTTGGCTCCTGAATCAGCCCAAAGGACTGCCAGCCATTCGTGCCGGGCAGCAAGTCGGGGAACACCTCCGGCAGCACCTCAAAGAGGTAGAGCGGCAGCCCATGAACTTTCTCGTTGGTCAGCCCGCCATATTTGAAGTGCGCCTCCTCCGACGCAAACCGCTCCTCCCCTGGCGAACGGAGCAACATGGCATAGCCAATCCACCCGAACCAGATGCCCAACCCCACAGCCAGCCCACCCAATCCGAGTCGGAGTCGGGGATAATTAGCCAGCCAGCGCGTCGGCGCGTCGCCCGATCGCGGCCGCAGCAGCGCCGCCAGCGTCAGGACCACCAAGGCCACTTCCACCCAGGCGGCCCAGGACATTGGGGTAGGGAGCGACGAAAGGATATGCCAGCGCACCACACCCGTCGCCACGCGCAGCCCGCCCGCCAGCCAGCGCGTGGACAGGCCCGCCGTCTCGCGGGTTGCCAGCAGGTGAACCGTTACGAGTGCTAGGTGCACCCAGCCAGCCATGCGGACCAGACTGACGACATCCAGCCAGCCCACGAGGCTGCCCAGCGGAGCCTGTGAGAGGAAGCGGATCAAAACGTCGGGCACCATCCCGGCGGCCATCGCCGTGAGCGCGCAGACCACCGCTTCGAGACGCACCAGGCCCGCGAAGCCAGGCCACGGCCAGCATGAAATCAAGCGCTGCATCTGCTCCCTTCCCGTCCTCCACGTTCACCCTGTCTCACCAGTTCTTCCATGGGTTCAGCCCTTCCTGCACACACCGCCGGTAGAGCAGTGTCACGTAAAGCACGTTGGTGGCAAGGATGCCGGCAAAGAGCGCGTTCATCAGGTTCATGTGAATTCGCTCGGGCATCTGTTCATGGCAAAAGTAGATCATGAAGTAGCCGCTGATGTCCCCCAGCAGGATGCTCAGGCCGATGTAGAACGACTGCCCCTTCAGGCTGTTTCGGCGCCAGAACATCGCCGGCAACTGCGCGCTAACTACGAAGGTGTTGACCCAGCTCGCATGGATGCCGAAGGGATCGTTGATCCCGAACACAAACGCGGACTCCGCCCAGAGCATCACCCCCACGCCGAACAACACCATCGGACGAAACCATTTCTTCACAACGGGCTGGGTAAACTCCTCCGGCCCAAACCGCAGACAGGTGTAGAGGATGACCAAATCCAGCCCCAGCCAGATCATGTTGCCGATCTGGGGCCCCGTGGGAAATCCGAGCACGGTTGAGGCGAGCGTCTCCCAGGCAACATTGGCGCACAGGGCGGCAATGGGGATGCCGAAGGAGCGCTCCCGGAATGAGTGTCGAAGTATGAGAACATACGCGAGGGTCCAAAAACCGTAGCCCCCAAGGCTGGCGATTTGTGCCCCCAGTTCGCTGGCCGAAGTGGAGTTCAGGTTTGCCAGCATAGCATAGGATTCGTTTAGAAACGCGCCGTCAGTTGCAGGAACACTTCACGCGGCACCGGCGTGGCCTGGGTGGGATTCACCCCAGGGGTAGAATACTCGAAGTGCTGGGGCTGGAACAGATTCCGACCAACCACAGCAAGCTCCCAGTTGGGATGCGGCTGCCAGGCCAGGCGTGCATCCAAGGTTGTATAACTGGGGATGCTGACGCTGTTCGCCGTGATCCGGTCCACGTAGCGCACCCCGAGGTCCAAGGTCCAGTTGTTGGGCAGATTAAACGCGGACCGCAGGCCCACCTGCTGCTGCGGCGTGGAGCCGAGCTGGTCCAGCGGGCTGCCCTGGTCGAGTTCCAGCTTGATGAAGGAATAGCTCGCCGTCAGACGGCACCACTCGCTCGCCAGCCAGTCGGCCGACAACTCGGTGCCGAACGAATTGAAGTCCGCCGAGTTGTCCGACGTGATGGGCACCAACAGATGCGGTGCCGGCAAGGCCACAAATCCAGGGACCCCGGTGATGGACCCAAACCCGTTTTTGTAAACATTGTAAAAAAAGGCGGAATCCAGTGTGACGGACTCGCGCGGCCGCACACGGTAGCCCACCTCGTAGGCCGTCAGTTCCTGCGCCCCGAGATTCGGCGAGCCATTGAAGCTGGCCATGACCGGCAGGCCAAAAGCCGTGCCCACCGGCCCAAATAAAGGCACGGTCAGATCGGTGTTCGCCCGTGACGGGATCTGCACGGCCTTCGAGAACGCCGCCCACAGCGAGTGCTTGTCATCGGGGTTCCAGGACACACGCACGTTCGGCTGGGTCTCCAGGCCCGTGATGTCATTTGCCTCCAGCTTGCAGCCCAGTGTCAGCTTCAACCGCTCCGAGAACATCAGGAAATCCGTCTGTGCGAACCCGCTGAAGATCTGCTGGTCCCGCGCCGTGGGGCTGTAGGTGAAATAGTTGTTGTTCCGGCTGTCCGTGGGCAGGTAGCGGTAGTTGGCGCCGTAGATCAGCTTCCACCAGTCCGTCAGGTTGACGGAGTGCTGGAGTTCCACATCCACCAGTTCCTCCGTCTGCACATCGAACCGATGCTCGCGGAAAGAGCTGAAGTAGGTCTGAAAATGAAATTGTGAGTCGGCGCTAAAATCGTGCTCGGCGCGGAACAGCACGTTGCCACCTGAGTAATCGATCGCCTGCTGCTCAGGGGTGAAGAACGGGGCCGCCGGCGTCGGACGCAGGAAGGTGTCGCGCGTATTGACGTTGAAGAGGTCGCCGCGGAGCGTGAACTGCGTGTCCGGCCGGTGCCAGTCCAGCCGCACTCCGCCTTGAGTGGAATCCCACCGGTCCGTGCCCGTCGGGTGCTCGCCCCGGTCCGCATACTTGAAGTAGATGCGCCCGGTGAGATCGTCGGTGATATGGCTCTCCTGCCGCGCCTCGCCGAAGAACCGTTCCTGCGTGCCGCCGCCGGTGTTGAAATAGGTGCCCTGCGCTTTCTGCGTGTCCTTGGTGATGATGTTGATCACGCCGTTCACCGCGTTCGCACCCCAGAGCGTGCCGCCCGGACCCCGCACCACTTCGATATGGTCCACGTCCTCCAGCAACACATCCTGCGCTGCCCAGAACACGCCGGCGAATCCCGGCGAATAGACCGTGCGCCCGTCCACCAGCACCAGCAGGCGGTTGGTGAAGATGTCGTTGAGCCCGCGCGACGCCACCGCCCATTTGCTCGCGTCCACCTGGGACACGCTGATGCCCGGGGCCAGCCGCAACGCATCCGGCAGCGTCCGCGCCCCGGACCGCCGGATCTCGTCGCCCGTGATGACCGACACGGCGGCGGCGGCCGTGAACGGATCCTCCGGTCGCTTCGATACGGAAGTGATCGTGATCTTCTCCGCCTTGAGCCAGCGGAGTTCATCCGCCAGCGCGGAGTGCGGCACCGAGTTGGTGGGCATCTCCTTCTTCAACTGAGCAGGCTGGAGCAGCGTGTCCTGCGCCGTGGCGGCACAGGCCGGGCCGAGCAAGGCCAGCGAGAGCAGGCGGCCCATGCGAGTTGCTGGGGTGCGCGGCACGAACTTTTTCTGGGGGTGGTGGTGCATCGTCGATGACAATGAATCGCAAGTTGGATGTGCAGCTACGGGTGGCTTGCGACGGACACCGTCCGGCCAGCGGCAAGCCGAACCGAGCTTCACGGGAACACCGGGAAGAAATCAAGAAAGCACCGGCATGGCAAGGAGGAACAACTGATGAGCCGGGTTTTGGTGCCAATTCTGGTGCACCTATGGCACGGAAGCGCGGCGGCATCGCGCGCGTATTGGCGTGACATTGGCAGCCAGCCAAGGAGTATTTCCGTCGTAGCACAGGTTCTCGCGCGCAGCATGAAAGCGACCGTTCACAGGAAAGTGTCCCGCGACCGGCTCATGCGAGTCTTGTCCGAGCCATTCACCCTACGGCTGCCCAAACACCTTCCCGAGCCAGTCACTGTCGTCATCTTCCGGGAAGAAGTGGTCACCGGCAGAGTTGCCCGACATGCGCTTCGACGCATCGGTCCAGATTTCGGCGCATTGCTCGTCTTTGCGAGCCGAGATTTTACCCGGGAGGCAACCGAAATAGCCTTCGGTGCAGGCGTCTTGCTCATCGCTTCCGGCCCGGGGGGAGGTTGGCTCTGGTCCGACGAAAGCCTCTTCGACATGCATGTTTCCATGTCAACCGGCACGAAGCGCCCCTGACAACGCTCCCTCCCGTAGAAAGCACCGAGGGAAACAACTGAAAGCGGATGAGCCGGGCGCCTCGGAACGGGAATCTATGCCGCGCAGCGCCGGGATGCCTCAGGCAATAACACAGTCTCCCCTTTCGCGTTAATTCGCGTGTTTCGCGGGCACCCTGCGGATTTCGCTTCCAGCCCGCTTCAGCGCGTGGCGCGCAGTGCCTGAAAAAGTTGCTAAAGCCCGGCGCATTCCCGCCGATAGCTTGGGTGTCGCAAGACACGGCGGTTGGCAGCCGGAAAGGGCCGACGGGAAAACGGTGACGCCTAAAAAAAGTCACCAGCGGCACGGATGCCGCAGAACAAACAAGCCCCGCAAGGGGTGACTCATGGAAGGAGTCCAGTTATGGTCATCAATACTAATGTGTCGGCCCTGAGCAGCTCACGTTTGCTTGCGCAGTCCTCCGGCATGCTCGAAAAGTCGCTGGCGCGCCTGTCTTCAGGCTCGAAAATCGTAAACCCTGAAGACGACGCCGCAGGCCTGGCGGTTGCCATGCGCTTTGATGCGCAGATCAACCGGACCAACGCCTCGAAGTCGAACGTCGGGAACGCCATCTCGTTCAACCAGACCCGCGACGGGTTCCTGCAAAAAGTGCAGGCCGCGCTGGACCGGATGAGCGAACTGTCCATCCTCGCCCAGGACGTGACGAAGACCGATTCTGACCGCGCGCTTTACAACAGCGAGTTCAGCACCCTCGGCTCCTTCATCACCTCCACCGCGTCGAAGGACTTCAACGGGGTGAGCCTCTTCTCCAGTTCGGCCCTCTCGGTGGTCGTGGACAGCGACGGCAACACGTTCTCCATGTCCGGCATCAACCTCGGCGGCGCGGCCTACACCGGCGCCACCGCAGCAGGCGTCTCCAACGCCACCTCGGCCGCCTCGGCCCTCACGGCGGTCAAGTCCGCCATCACGCAGCTGGCCAGTGACCGCGCCACCGCTGGTGCGTCCAACGCCCGCCTCACCTACACGAACGATCAGTTGTCCGTCCTGCGCGACAACCTCACCGCCTCCAGCAGCCGCATCAAGGATGTGGACGTGGCTGAGGAAAGCACAAACTTCGCGCGCTACAACATCCTCGTCCAGGCCGGCACCGCGATGCTCGCCCAAGCGAATGCAAGTCCGCAGTCAGCCCTCCGGCTCCTCCAGTAATTCTGGAATCCGCGAAACGAACCCCGTCCGGCGCGCAAGCGCCGGGCGGGCGTTCGCGCGTTTTGACCCCAAACCCGTGCCCCGCGGCACCTGAACCAACCACGCTATGGACCTCGGACTTTCCGGACTGGCCTCGGGCTTCGACTGGCGCTCGCTGGTGGACCAGCTCACCGAGGTGGAGCGCTCCCCGCAGACCATCCTCCAGCGGCAGCAGGCCTCGCTCGACAACGTCAACAACGCCTACGATGTGGTGGAAACCTACCTCGGCACGCTGCAGGACAAGGTGGAGGCGCTGAACGAGCCGACGCTGTTCGAGACCCGGAAAGTGAATTCCAGCGACAGCGACGTAGCCACGGCCTCCGCCGAAACCGGCACTTCGCTCGGCACCTACTCGTTTGTCATCAGCCAGCTCGCCACCACCAGCGCGCAGCAGGGCGGCGCGGACGCCGGCTCGGCCTTGAACGGCAGCAGCGATGTCTCCGCGCTCGTCCTGAGCAACGCCGCCTTCGCCACCCCCGTCACCGCCGGGACGTTCACGGTGAACGGCAAGCAAATCACCGTGGCGACGACAGACACCCTCCAGGCCGTCTTCACGGCCATCAACACCGCCACCAGCGGCGCGGTGACCGGGAGCTACGACCCCGGGACCGACAAGATCACGCTCACCGGCACCGGCACCATCACGCTGGGCAGCGCGGTGGACACGAGCAACTTCCTCACCGCCGCAAAACTCAACAACAACGGTGCCAGCAGCGTGGTCAGCAGCCACTCGCTCGGGACGGTGAAGCAGTCCACCGCTCTGGCCTCGGCAAATTTCGCCACCACCGTCACCGACGGCGGCAGCGGCGCGGGGGCATTCAAGATCAACGGCGTGACCATTGCCTTCAGCGCCACCGGCGACTCGATGACCAACCTGCTCGCGCGCATCAACAACTCGGCGGCGGGCGTCACGGCCACCTACGACAGCGTGAACGACCGGTTCCTGCTGACGAACAAAACGACCGGTGACCTGGGCATCGCCCTGGAGGACGTGACCGGAAATTTTCTCGCCGCCAGCAAACTCTCCAGCGGCAGTCTCTCGCGCGGCGACAATTTGGAATACACGGTCAATGGCGGCGGCACGTTGGTGAGCAATTCCAACACCATCTCCAGTGCGAGTTCCGGCCTCACCGGCCTGACTGTCACCGCGCTCGACACGGGCACGGTGAGCATCGGCGTCCAGAGCGACACCGCGGCGATCAAGACCGCCATCACCGGCTTCATCTCGGCCTACAACCAGGTGCAGTCGTTTCTTGACCAGACCACGGCCAGCACCACCGACGCCAAAGGCAAGGTCACCGCTGGGTTGCTCTCGGGCCAGACGGATGCCAGCGAACTCCAAACCAAGCTGCGGCGGCTCGCCAACACGCCGGTCACAGGCCTCACCACCACCCTGACCAAGCTGGCGGACCTGGGCATCACCACTTCCTCAGACGACAACCAGATCACGCTCACCGACAGCGAAGCCCTCGACACCGCCCTGGCCGACAAGCTGACCGATGTGAAGGAGCTGTTCACCAATTCCTCGACCGGCCTGGCCGCCCAGCTCAGCACTTACCTGGAGGCCACAGTGGGGGACGACGGCTCGCTCGTCACGCGACGCAGCACGCTCACCAAGCAATCCAGCGATATTGACACCCAGATCGCTGATCTGGAGCGGCTCGTGCAGGCGAACCGCTCCTCACTCATCAACAGCTTCGTGTCCATGGAGACGGCGCAGTCCAAAATCAATCAGCAGTTGCAGTTCTTGAAACAACGCTTCGGCGGATGAGTCATGCCTGCATCTTTGCTAAATCTTGCCCCCTTCCGTGCCGATAACCACAACATGTCGGTGAACGCCTGGACACCAGCCCCATTACACCTGCCGTCCGTCTGGCTGGATGGCCAGCCGGTGACGGTGTCGGCGCATTCCGTTGGCTCGCTGCCCGCCATCTTCACCGAGCTGGAATCGCTGGCCGCCAGCCGGCAGCGCGTGCTGTCCGGTGTCTGGGTGGACGGCACCCCGGCGGAACTCGTGACCGGACGGGCGGACAGCAGCCAGTTCCAGCGCGTGGAGGCCGAATCCATCACCCTGTCCGAACTCAGCCGTCGGCTGGCTGGCGAGACCCGCGAGCAAGTGCGGGAACTGCGCTGGGGCGTCGAGCGGGCCGTGCTCGGCGTGCTGATCAACGAACCACCCCAAAACCGCCGGCTCTGGCTGACCTGGCGCACGGCCATCCGCGAGCCGCTCGCCCGGCTCGGCATGCTCCGAGACCTCTGGGGCGCCCGGCTGGCCGACTTGGCCATTGGCGGCCACACCCTGGACGCCCATCTCGAAGACTTGGGACGCATCGTCGGCCACGTCGAGCTGATCCTGCTCAAGCCGGAGGTGGAGTCCCTGCCCGCCGCCATGATTCTCTCGGATGTGTTTGAACGCAGCCTCGTCCCGTGGCTGTGGCGGCTGGAGGAATACCTAGGACAACTGCATGAACATAATTTGGAATAACCTCTTCCGCACCGGCGTGATGCTCACCGCCGTCGGCCTGCTCGCCGGTTGTGAAACGATGGACTTCAGCTCGCGCGAGCGGGTCAGCGGCCCGGACTACCAGCCGGTGAACGTCCACCGGCTGCCCGCCGGCGTGCCGGAGAAGATTCGCCGCGTCGCCGTGCTGCCGCTGGTGTCTGACGCGCGCGGGGCGCAGGCGGACGCGGGCGTCGAGACGATGCAGACGGTGCTGAACACCGAGCTGGTGCGCTCCGGGGCGTTTGAGATCGTGGCCGTGAGCGCGGACGATCTAGATCACGCGACCGGTCGTCGCCAGTGGACGGCCGAGGAGAAGCTGCCCGCCGCGTTCCTCCAGCGGCTGCGGGAACAGCAGGGCTGCGACGCGGTGCTCTTCAGCCGGCTCACGCAGTATCGGGCGTATCCCCCGCTGGCGGTGGGCTGGAGCTTCAAGCTCGTGGAGTGCCCGACGAAACCCCTGGAGGCGGCGCGCATCCTGTGGGCGGCGGACGAGATCTTCGACGCGGGCAATCCGACGGTGGTGAACTCCGCCCGGCGCTATTATCTCAGCGAGCTGAAGGTGACCGGGCCGCTGGCGGATTCGCAGGTCATGCTCCACACGCCCCGGCGGTTCGCCCAATACACCTTGCACGCCCTGGCCCTGACCATCCCGCCCCGGGAAATTACGCCTCAAGTTATCCCGCCGCCTGCCGATATCCCGAGTGAGACGAAACCGAAAAGTCCCGCGCCTGGAGCGGGAGGAAGCGAGTGAGTATGCAAATCAGCCCGAACAGCAACAGCGGGCCGGTGAACCGAACCTACTGGAAAGCCTTTCCATCGGCTCCCGGCGGACATGGTGTGGACACCGCGCAGTTTGATGGTGCCGCCGCGCTCAACCGCGCCCTCGCGGACACGCCTGAACTGCGCCCGGAAGCGGTGGAACGCGCCCGCGAACTCATCGGCGACGTGACCTATCCGCCGCCGGAAACCATCAAACGCATCGCCTCCCTGCTGGCGCTGAATGTGCAGGATGAACCAGCGGACACCTGACCCATCCATGAGCCTCGCCAATCCCTGGTCCTCCTACCGTCAAGTCGCCACGCAGACCGCCACCCCCGGCCAGCTCGTGCTGATGCTCTTTGATGGTGCCATCCGGTTTCTGGAACGTGCCCGGCTGGGCTTCGCGGAGCCGGACCCGCTCGAGTTCAACCTCACGGTGAACAACAACATCCAGCGCGCCCAGGCCATCATCCGCGAGTTGAACAACTCGCTGAATGTGCGCGAAGGCGGGGAGATTGCGACCAACTTCCGCCGCCTTTACGACTACATGGACCAGCGCCTGCAGGAGAGCAATTTCCAAAAGTCCGAGGAAGGCATCAACGACGTGCTGCGGCGGCTGGGCATCCTGCGCGAGGCCTGGGCCGAGATGCTCCAACGGCGCGGTGAAGACCTGGAACGGTCCGGCCCGGCGCTCGCCTTCGCCAGCCATGCTTGAGCCGTGAAGGCCCGCGAACATCTCTTCGGCCTCTACGAACAGTGGCGGCGCTTGAGCCTCGCGGAAGGAGACGGGATTCTGCACGGAGCCTGGACCGAGGTTTCCCGCTGCCAGAACGCGAAGCACGCCCTCCAGGAACGCATCATCGCCGCCACGGACGCGCTCCAGACCGAGCAGACCATCCTGCACCTCGACCCGCGGGAAACCGAATCCGCCATCCGCGCCGTGGTTTCGCAGTTGATGGAATTGGAGGGCCAGAACGCCCGGCGGCTCGACGAGCAGCGGGCACAGGCGGAAGCCGAGCAGGCAGGTGCCGAAAAGGCCGGCCAGAATCTCCGCCACATCAACCGCGCCTACGGCCAGCCCCGCCACACCGGGTGGCAGAATTACTCCTGAAGGGTGGGCCTGCCAACGGGCCTTTCCCTACGCCAGGTCCAGGCACTCCAGGATGGCGAGCTTCAGTTCCTCCAGCGGAAATGGCTTGGCCAGCGTCTTGACCGCACCGAGCCGCTCCGCCAGTGGCAGATAAACTCCCGGCCGGCCCATCCCGCCGCCTGACATGGCGATGATCCGCACCGAGGGTTCCAGCTCCTGCAGGCGTGTGATCAGTTCCATCCCGTCCATGTCCGGCATGAAGAGGTCGGTCAGCACGAGCTGGATCGTCTGCGGGTCATAAATTCCCAAGGCCTCCCTGCCATTGCAGGCACGCACCACCTCATAGCCGGCTGTGGTGAGCGCCTTCATGAGCATCCCCGCGCACGAATCGTCATCGTCCACCATCAAAATCTTGGGCATGCCGCCAGTCTCGCAATGACAACGTTTCTTGCAACCTTTCTCGCATCGGGCAGGACATATTCCTGCGCACGAATGGCTGGGTAGGAACTTGCCTCGCGCCGGGCGAGCTGGTAGTGTCCGGTGCATGGCCCAGAAGCACCTTGCGCAGCCCGGCGGCTGCCGCCAACTTGAGCCCTGACACGCCCGATGCCCGAGATTCTGCCAGCCAGCCAGCCGGTGCCGCCCGCGAAGCCAGCGGCCAATGTCCTCATTCTCGAGGATGAGCAGAACATGGTCACCGTCTTGCGCCGCGCCCTCGCCCAGATCGCGATGTATCCCACCATCCTCGCGGATGGGGAACAGGCTCTCCGCCTGCTCACTCAGGAATCGTTCGACCTCGTCATCGTGGACATCACCCTGCCGGGGATCAGCGGCCTGGATGTCTGCCGCCAGATCAAGGCCGACGAGCGGCTGCGGCACCTGCCCGTCATCTTCATCAGCGGCCAGCACGCCAACCAGACGCGCGCCCAGGCCTTTGCGCTGGGCGCGGCAGAATACCTCACCAAGCCCTTTGAGCTGCCGCATCTGCTGGGGTGCATCACGCGCCACCTTACCATCGCCGCCGCCCGACAAAAAGGCCTGCCCCCCACGGCCCTCCTGCCCCCGCTCTGAGCGCTTTTTAGCTGCCGAGGAACTTGAGCGCGGCAGTGTCCCGAACCGGACCCCTCAGGCATAACCGGAGGGCTGAAACCCAAAATTTGGTGTTGCCCTTGGCCGGAAACCGCTAGCCTCGCCGCGTGTTTGCACAGAAAAAATCCGCCCGCCGGGCGGTGGCATGACGGCAGGGACCGCACCCGCCAACCCGATGGTCGCCCGGCTGGCCCCGGAGCGCGGCTGGCTGGACGCCGGACGGGTCGTCCTCAATCTGGCAGGTCGCATCCTGGCCCTCAACACCCCGATGGCCGCCTGGCTGGCACGCAGCCGCGAGGAAGTGCTTGGGCTGCCTCTTCGCGACGTGCTCGCTGAGTGCTATCCGGAATGGGCGGAGCCGCTCAAGGTGCTGGAGTATTCGGCGGAGCCGTTTGACCAGCTCCAGCTCACCTCGGGAATCGACGGCGCGCAGCAGTGGTTTCAATTTGAGATCACCCGCACGCCCGACAGTGTGCAGGTCCGCCTCAGTTCCACTTTGCCACCGGTGACGGAACTGGCCGAAGGACCCTGGGACGAGCATCTGACCTCCGAGGGCGCGCGGCGCGAGGTTTTTGTGCGGATGCTCCGGGCCGAGGCGCGCTTGCACAATCTCATCGCCCACTGGCCGGGCGTTGTATTCAGCCAGCGCGCGGATTTTAGTTTCTCCTTCGTCAGCCCGAAGATTGAGGAACTGACCGGCGTCTCGGGGGCAGAATGGCAGCGCGCCCCCACCCGCTTTTGGGACGTGGTGCATGAAGGCGACACCGAGGAGCTGCGCCAGCGGGCGCGCCAGGCGGCCAAAACCCTGCGCGGGTCCGCCGGCACCTACCGGGTCCGCAACCTCGCCACCCGGCAGATTCACTATGTGCTCGAACACCGTCAGGCCGTGGTCACCGACAGTGGGTTGCTGCTGGGCTACGAAGGTGTCTGGCTGGATGTGACCCGGCAGACCCTGGCGGAGAAGCGCCTTTCCGGTGCCGCGTGGAAAGAGACACTGAGCACCATCACGATGGGCATGGCGCACGATTTCAGCAACGTGCTGGCCGGCATCCATTCCCTGAGCGAGTCCTTCGGGTCTGAAGTGGACGAGCAGCATCCCTTCCGCGAAGGGCTGCAGTTGATCCAGAAAAGCGCCCGTCAGGCCAGCCAGTTGGTCCACCGGATCATCCATCTGCACCATGGCAAGACCGGCGAGCGGAGCTATCAGGATTTGAACGTCCTCGCGACCGAGGTCTTCGAACTGGTCCGCCGGGTCATCCCCCGCACGATCGAGGCCAGTCTGGAACTGGTCCCGGGTCAGTTGCCACTTTATATCGACCCGGTTGAGTTCCGACAGGTGGCGATCAACCTCGCGCTCAACGCCGCTGAAGCCATGCCGCGCGGTGGCCGGCTGGTGTTTGGCTCCAGCGTCGAAACCGAGCTGCCGCCGTTGGAACACTGGCGCGGTCCCCTGCCCCGTCCGCCCTGCGCGTGCTTCCGCGTGACCGACACGGGGCACGGCATTGACCCGCGTTCGCTCGCCACCATTTTCGATCCATTCTTCACCACCAAGGCCATGAACAAAGGCTCCGGGCTGGGCCTTTACAACACCAAGCTCTTTGCGGAGAAACACGGGGGCGCACTGGCGGCCGAGAGCCAGCCTGGACATGGGGCGACCTTCCGGCTCTGGCTTCCGTTGTCCGACTTCACCGAAGCCCAGCCGGTGCACGAGCCCCCCGCCCTGCGCCAGACCGTCCTGCTGGTGGGCGGCAGCGCGAACCTCGTGGAAAGCAGCGCCGAAGTGCTCCGGATGTGGGGCTTTGCCGTGAGCACCGCACTGAGCCATCACGAGCTACGGCAGCGTCTGGATTCCGCCATCCATCCCCCAAACGGCGTCCTCGTGCTGGTGGAGCATCACGACCCGGGCCTGGGACCATTGCTGACCTCGCTCCGGCAGGAACTCCCGCGCTTGAAGGTGGCGCTCCAGGTCGTCGCCTGCAATCAAGACGAGCTGGACAACGATTTGCTCGCCGGTGCCGACCTGATCATCACCGCCGACATGTCCTCGGAAGCCATCTTGCGCCAGCTCCGAAGTTTGTTCGTATGAATCTTCCCGCCGCCACTCCGCCGGTCCCATCCCAAAAACTGCGCGTCCTGGTCGTGGACGACGAGGAAATCGTGCTGGTGGCCCTGAAAGAAACCCTGATGCGCGCCGGCTACGAGGTCAGCGCGCTGCCGGACGCAGTCCGCGCCCTGGAACTGGTGCATACCATCCCCTTCGCCGCCATCATCAGCGATCAGCAGATGCCCCGGATGTCCGGGCTGGATTTCCTCGCGCAGGCCAAGCTCCTCCAGCCGGACGCCAGCCGCATCCTCATCACGGCCGTGCTGACCCTGGGCACCGTCATCGAAGCGATCAACACGGGCGAAATCTACCGGTTCATCGTCAAGCCGTGGCTGCGCGAAGAGCTGCTGGCCACGGTGCGCAACGCGGTGCAACGCTACGAACTGCTGCGGCGCAACACTGACCTCCAGTCCGCCACGCAGGCCTGCAACCTCCAGCTTTCTGCCGCGAACCAGTCCCTCGCCGAGCAGGTCAAGCTCATCGGCGCGGAGCGGCTGGCCCTGGCCGAGCGGTTGCGCCACCATGCGGAGATCGCCCTCCGCGCCTTGCAGGCCAGCCATCCGTTGCTCGGCTGCCGGGCCCGGCGGACGCATGACGTCTGCCGCGCGCTGACCGAAACGCTGTCCCTCTCCGAAGCCGACGCCGCCAGCCTGGAACTCGCCGCCTGGCTGCATGACCTCGGCCTGCTCGCCACGCCGCACGAGACCGTCCGCCGCTGGCTCCTGCAGCCGGACCAGTTGTCGGACGACGAGCGCGCCGCCATCCGGCTCCATCCGGCAGCCGGCCAGGAGATGGTCGCGACCGGGCCGGATCTGGCCGCCACCGCCGCCCTCATTCGCGCGCACCATGAGCACTTCGACGGGACGGGCTACCCCGATGGCCTGACGGGTGATCAAATCCCCTGGCTCGCCCGGCTGCTGGCAGTGGCAGCGGCGTATGCGGACACTGAGGAACCGGACGCCTCGGCAGTAGAGGCCATCAAGCTCGCCAGTGGAACCAAGTTCGACCCGGACGCGGTCCGGGCTTTCCTGCGCGCCCTGCCCGGAGCCCGGGTGCAGCGAAAGGAACGCGAAGTGCTGCTCTCCGAACTGCAGCCCGGCATGGTGCTGGCCAGCGCGATTTACTCTGCGCATGGCCTCCTGCTCGTGCCCGAAGGCCAGCCGCTGAACGAACCGGCCATTGACAAGCTCAAGAACCATCACCGTATCGCGCCCATCACGCAGTGCCTGCTCGTGTATGGGTGAACCGTCGTCGGCCCAGCCCTCACCATGACCCCGACCGTCGCGTCCTCCCTGTTGGAGGCTGCCAGCCCCTCACTCGCCCTTTGCCGGTCGGTGCTCGAGGCGATGGCCGAAGGCGTCATCGTCGTGCGGGAGGATGGCTGCCTGCTATCCGCCAACGAAGCCGCCACCAAGATGCTTGGCCTGGGATTCGAGGATCTGCCGCGCGCGGATTTCTTCGACCGCTGGCAGATGATGCGATCGGACGGCGCGCCGTATTCCGCCGAGGACCATCCTTTCCGCGTTGCGTTTCGTGAAGGCGCACCCCGCCAGAGCCTGCTGATCGGGCTCACCCGTCCGGATGATACGCGCCGCTGGCTGACCTGCGGGCTTTATCCAGTGCCCGCCACGCGCCCGGGTGAGCCCCGCCTGCTGATCGCCGCCCTCGAAGTCCTCTCCCTCCAGCGCCAGGCGGACATCGAGCTGCGGGCGGTGACGGACTTCTCGCCCGTGGGCGTTTACCTGCAAGACGCCCTCGGCAACTGTCTCTACGTCAACCGGCGCTGGGAAGAACTCACCGGTTTGAGTTTCCTTGAAGCCAGGAACCAAGGCTGGATGCGCATCATCCACCCGGACGATGTGGTTGCGGCCACCGCCGCGTGGGAAGCCACCGCGCACAGCGGCGAGACGTTTCAAACCGACCTGCGCATCGTGCGGCCCGATGGCCGGACCGTGTGGGTCTCCGCCCGGGCTGGCCGCGTGGACATGGCGGACGGCGCGCTGACCGGCTACGCCGGCACGCTGATTGACATCACAGCCCAGAAACAGGCGGAGTCCGCCCTCGCCGCCAGCGAGCAGCGCCTGCGCGCCTGCATCGAGAGCACCCCTTACGTGGCGGTGCAGTGGTTCGACGAGCAGGGCCGGGTCACCTTCTGGAATCCGGCCTCCGAGCTGATCTATGGCTGGTCCGCCACCGAAGCCGTCGGCCGGACACTGGACCAGTTGATCCACACGCCGGAAGAAACGTCCGCCTTCGTGGAACTGCTCCAGGAAGTGAAAGCCAGTGGCGCGCCGCACGGGCCGTGCGAATACGAGTTCCGGCGCAAGAATGGCACCGTGGGCGTGTGCCTCTCCACCGTGTTCGCCATCCCCGCTGAAGATGGCCAGGCGCGCTTTGTGTGCATGGACGTGGACATCAGCGCGCGCCGCCTGGCGGACCGGCTGGTCGTGGGCCAGCACAGCATCCTGGAACTCATCGCCATGGGGGCGCCCATCACCACGGTGCTGGAGCAGACCACCCGGTTCATCGAGTTTAACGCTGCCGGCCTGCTGGGCTGCATTCATTTGCTGGAGCCGGACGGCGTCACCTTGCGTCATGCCGCCGGCTTGCGCCTGCCGGACATCAACCTGAACGAGGCCGACGCCCGCGAGGGGCACCACACCATCGGCACTGCCATCGCCCGCCGCGAGCCGGTGGTGATCCAAGACGTGCTCACCGATCCCCTGTGGGTGAATCATCGCCCGCTGGCCGAGGCGTATGGCCTGCGCGCCTGCTGGTCCGCGCCGATCTTTTCCGCGCAGGGGGAGGTGCTGGGCACTTTCTCCAGCTTCTACCGCGCTCCGCACCAGCCCTCACGGGATGAAATGCAACTCGTGGAACTGGCCGTCTCATTGATCGGAACCGTGTTGGAACGGGATCGTGCGCAGGCGGCCTTGCGGGCCAGCGAACAACGCTTCCGCCTCCTCGTGGACAACGCGCATGACATCGTCGTCGAACTGTCCCTCACCGGCGTCATCCATTATGCGAGCGCGAATCTCGCGAGCCATCTGGAGTTGTCGGCCAGCGACCTGCGGGCCGACCTGCTGCTGGAACGGATTCATCCCGACGACCGCTTGTTCGTGACCAGCGTGCTGCGCCAGCCCCAGGGCGCGGCCACCTTTCGCTTCCGCCGCGGGGCGGGCGAGTGGCTGTGGTTTGATGCGTGGGGACGCCACTTCACAGCGGCCAACGGAGAAACCCGGGCGGTGATTTTCGCCCGCGATGTCACGGAGCGAAAGGCCAACGAACTGGCCCAGTCCCGCCTGGAAGCCCAGCTCCGCCAGTCCCAGAAACTGGAGGCCATCGGCACCCTGGCCGGCGGCGTGGCCCATGATTTCAACAACATCCTCGCGGGCATTCTCGGCCATGTGGAACTCCTCTCCATGGACCTGCCCGCCGACAGCCCGTTGCGGGAATCGGTCCAGCAAATCCTGCGCGGCACCGTCCGCGCGCGGGACCTGGTGAAGCAGATCCTCACCTTCAGCCGGAACAAGGAGGCCCGCCGCGAGCCAACGCGCCTCAGCACGACGGTGGAGGAAGCGCTCAAGCTGCTCCGCGCCTCACTCCCGAGCAGCATCGAATTCATCACCGACTGGCCGGAGGAAGAACCGCTGATCCAGGCCGATGCCGGCCAGCTCCATCAGATCATCATGAACGTGGGCATGAACGCCGCCCATGCGATCGGCAGCCGGCCCGGGCATCTCAAGGTGGCGGTGGCGCTGGTGGATTTGGACGAATCGTTCACGGATGGCCACCCACCGCTGCTGCCTGGCCAGCACCTGCGCCTCACGTTGGCCGACAATGGCTGCGGCATGGATGCGAAACTGCGACAGCGCGTCTTCGATCCGTTCTTCACCACCAAGCCGCCCGGACAAGGCACCGGCCTGGGCTTGGCGATGGTCCACGGCATTGTGCAGATGCACCAGGGCGCGGTCACCGTCGCCAGTGAACCTGGTGCGGGCGCGTGCTTTGAATTCTACTTCCGCGCGCTGGAATCCACCAGTCCCGGCTCAGCCACAATCGAGCCCCGTATTCCAGTCGGCAACGGCCAGCGCATCATGGTGGTGGACGACGAGGAAGCCGTGATGTGGGCTGCCCGCAACTTTCTGGAGCGGCTCAATTACCGGGTCGCCCCGTTCCTGAATTCCTTGGAAGCGCTGGAGTCCTTTACCCGCACGCCGGAGGAGTTTGACGCCGTGCTCACTGACCTGACCATGCCCCAGCTCGGTGGCCTCGAACTGGCGCGTCAGTTCAAGACCCTCCGGCCGGAGCTGCCCGTGATCCTCATGTCCGGCTACCTGCTCGGCGTGGAAGACCTGGAACTGCGGGAGGCGGGAGTGGTCCACGCCGTGCTGAAACCCTTCGGCGTGCAGGCCCTCGCCGATGCCATGCATCACGCCCTGCAGAAACCGGAAGGCAACGCGGTGTGAAGCTCGGGCTCCGCCATCTGCGTCGTTCCGCCTAGATCAAACCTTCCAGAACCACCGGCAGCCGCCCCAGGCTGCGCTTGAGCGAAGCCTCCGCCAGCGAATGCTCCTGGTCGTTCAGATTCGGGAACAGCAACGTCCAGGCGGGCGATTGCCGCCAGCTATCCGCCGGCACGTCCAACACGTTGCCACTCACCCCTAGCTTGGCATGACGCACCAGCAGATCCGCGATGCTCACCGCCGCCACAATCGGGACATGGTGGCTGGCACGCTCCGGCTGGTGGTGATACCGGGCCGTCTCGATCATTGCCTCGGGCAGGTTGTGATGCTGGAGATAGCGGGCACCCAGTTCGCAGTGGTCCATGCCCAGCACGTCGAGTTCCACCTCGGTCAGTGACGCAGGCTGTTCCGTCAGCCGTCGCCGGACTTCCACGAAATGCTCGGTGAACGCCGCCGCCATGGCGATTTTACCCACGTCATGCACCAGTCCGGCCACGTAGTCCGCCTCGTCATTCGGCACGCGCACCACGCTGATGACCTCGCGCGTCATGATGGCCACTCCGATGCAGTGCCGCCAAAACTCGCGCCAGGGGAAGGGCGCGTTCCCTGCCAGTTTTTGGAAATCCTCGATCACCGGCGTCAGCATCGCGAGCTGCCGGATCTGTCTCACACCCAGGTAAAAGATCGCCTCCTCGATGCTGTTGACCGGCGAGGACAGCCCGAAATAGACGGAGTTCACCAGCCGGAGCAGCCGCGCCGTCAGGCTTGGGTCCCGTCGGATGACTTCCGAGATCTGTGCGATGTAGCTCTGGTCAGCTGAAAGCAGCTCGCGCAGCGCGCTGTTGATGCTCCCAAGCGAGGGCAGGCGGGCGCAGTTTTTCAACCGGGCTTCAATTTGCGCCTCGTCGAGTCGTGGCACCACACGGGGCGCGGAAGGGGCTTCCATAGTATGTCCAGCAGCTAGCATTGTATCGGCAGCCGATGGGCGAAAGTTAAGCACCAGAAACGCTCAAGTCCATGCGGCATTTGCCGATGATCTTTCGAGGGCCGCCGTGCGAAATCACGTCCAACTCGCATAGAGGCGTCGCCCTCACCACATGAACCGGTTGCTTTTGCTCGCGTTGATCAGCTTCGTCGCCCTCTCGGCGAGCGCAGGCGCGGGCTATCTGGCGGTCATCGGTCCTGCCCCGCTGCGCTTCGAGGGGCGTGCGCGCCCGGTTCCCCACGCCATTGCGATGCTGCCGCCCCTGCTCATGCAGGATCCCGTCCCGCCCGCGCCCCCGACCAATGCCGTCGCCCTGGCCACGACCAACCCGCCGCCTCCGGCAGTGGCCCAACCGATCCCGGTCATCACCAATGTTGCCGTGGCCACGGTCACGGTGACCAATGCGCCCATCGTGTTTCCGCCCACCGCCATCCCCCCGGCCACCGGCCCGCTGTTGAGCCCGATGTTTGACCCCAGCGATCCGAACAGCCTGCTCACCGCGCAGATGCTCATCCGCTATTTTCGCCCCGTGGGAACGAACGGGGGCACCGCCGTGATCGGCCCGCTCTTTCTTCCGCCCCCCCCACCCCAGCCGCCATCGAGCAAGGCGACTTACAGCACGCCCACGCACACGCCCTGACCCATGTCTCCCGCTCGCCTAGCACTTCTGGTCTGGCTCGCCCTCGGCGCGCCAGCCTTCGCGGCCGAGCACCCGCCCGTCGCGCCGAAAGCCCCCGCCGCACCTGCCGAGTCGAAGCCCGAGCCCGCACATCCTGCGGACCCTGCCCACGCTCCCAATCCCAACGCGGCCGCCGCCACCAACACCGCCCCCACGGTGGACGCCGCCATCGGAAAATACCTCTCCGAAAACCGCGTCCGCACCGCGATCAAATCCGCCGCCAAACCGCTCGCCGCCACCAACCCGCCCCCCGCGGACCTCGAGGGGCTCGGCAACTCCGCGCTGCGCCCGCCAGCCGCGCCGAAAGTGGACGGCTCGGATTGGAAGGTCCGCGACTACCAGCAGCAACTGGATGTCGCCCGCCAGTTGCGCCAGAAGAAGGAGTATTCCCAGGCCGTCATCACTCTCATCACGCTGCTGGAATCCGACGCCTCCGAAGACATCAAGCGCCCCGCCCTTTTGGAGTTGGCCATGGCCGCGCAGCAATCCTCGCAGTTGCTGCGCGCGCAGCAGGTCTTCTCCCAATACGTCACTCGCTATCCGGACGACCCGCAGGTGCCCGAAGTGCTCCTGCGCCAGGGCTTGCTCCACCGCGAGATGGGCGCGCACACGCTCGCGCTCGCGAAGTTCTACGCAGTGCTGTCCAGTTCGCTGACGCTCAAGCTGGATCGCTTTCCCTACTACCAGCGGCTCGTCTTGCAGGCACAGATCGAGATCGCCGACACCTTCTTCTTGCAAGGCAAGTATTCCGAGGCCGCCGAGTATCTCGCTCGCCTGCTGCGCCTGGAGACCGAGGAATTGGACAAGGGCAAGGTCCAGTTCAAGCTCGTGCGCGCCCTGCATTTCCAAGGCAAGCACGACGAGGCCATCGGCCAGGGCAATGACTTCCTGAAGCGCAACCTGGAGTCCACGGACGCGCCCGAACTGCGCTTCCTGCTCGCCCGCTCCTACAAGACGCTGGGCCGCACCCGCGAATCCCTTCGCGAGGTGATGCTCCTGATGGAGAGCCAGCTCGCCGGAGCCAGCCAGACCAACGCCGTGCAACTGGCCTACTGGCAGCAGCGCGCCGGCAACGACGTCGCCAACCAGCTCTATCAGGAGGGCGATCTCCTCGGAGCCCTCCAAGTCTATCAAGGCCTCGCGCAGCTCGACCGTTCGCCGCAATGGCAGTTGCCCGCGTGGTATCAGATCGGCCTCATTTTCGAACGCCTCAAGCAGCCGGCCAAGGCCACCGAGAGCTTCAACCAGATCCTGGCCCGCGCAAAGGAACTCGACGCCACCGCCTCCCCTGCGCTAAAGACGGTCGTGGAAATGGCCC